>CAJGCV010000066.1 GCA_904501915.1 uncultured Akkermansia sp. | reverse complement strand
GTGTTTTTTTCATATTGTGTGTTTATATAGGTTTGAGTTTGGTTGCCCGGGGTGGAGTTGGCGGGGTATTCCTCGCGCGATGGAAAGCTTACCCGCAAGCTTTGCCCGGAACGCGAGTTAGTATACAGCATGCCGGATGCTTCCTTGCTGCAGATCGAAATATCGCAACTGATTGTATTTAAAAGGCTGTATGGAACAAACATTCCGGTAGATGACCCGAAAAGTGGCACGCCACGGCCTTGTCCGCTGTGGCGTGTGTATGAATAATTCCTGCTGCAATAGTGCCGGAATGAAGCCGGTTTGAGTGGCGTTTTTTTATGTGATGATTACGGGAAGGGAATCGTGGATGTCGCGTATTGTGGCAATTTATGCTCCTCTCACGTTTTCTGAAGGCGCTGCTGGGCAATACTTCTCATTTTGCTGAGAAGAATTAACTATATGTGGTGAATTATGCTGATTTATGGATGCTGTCTATTTGTAAAAATATCGTAATTCACCACATATGGTGAATTACGACACATCCTGAAATCGCTGGACGCGTTGCTTAAGGTGATACCGGAATACCCGCTGGGCTTTTTGTGACAAATCAGACGAAGACAATGCCTTGATGACCGCCGGAACGCAGGCAAGCACATGGCGTATCTCCTTCGTGGTGATTCTTGCATTCAGCCCGATGGCTTCGCCCCAGGAGAGAAAGAATGCACCCATTTGGTTTCTGGGGATTTCCCTGGCATCCCTGAACAAGCCTTTTCCCATGGCGAAATCTGCATCGGCCACGTGGAGTCGGGTGTTCATCACATCGTATACCGGAGCCAGACGCCATGCTCCGTTGTCTTCATCAATCATGGAAAAATTCTTGGCGTGCGCATCGCCATTGCATAAGATGAAATTGACGAGGACCATGCGGAAGAACTGGCGTGTATCCAGCAACTTGGCAGATGAAGTTCCAGCGACGATTTCAGCAAGCTCTTCGTAGCTGCCATGGTATTTTGCATTGCTGTTTCCCCGCAGCAGCTGCCCGGAAAGGGAAGCCAGATCCTCCATGTGCAATTTTCGGCCATCCGGCAGAAGGTCAAACCGCCGGGTCAGGTATGCCGGTACTCCGTCCTGAAAAAAGCAGATGCCGGACTCTGCTGCGGGAAGTCGGAATACATCGCGGCACATCCGCATGCAGAACTCTTCGTTGGCGGGAATATCGCGCTGCAGTGCAAATCTCTGCGGGTGTGGTTTCAGGATATGGGTTCCCTGTTCGCCTGGTGTTGCAAACCGGAGGATACCATCCTGCACAAGGAGCGACATTTTTGTCTGCGCGCCGGAAAGGGAAATGGCCGCCGAGGACTCGCCCCTTTTGCCTGCAAGCATGTCTTCCTTGTAGCTGTATGGAAGGATGGGTGATACGGAAACACCGCCGAATAAGGCTTGTTTCTGGGCTGGTGTATATTCAGTAAACGCGAATTTCATTCTTCTGATACGGCTCGGATAGTTACATCGCCAATTGTATCGTGCCTGGCAAGACGGAGCAATTGGGAAAAACGGTCATTTTCGTCAATCTTTAACTCCCGGCAAATACGAACCAGATTATCACCTTCCGGTAACAAACTTTCAAAAAACGGAAACAAGTGCTCGCAGAAATAGGATTCTGGACGCGGTGGCATCTGGTAGCATACCATGTGGCATGGGGTGCGCTTCAGATATTCTCCCAGATACCGCATTTCGTAGCGCAAAGGCCCCGTCTGCTCGTGTTTTGTCAATACCGCGGCGGGAATGTTCTTTACATACACTATAGCCTTGTTCTTACTCATACAAGATATCAGTAAATAGTGCGTCTGGGTTCTATGGATATGTCAAGCCCCAATGTTTCCAATACTTTGAGCAATACCGACAGCTGGGTGTTACCTACCCCTCGTTCCAGTCGGCTCAAAGTATTGATACCTATTCCGGTCAGGGCTGCCATTTCTTCCAGCGTTATGCGCTCTTTTGCTCTTCGTGCCCGGATGACCGCGCCTATCTCAACAGATTTCACCATGCATGGTTAATATTACACATTCCTTGTATCTTGTCAAGCCTCCTTGGACATAATTCCCGTCTTTGCCCGATACTTACACAATAAGCAATCAGGCACCCTGCAAGAGCAAGATGCCTGATTGTATAAAGAAGAGTTAAGTTTTCAGGAATAGGGCGTGGAAGAATCCCCACTATTCACTATTCCTTATTCACTATTCACTCAAAATCACTTGCGGCGGCGACGGGCAGCCAGGCCAGCAAGAGCCAGCAGGGAAAGCGTTGCCGTGGTGGGCTCGGGGGTGGCAGGTGCGGTGGGGATTGCCGTCATGGTCATGCTGATAACGGGGGCGTCAGTTTTAACGGAGGTATCCCACGCATTGTCACCGTTTTTTGCATCATCATGCCAATAGTTCATGGTGCCATCGCTATTCAGATTGGAGGAGGAGCCCAGAAGCTTGTTTGTTCCGATGGTGTCGATGAATGTAAGCTCTACGGCCTCGCCTTGAGCATTCTGTCCCGTACCAGCGGTAAGGGTAATCGTCAGAATGTCGGTAGAAGACAGGGTGAGGGTGTTAGTGCCATCATCTTCGAATATGGCTGTGGTGTAGATGTTGTTCGAGGCCTGTACGGAACCGGTGATGGACTGATCACCTACGGAAATGGTGAGAGTATCGCCACCGCCGGAGCAGTTGCCGTTGTCCTGGCCCAGCCAGGAGAAAGAGGTGATGGCGTATTCGCCCGTGGAGGCAAGAGTATCGCCGCCGAGCAGATCATCCAATTTTACGTAGAAAGTCAGAACCTTGTTGCCGTTAGTGTTGCCTTTGTTCCATGTTGTTTTCTTGCCCTCTACGATTGAGGTGTTGCCCTTAACGCTTTCCCACTGGGAGTAAAGGCCGTAGATATCGCCGTCTTTCGTGATGATCTGGGTTTCTAAGGTTATAGCCGTTTCAGCTGCAGCCACCCCGGCGAGGGCCATGAGTGCGATAAGTGTTTTTTTCATATTGTGTGTTTATATAGGTTTGAGTTTGGTTGCCCGGGGTGGAGATGGCGGGGTATTCCTCGCGCGATGGAAAGCTTACACGCAAGCCTTGCCCGGAACGCGCTTGAGTATACAGCATGCCGGATGCTGTAAGCTTCCGGTGGGGGAGCGCGAAACTCCGCAAGATGGAGGGGCGCGTATTATTCTTGGTGTATGGGGATTCAGTCCCGCTCGGTGTGCGCAGCGTCGCACTTTCCGCGGAGGGTCTGGCCGTTTTCGGGGGCGATGAATTGCCACTGGGGGATATCTGCCTTGCGGAGGGCGCTGGTCAGGTCATCCAGTGTTTCCTGGTAGCCTTCGTTGGCGAGTTGCCAGGTGCCGAAGTGGCAGGCGATGGCCTGGCGGGGCTGCAGGTGCTGGAAGGCTTCTACTGCCTCGGCGGGTGAGATATGGCCGTTGCGAATCCAGTCCGGCTTGTAGGCACCGATGGGGATGAGGGCAACATCCGGAGCTCCGAGGCGCTGGCGAATCTGGCGGAAGCAGTCGGATTTGGCGGAATCGCCGGCAAAGTAGATGGCGGGACCAGCGGGGGAGGTGAGGTAGAAGCCGCACCAGAGTGAGCGGTTGCGGGTGTAGACCTTGCGGTAGCGGTTGCTCCAGTGTTTGGCGGGGGTGAGGGTGATGCGCAGTTCGCCATGCTGCACGGTTTCCCACCAGTCTGCTTCGATGATGCGGGTATGGGCTCCGCAGTGGTACTGGAGGAGGCTGCCCAGCCCCAGGGGGACGATGAAAAGCGGGTTGTGTTCCTTGGCCAGCTGGCGCAGGGTGTCGGTGTCGTAGTGGTCGTAGTGGTCGTGGGAGATGAGGCAGATGTCGATTTCCGGCAGGGCGTTCCATGCAATGCCGGCGGGGCGGCAGCGCCTGGGGCCGAATCCTTGCACCGGGCTGGTGTAATCGCTCCACACGGGGTCGGTGAGGATGTTGAGCCCGGCGGTGCGGATGAGCATGGTGGAGTGGTTGACCATGGTGACCTCCCAGTCCTGGCAGTCGACACTGGGCGCGAGCTGGGGTTGGTGGGTGTTCTGCTGCACGGTGGGGTAGTCGCCTTTCTGGTGGCGCTCGCTGAGCCACTGCAGGAGGTTGCTGCTTTTGTAGAGGGTGCTGGGCTCGGCGTTGTAGAAGAAAACGCCGTCGAAGTGGTCAGTGACCGGGCCATCCCACTCTCCGCCGCGGCAGAGCCAGCGGGGCATCAGAAAATCGCCTGCCAGCAGGGTGGTGCCCACGGCTGCCAGCAGCAGGGAGGTAAGGCTGAATTTAAGACGGCGGGTCATGATTCGAAGCGGTGCTGGAGGAGCACGTTGAAGTGGTCGCCTGCACCGGGTACGGCGATGAGGTGGCGGTCTGCGGCGCTGGTGGGGTCGGCCAGGGGGGCGAGGTAGTCGTGCTGGCTCATGTACTGTACGCGGTCGCCTACGCAGTTCTGTGCCAGCTGCAGCAGGTCAGAGAAGTTGACATCGGCGGTCACATCGCACCGGCCTACGAGGGCGGGCAGTTCATCTGCACTGACCAGCTGGTGGGCTTTGTAGCCGCGCAGGGTGCCGGCGGGGCGGCGGTGGTAGAGGGTGTTGTTGAGTTCGCCGTAGTCGATGGTGACCATGGTGCCGCATTTCCAGAGCGGCTGCCAGGCAGCGTACCACTTGTGGTAGCTTTCCTGCACTTCGATAATCTGCCCTTCGTAGGCCCAGCGTGCAAAGGCGCAGGATTCCGGCAGCGGGCGTTCCTTCACGGCGCGTACAAACTGGCCGTGGTTCACGGAGTATCCCAGTTCGAGCCATTTGCCGTCCTGGTACACAAACTGGCGGGTGGGGAAGGCATCCGGCAGTTCGTTGGAGAAGATGAAGGCGCGGCCGCCGGCGTGTTTGAGCGCTTTTTCAATGGTTTCGTAAACGCGTACGAAGTTGCCGCCTACCATGAGCTGCACATCGCGCAGGGCTTTGGCGCGGTCCACCATGTAGTATTTGACGCGCAGGCGGTTGAAGAAGCCCAGCGAACGCGCCATGCTTACGGCCAAGTCGCCATTGCCGCCGCCGATTTCGATGATGGGGAGGCGGCGGCCGCAGGCCTGGCAGCTTTGCTCCCACTGCTGCACCAGGCGGCGGGCCAGGAGATCGCTCATGGTGGCGGTGGTGGAGAAATCGCCGCGGTAGCCGATGTCGGCAATGTTGGTGCTGTAGTAGCCGCCGTCCGGGTCATAGAGGGCGATTTCCATGAATTCCTCCATGGAAATCCAGTTGCCGTGTGCCAGGATGTGCGGGGCGAGGTTCATGGGTTACCTGGAGAGTTCGAGCATGCGTTCCAGCGGGGCAGCGGCGCGCAGGCGCAGTTCCTCGGGCACGCGCACTTCGGGTGCCATGTCGCGCAGGCAGTTGCGCAGTTTTTCGAGCGTGTTGAGCTTCATGAACTCACACTCGGCGCAGGAGCAGGTGCCCATGTCCACCGGGATGAATTCCTTGCCCGGCACCAGCTTGCGCAGACGGTGCAGAATGCCGGTTTCGGTCACGATGATGAATTGCCCGCACTCGCTTTCGCGGCAGTAGGGAATCATCTTTTCTGTGGAGCAGATGTGGTCTGCCAGCAGGCGGATGGCTTCCTGGCATTCCGGATGGCACACAATCTGAGCCTCGGGGTATTTTGCCTTGGTGGCCAGCAGCTGGTCGCGGGTGAAACGCTGGTGCACGTGGCAGGCGCCGTTCCACATGGTCATGGAGCGGCCTGTCTTCAGCGCGGTCCACGCGCCCAGATTCTGGTCGGGCACAAAGAGGATGGGGCGGTCTGCCGGGGCGGTTTCGATGATGCGCTGGGAGTTCCCGCTGGTCACGATGACGTCTGCCAGGGCTTTCACACCTATGGAGCAGTTCACATAGGCCACCACGTAGTAATTCTTTTCCTTGTTCTCCTCCAGGAAAGCGGCGAGTTCCTCTGCCGGGCAGGAGGATTCCAGTGAACAGGCAGCATTGGCATCCGGCAGCAGTACGGTGCGGCTCGGGTTCAGAATGCAGGCGGTTTCAGCCATGAAATGCACACCGCAGAACACGATGACATCGCACTCCGCTTCCTGTGCCTTGCGGGCCAGTGCCAGCGAATCGCCTACGAAGTCGGCCAGGTCCTGGATTTCCGGGCGCTGGTAGCTGTGCGCCAGGATGATGGCGTTGCGCGCCTGCTTGAGACGCTTGATTTCCTCGATAAGGTTTTCGTTGCTCATAATGGGTGAGGGCAGGGGGTTAGTTTTTGTTGCGGGTCATGTATTTCATGAGGGCGTAAAGACCGGCTACCATGACAATGGCCAGCACGACGAGGTGCGATTCATCCTTCACGGCGTGCACCAGGTCCTCCGGGCTGTTCATGATATCGGGGTGTTCGCTGCCCACTTTGTTGCCGAACCAGGCAAGCACCCAGCACCAGATGGCCGAGCCGGTGATGGTGGCCAGGCTGAAGGCGGTGAAGTTCATCTTGACCAGACCGGCGGGAATGGAGATGAGGTGGCGCACTACCGGCAGGAAACGCGCAAAGAAGATGCCTGCAGTGGAGTATTTGTTCATGAATACCTCGGCCTTTTCAATCTTGTGCGGCGGCATGAAGAAATATTTGCCGAAGCGGTACATGAAGGGGCGCCCCAGCAGCAGTGCCATGAAATACATGACGCACGAACCCAGGTAGGAGCCCACGGTGCCGGCGATGACTACGCCCCAGAAGGACATGCTGGCATCCGGGAATGTGGCGGCAATGGCTGCCGGCGGCACTACGATTTCGCTCGGCACGGGAATGATGGAGCTTTCCATGGCCATGAGCACCACAACGCCCCAGTATCCCCACTGCTGGATGCAGTCCATACAATAGACAAGGAATTCGTGCATGCGGGGATTATGCACACATTTGCATGGATTAAAAGTCTTTTCTTGCAATTTTTTCGCGCGCGTGATAGAGTTTTGGTCATGAAGATGTTTGTGGTAGCCGGCGAGAAGAGCGGCGATAAACAAGGCGCATTGGTGATTCAGGAACTGCTGCGCCGCCGTCCCGATTTGGAAATTGTGGGCCTTGGCGGCAACAGGATGCATGCCCTGGCTCCCGGTGTGGAGGACTGGGCCGATGCTGCCGCGGTGATTGGCCTGGTGGAGGTGCTGCGCCATATCCGTTTCTTTGCCCGCAAGCTCAAGGAAATGACAGAGCGCATTGCCGCCGAGCAACCTGATTGCCTGCTGCTTATCGACTACCCCGGCTTCAACCAGCGCCTGGCTGAGCGCGTGAAAAAGGTTTCCCCGAAGACGAAGATTGCCTGGTTCATTGCCCCCATGGTGTGGGCGTGGAAGAAAGGGCGCATTCCCAAGCTGGCCGCCGTGCTCGACCTCATGATGTGCACCTTCCCCTTTGAAAAGCCGCTCTTTGAGAAAGCCGGGCTGCGCACCGAGTTTGTGGGCCACCCGCTGGTGGATGATATTCTGGCCGCTCGCCGCACCGATGTGCGCGAGAAGAATCTCATCGGTCTCTTCCCCGGCAGCCGCAACCGCGAGGTGGAACGCCATTTCCCAGTGTTTCTGGAGGTGGTCAGGGAAGCCCGCACCCGCCACCCCGAGTGGCGTTATGAAACCTCTGCCTCCTCTGAAAAGCTAGCCGCCGTCATGCGCCGCATGGCCGAGGAAGCCGGTATGCCTGCCGAGGTCATCAACATCTGCCCCGGCAGCTACCACGACCTGATGGACCGCTCCGATGCGGCTCTTGTGACTTCTGGCACCGCCACGCTGGAAGCCGCGCTGCATGAGCTTCCTTTCGCGCTGGTCTACAAGGTGGCTGCAAGTACGTATTGGATTGGCCGCATGATTCTCACTATCAAATACATCGGTATGGTGAACATCCTGGTGGACAAGCCGGTGACCCGTGAGCTTATCCAGAACGACTTCAATGTGGAGAACTGCATCGCCGAGCTTGAGCGTCTCACCCAGCCCGATTCCCGCGCCAAGGTGCTGGCAGAAATGCAGGAATCCATGGCCACCCTCGGCCACGGCGGTGCCGCCGCCAAGGCAGCCGAGGCTGTGCTTTCGCTCTTTGAATGATGTATGAAGAAAGTACTCAAGATTACAGGAGCCGTTTTAGCCTCTCTGCTCCTGTGTCTTGTTTCGGTGTGCTGCTGCTTGGTGGAGCATTCTGCTGAACAGCCGGTCAGCCGCCCTGCACCTGAAGCGGAGCGGCGGCTGAGGGGGCATGTGGAGCTGCTCTGTGCCCAGCCGCGCTATGGCGATACGCTGGAGCAGGCTAGGCTCTATATCGAGAAGAAACTGGCTGCTGCCGGCTGGGCGGTCACCTTGCAGGAATTCACTACTTCCGATGGGGAGACTCACTATAATATCTGCGCCTTACGCCGCGGGAAGTCGGGGAAACGATACATCATCGGTGCGCACTATGATTCCTGCGACACCGGGGAAGGGGAGAATCCCGGGGCAGATGATAATGCCAGTGCTGTGGCAGCCCTGCTTGAGCTGGCAGCTCAGTTGCCCAAGGGTAAACCTGAGCATGATATTGAGCTGGTAGCCTGGGCCTGCGAGGAACCGCCCTGGTTCGATAGTGAGGATATGGGAAGTGCCCGCCACGCGGCAGCCTGCGACAGGGAGATGGTGCTTGGCCTTATCTGCCTGGAGATGCTGGGGTATTTCAGCGATGAACCGGACAGCCAGCCCTCTCTGTTTCCCGGCTATTCTCTCTTGCTTCCCACAGTCGGCAATTTTATAGCCGTGGCGGGCAATCTGGAGGCATACGGCCTGGCGAAGCAGATTTATTCCGGCTTGAAGCAGCAGCTGCCGGTCGCCCGTATCAATGTGCCCTGGGCTGGGGAAACAGAGCTGTTCTTCAGCGACCACCGCAATTACCACCCCTTGGGCATTCCTTCAGTCATGGTGACGGATACGGCCATGATTCGCAATCCCCATTACCATGAGCCGACCGATACCCCCGAAACGCTCGACTACCACCGTCTCAACATGGTTACGCGCGGGCTTGTCCGTATCGTGACCAGCCTCGCCTGGCCGGAGCAGTGAGCGCAGCCCCAGGTTTTCCAGGATAAGGGCCAGAAGCGCCCCCAGGAACAAGGATAGAACCACATAGCCGGAAAACAGATACCGGCCGCATACCCTGGCTATACATCTGGTGTTCACAATGTTGCTTCCTGCTGCATGCAGTTGAGTATGACGGAGATGATGGTTTCCATCTCATCCGGCCTGGATTCGGCGATGAGGATGACCAGCGCCACGAGGGTGGCATCGGCCAGCCTTTTGCAGCCGTTGAGGAAAAGTGCGTTATTGCGGTCGAGAAAATACAGGAACACGGCGGCTGCAATGCGCTTTTTATGCACGGATGCAAAACAAAAGGATACCGGCTGGGGTCAGGGGCACATGTGGGTCAGGGGCGTAGCTAGCCGCAGGAGTGGCACAGCAGAAGATAGAGAACGCAGGCGACCACAAAGCAGGCAAGCCTGTGGAATTTGTCATCTGATTTTATCTTTACGACCAAATCTGCAATGCTGTAGAGGCCGTGCAGCAGCATCAGGCAGATGAATGTTCCAACGGCGGCGCTGAGGAAATCCAATGTGGTGTAGTTGATGAACGGGAAGAATCGCAGTGGGGAGGCATGGGTAAAGACGCTGGCCCAGGCTGTGATGGTGAGCCAGAGGCACAGCCATTTTCCCAAGTGGGGAAGGAGGCGGTTTGTGCAGAATACGCGGGAGTACAGGGTTGCTACAGGGACGAGAGAAAAGGAAACCAGCTTGTATGCCTTCATGAGCAGCCCCCAGCGGTCATCGCCTGTGGGGCGGGGCAGGGTGAGCAGCTCCAGGTTTTCCAGAATGAGAACCAGAAGCGTCCCCAGGAACAAGGATAGTACCGCATAGCCGGAAAACAGGTATTTTCCGCATGCTCTGGCTGTGCATCTGGTGTTCATGCGGTGGCCTCCTGCTGCTGCTGCAGCCGCTTTTTGTGCACCGCATAACCGCGCACCAGGTACTCGCGCAGCCGCTGCGTAGCCCAGATGCGGAACTGTGTACCCCGCCGTGTATTGACGCGGTAACCCACGGAAAGAATCATGTCCAGGTTGTAGAAATTAACCGGACGCCGCACGGAACGAGAGCCTTCTTTTCGAACTATTAAAATTTCTTTAATAGTTCCCTCTTCTTGAAGGATATTTTTGATGTGAACGTTGATGTTGGGTACGGTCGTCTGGAATAACTCAGCCATCATCTGCTGGGTCATCCACAGGGTGTCATCCTGCAGGCGAATATCCAACTGCACCTGGCCATCCGGAGAGGTGTAGAGCAGAATTCTGCTGTCGGGAATTTGATTCATAGAGGGGTTATGGAAGATATAGAAGTAGAGCCCACAGTGCCAGCCTCTAAATTAAGCACTAATCCTTATTCACTAATCACTAATAATCACTCCACCAGGGTGACTGTGCGGGTGTTTTCGCCGGTGTGGCGGAGCACGAGCCAGCGTGTGTCGGCAGGCATGAGGGTGCCATCGAAGCGATCGGCCCATTCCACCAGCAGAATGCGGCCGCTTTCCAGATATTCATCCCAGCCGATGCCTATGGCTTCCTGCGGGCTCTTCATGCGGTAGAAATCAAAGTGTGCCACGGGCAGGGCACCGTCGTCATGCTCGTGCACCAGGGAGAAGGTGGGGCTGGCGGCGGGGTTGCCTGCACCCAGACCTTCCAGTATACCCTGCACCAGGTGCGTTTTTCCTGCGCCCAGGTCACCCACCAGCCCGAATACCTGGCCGGGCTCCAGTTCGGCGGCCATGCTGCGCCCGAGAGCTACCATTCCGTCTTCGGAAATGACCTCAATCGGGGAATTTTTAAAAATTTTTTGCAAATTTTTCATTTTTGTGTGAAATTTTTCTTTACAAATGCACCGGTGTGTCTATAATGTGCCAGCCCGCATGAGCGGGTGCAACATCAAAATTCTGAAAATTATGGCATACGCAGTTTTCACTTCCGGCAGCAAGCAGTACCGTGTGACGGTCGGTGATATCCTCACCGTGGACCGCCTCGCTGGTCTGGAGAAGGATGGCGAGACCACGTTCGACCAGGTGCTCCTGGTGGAGAACGAGGGTGAGACGAAGGTGGGTGCTCCCACGGTGGCAGGTGCAACGGTGACGGCCAAGGTGCTGGATCCGGAGGCTCGTGGCGCCAAGGGTATCGCTTTCAAGTTCAAGCGCCGCAAGGGTTTCCACAAGAAGAAGGGTTTCCGCGCCGCTCTTACCAAGGTGCAGATTACCGCTATCAACGCCTGATTATTAACCCCCTATCCCATAGATACTAACTAGTCATGGCACATAAGAAAGGTCAAGGTTCCGTCCGTAACGGTCGCGATTCCCGCAGCAAGCGTCTCGGCGTGAAGAAGTTTGGTGGTCAGACTGTAATCGCCGGCAACATCATCGTTCGCCAGCGTGGCACCAAGTTCCACCCCGGCAAGGGCGTGGGCATGGGCCGCGATTACACGATTTTCTCCCTGGTTGATGGCCGCGTGTTCTTCGATCGCGAAGGCCGCCGCGTCAACGTT
>CAJGCV010000065.1 GCA_904501915.1 uncultured Akkermansia sp. | reverse complement strand
GATGATGGGCTTCATGCCACCGATGGCGGCACCTATGCCCACGCCGGCCAGCGCATCTTCTGCAATGGGGGCATTGAGCACGCGCCCGGGATATTTGGCATCCAGACCCTTGGTGGCTTTGAATGCACCACCGAACTTGCCTGCAATGTCTTCACCCATCAGGAATACATCCGGGTCTTCGGACAGCAGTTCATCCAGCGCCTGGTGTATGGCATCTATGTAGGTTACGCTCATGGTCGGCATCAGTATTCGGGTTTCCAGGAGGTGGCGCTCCAATCCTCCTCTGCGGGGTTCGGGGTTGCTTCGCGCTGGGCCTGGGCCACAAGCCGCTGCACTTCGTCGCGGCATTCATCGTCCCATTGCTGCGCTTCTTCTTCTGTCAGCCAGCCGGCTTCCTGCATCTGGCGGCGCGCTACGGAAAGCGGGTCGCGGTCTGCAAAGGCGGCTTTCAATTCCTCGGGAATGTAGGCTGCGTCATCATGTTCGCCATGGCCGCACATACGCAGGGTGTTGGCCACAACCCACTGCGGACCTTCACCGGCACGGGCGGCAGAGATGGCTTTTTCCATGGTTGCCAGAGTTTCCATGAAGTCAGTGCCGTCGCATTCGTGGCAGGTGAATCCATAGCCGCGTCCCCTGTCCATGAGACTGCCGGCAAATTCCTGGCAGTTCGGGGTGGAGTATGCAAACTGGTTGTTGGTTACGACGGTTACAACCGGAAGCTTTTCTACTGCGATGAGGTTGAGCCCTTCGTGCGTAGCACCCACAGAGGTGGTGCCATCGCCTATGTTGAGCACACCCACACGCCCGGTTATGCCTTTGAACCGCTTGGCCATCATCATGCCTGCCACCACGGAAACCATGGCGCCCAGGTGCGAAATCGGTGCGGGATGCCCCACGGCCGGATTGCCCCAGTGGATGTTGCTGTCGCGTCCGCGCATGTAACCTTGTGTGCTGCCCAGATACGAACGAGCGCTTTCCAGTACGCTTTCGCCCCAGGCGCAGCGACCGGCTTGTTCGCGGATGAAGGGGTTATACACATCCTCTCCCCGGGTCAGAAATACACTTTCGCTGGCTGCGATGGCCTCGTGCCCGCGCCCCAGGAATACGCCGCCGAATATCTTGCCGGCCTTGTAGAGCGCAGAAATCTTGGTATCAAAGGCGCGGGCCATCACCATGGCCCGGTAGGCGCTTCGCGCTGCCTCTTGCATGTTGTTTCCGTTCACGTTTCCCATTCTACATGGAGTTGCATATCAAATCAAGAGGAAACGAAACGGAATATCGAAAAATTAACGCAGGCGGATAACGTAGCGCCCCATCGTCATGCTGATGGCGTTTGCTGCAGGCATGGTTTTGCGGGCGTGCGCTTCTCCCCAGGAATCGGTGTAGATAATGGTTTGTTTCTTGAGATTGTAACCGATGATGAGGCGGGCATGACCGCCGCGTTGCTGAGGCAGGGGAATTTCTTCCTGGTAGATGCCCACCATGACCAGCCAGATAACGGGGGTGCCGGTATCAACGTGTTTCTTGATATCCTTGAGCCATTTGTTTACCTGGTTGGCTTTGCCTGCGCGTACCTTGCGGAGTACGTCGGCATCGGCGCATTCGAAAACGCTGGACATGGGGGTTATGAGCTGCTTGTCATCTCGCTTTGCCTGTTTGTTGTACAGGTCGGTAACGGATTTAGCGGTTGTTGCACAATCTTCCAGCACGATGAACTTGGAGCGGAAACTCTTACAGACATTTTTCATGGCCTCTTCCATGCCCTTGGGGGTCGTACCGTCGCTGCCGGAACTGTCGCACAGGTCTGCAAGGGAATGCTGGTCTACTTTATCCATGCCGTAGAAAGCAAAAATGCGTGCGAGAGTGGCGGGCATGCAGTAGCCTTTCTGCCCTTGGTCCACCATGGGAATGCCTTTGAGCCACACGGTACCATCATCTTCTGTTACGATGTTGTCACGCAGTTCGCTTCTGCGGACACTGTCACTCGCACCGCCGCTGCTCAGGGTCTTGGCATCTGCCGCCAGGTTGAGTCGGATGAATTCCGGCTGAAATTTCTTTTTTTTGCCGGTAGAATTCGCTTCCAGCCGGATGACACCAGCCTCCCATTTCCACTCCCACGTCTTGAGCTTTACGGCCGAGTTGCGTTTGTTGTTGCCGGAGTATTTGGCTTTGACTCCAGTAAGTTCATCGATGGCAGTGCGGGTGTCGCTGATGATGCTGTTGTATCGCTCTTCGTCAATGGTGCCGTCATCTCCCTTGTTGTAAAGCATGGCCTGCATGGAGATGGGGGTTAAATCCTTGTGGGCGATGACCACTTCACCTGTGGTTATGGAACCAATGGTGAGCTCTGGGGTGAGCACGTGCTCCGCGTCAGGTCGCTTGATGCGTGCTCCCTGCATGGTTTTCTGCATGGACTCTTTCCAGATATCGCCGGACTTTACGTGGGTTGATATATCAACCCCCAGTGCGGTGGCGCAGAACAGAATAATAAAAAAAGCAGCATGGCGCATCATGCGCCCATGCTACCTTAATCTTTCTGATTGTGCAAGCAAAATCAATAGGCTTCATTATCACGCCCCAGCAGCCCGCGGATACCTTCGCGGTACTGTTGGTATGATTCCTGGTGGTCAATGATGTCCGGTTGCGGGGTTTTGTTTCGGTTCCGCTCAATGTAGTTGCTGATGTCGGAGGCGGAGTAGGGAGAGCCACCAGACATGTAATAACGGTTGGTGTTAACGCCCTTGCCTTCCATGTGAGAGCGGGAGACAGCGTTGGCGATGAATGCATTCGAGTGGCTGATGCCGTGGCTCTCATTCATGAAATCCGGCTGGGAATGCGAGGAAAACATGGAGTTCCTGCTCCTTTGGATGTCTGACCTGCTGAAATTGAAGCCCTTGCCGGCGCCGTTGAAGCTTTTGCCGTTGAACATGGAGTTGGAACCGGCGTAGAACCCCTTGGTGGAGTATTGTTCCTTGTTTTTGCGTGCGTTGTCGATGTCGCGCTGGAAGGGGCTTGTCCTGTTGGAGACCGTCTGGGGAACGCCATCGGCGGTTTTTTTTACGGTGAAGCTGCTGTTGAACTTCTTCTCGTACGAGGTCATGAGGTCTTTCTCGCCTCCCGGTGCATCGGTCACTACGTTGCCCTGAGAATCATACACTGTGCGCACTGAATTGCAGCCCGTGCAGCAGAGCAGGGCGGCGGTACAGGTCAGACTGAGCAGGCGCAGCAGCATGAGCGGCGGTGAAATCAATTTTCCTGTTGTTGAACTTGCTCCGGTGTGACCTTGTAAGAGGCACCGCAGCGCGGGCAGTTGATTTCCAGGAATCCCTGCTCGGAAAGCAAATCGGCAAAATCGTGCTTCATGGCGCGCACCACGGGCAGTATCTTCTCCACGGTGCAGCCGCACTGGAATTTGAACTTGCGGGTTTCCAGCAGCTTGGTCTGTTCGGTTTCAGAAATGCTGCGCACATCATCGGCGGTGAGCTCCAGCAGCCAGTCGTGGTCGGCATCCGGCTGGGCAGTGATGAGGGCGAACTTGTCTTCCCCCAAATCAAAGGCGCGGGACTGGCGCTGCTCGCTCTGGCGGTAGAAATCCTGCACCCATTCCTCCACTGCCCCCTGTGGCAGGGTGATGACGGAGGTCTGCGGTTCCTTGTTGGGCAGCAGGTTCTGGGCAAAGAGCATGTTCTTGTCTGTCTCGCGCACCCCATCGCGGAAAGCGCGGCCCACTACATCCTCTGTCAGCGAGGACCCGGAGATGAAGTAGTTGGCCAGACGCGGCGTACACACATTGAAAGTCCACGCGTGGTATTCCTGCCAGGGGCGCGAGACCAGGTGCAGCGTGAAATAGGCCAGCAGCTTCTTGAGCACGGTGTCCTCCGTCTCCTCATTGCGCAGACCGTGCTGCATGAGGTGAAGGTAGTAATCCACGAACATGGGGGAGAAATCCGCCCGCAGCAGCAGGCAGTTGCGCCCGCGCACAAAGATGGATTCTACCTTGGTAAACTCTTCGACCGGTTTTTGTTCTGCTTCAGTCATGGTGGTGTTTCGTCCATTCTATGCTATACGCTCTGACAGTTCAAGCGTAAAGATATGTTCAAGATTCGATTCCGCAGCGGCGGAGCAGGGCAGTGGTGTCCGGGTCGCGCTGCATGAAGTCGCGGTACAGCTCGGCAGCCGGGCGGCTGTTGCCCTGGGAGAGGATGCAGCGGCGGAAATCGCGCCCCGTGGCGGGGTTGAAGATGCCTTCCTGCGCAAAGCGGGAGAAAGCATCGGCATCAAGCACCTCGGCCCACTTGTAGGAATAGTAGCCACTTTCGTAGCCGCCGTCGAAAATGTGGGAGAAGGCGCGCAGCACGCTGTTGCCCGGCTCGGTGGTGGGTATGCGGTAGTCTGCCAGGATTTCGCGGTCCACTTCCTCCACATCGCGGCCCAGGTAGGCGGCGGTGTTGGTGTGCAGCTCCAGGTCAATCTTGCCGAAGCAGAGCTGGCGCATGAAGAAGGTGGCGGCGCCGTAGTTGCGGGCGGCCAGCATCTTGTCCATGAGAGCGCAGGGCATGAGCTCGCCGGTCTGCCAGTGGCGGGCATAGCGGGCTATGGCCTCGGGTTCCCAGGTCCAGTTCTCGTTTATCTGGCTGGGCAGCTCCACGAAGTCCCAGGCCACATTGCACCCGCCGAGGGAACGCACCTCCACGTTGCTGAGTATCTGGTGCATCAGGTGGCCGAACTCGTGGAACACGGTCTCTACCTCGTAGTGGTTGAGCAGGGCGGGCTTGTCGCCCACGGGACGGCTCATGTTGCCGCACATGAACGCCAGATGCGGCTCGCGCGGCTGCCCGTTTATGGGGGGCAGACCGGTGCTCAGCGGATCCATCCAGGCGCCGGCACGCTTCACGTCGCGCGGATACCAGTCGGCGTAGAATGAGCCCAGGTGCTCGCCGCTTTCCTCATCGTGCACCTCGTAGAAGAGCACTTCGGGATGCCACACTTCCACCGCCCCGGCGGGTACTTCCTCGCCGGGCTGCACGCAGGCTGTTTCCTTCTGGGTGAAGCGGATGCCGTAGAGCCCCGCGTAGATGGAGAACATGCCGTCCAGTACGTTCTGCATGGCGTAGTAGGGGCGCAGCTCCTCGGTGTCGAAGTCATAGAGCGCTTTGCGGCGCTTCTCGCTCCAGTAGCCGATGCTCCAGGGTTCCATGGTGGGGATGGCGGTGCCGGTCTGTTCCTCGGCAAAGCGGCGGATGGCTTCCTGCTCTTCCAGGAATGCGGGGCGCACCTGCTCGTGCAGTTTGTTGATGAAGTTCAGCGCATTCTGTCCGCTGCCGGCCATGCGGCGGCTGGTCACATAGTCGGAATAGCGCTCGTAGCCCAGCAGAGCGGCTTTTTCAGCGCGCAGGGTCAGAATCTTGTCGATGAGCGGGGCGTTATCGTAGGCTTCTGTGCCCTTGCTCTGCATGCCGCGCCACACACGTTCGCGCAGGGCGGCGTTATCTGCGAAGGTGAGCACGGGTTGGATGCTGGTGAACTGCAGGCTGAAGTGCCAGGCGGGCATCTCCTCGCTGCCGTGGCCCTTGGACAGAGCATCCTGTCGGGCGGCTTCGCGGGCAGATTCCGGCAGACCGGCCAGCTCGCTTTCATCGCTGGTTACGTATTCCCACGCATTGGTGGAATCGAGCACGTGCTCGCCGAATTGCTGGGAGAGCTGGGCCAGCTCGGGGGAAAGCTCGGCGTAGCGGGCTTTCTTGTCTTCCGGCAGGTCGGCGCCGCTTTCGCGGAAATCTGCCAGGGTTTCAGAGATGAAACGCTGCTTCACGGCGGAGAGTTCCAGCACCCAGGGCTGCGCGGCGGCATTCTTGAGCACGGCGTAGAGCTGGGGGTTGAGCGTTACGCTGCTGGAGTAGATGACCACCTCGGGCATGAGTTCGTTGATGACCTCGCGCAGCTCGGGGGAGTCCATGACCGAGCGCAGGTGGTTCAGGCGCTGCCAGCCGCGCATGAGAGCGGCGCTGCTGTTTTCCAGCGCGGCAAAGGTGTTCTCGTAGCTCGGTTCCTGCACCTGGCAGATGGAATCCACCGTGGCTTTGGCCTGTTCAATGGCCAGGCGGATATCCACACGGGCTTTTTCCGGGCTCAGCTGCGACCAGGCGGGCAGCTGGGTATCATCAAGAAAGGGGTGTTCGAGTGTCATCTTGCACCCATGATATCACGTCGCCCCCGGCAGAGCAATAGGCCATTGCGTTCTAATGATGGCTCGTGTTTTCAGGAATGGCTGCAGACTCATTGCAGACCATTTCTGCTTCATTCCTGACTTGACTTGGAAGTAAAGTTCCTTTGCATTTTGCTGTAATCCAGTACAAAGTTCCTTTGTATTTTGCCGTATTTTTGAATAAAACTCCTTTGCGTTTTTGTTCTATTCTATTCGAACATGCTTGACTTATAATGCAGTATGAAGTAATCTGTGAAAAAGAGATTTAAGGAGGTTGATATGGAACGCTGGAGTCTGGAAAAATTAAAGAATTGGAAAGAGCATCCGCACAGAAAGCCCATGTTGTTGTTGGGTGCGAGGCAAGTAGGGAAAACCTGGTTGATGCGGGAGTTCGGGGCGAAATATTATAAAAATGTGGTTTATGCCCGATTTGATAAGGATTCTCTGATGAAGGCATCTTTTGAGAAGGATTACCGGATAACTCGCTTGCTGAGGGATTTACAGCTTCATGGGGATGTGGATATTGTGCCTGGTGAGACGCTGATTCTGCTGGATGAGATACAGGAGTGCCCCAGCGCCATAACCAGTTTGAAGTATTTCTGCGAGGAGGCTCCAGAACAGCACATTATTGCAGCCGGTTCGCTGCTGGGTGTGGCGGAGCATAAAGGAACAGGATTTCCTGTAGGAAAGGTAGACCGGATGTATCTGGGACCTATGTCATTTACTGAGTTTTTGCAAGCTACGGGGAATGGGCGCTATGTGCAGCTGCTCAGAGAGAAGGATTGGGAAACTATGGAGCGTTTTCATGAACGACTTGCCGAACAACTGCGTTATTACTACTATGTAGGGGGTATGCCGGAAGTGGTTGCCCGGTATGTATCTTCCGGTAGTTTTAAAGAGGTTCGAGAAGTGCAGCTGCGCTTACTGGCAGATTATCACGATGATTTCAGCAAGCATGCCACGGCGGCAGAAACGCACCTGATTAGTCAGATATGGAAATCGATTCCCGCGCAATTATCGCGGGAAGATAAGAGATTTGTGCAAAGTGAAGTTGCTCCCGGTGTGAAAACTGACAGGCTTCGAGGGCCGATTCGCTGGTTGGCCGCTGCGGGACTTGTAAATATTGTGCAGCGCGCTACCCGACCGGAGATGCCGCTGGAAGCGTTCACAGATGGGGCATTCAAGATGTTTTTTGTAGATGTCGGCTTGCTGGCTGCCCGGTGCAAGTTGTCGGCATCCATTATTCTTGATGGGAACGCAATATTTGGACAATATAAGGGCGCGCTTACGGAACAGTATGTGCAACAGCAGATTACAACGGAACTAGAAGCTGCGCTATACTACTGGAGTGCGGAGAGAGCCCAGGCAGAAGTGGATTTTCTGTATGAGGGTGAAACTGAAATTGTGCCGTTAGAAGTCAAGGCTGAGCGGAATTTGCGCGCCAAAAGTCTGCAGAGCTTCTACCGGCGATACAGGCGTCCATTGGCTGTCAGGACTTCGATGCAGCCATATGCTGTCAATACGGTAGAAGTTGCTGCTACCAAGGATAGCCCTGCAGGATGTTATCGTGTTGTTGATTTGCCCTTGTATGCCATTAACCTGCTTGATGAAGTGGTTTCGGTGGGCAGGCAAACGTGAAATCAAAGGGCTGGTAAATCAGCATGCCGCCGAGCCAGAGCAGGGCAGCGGCCAGAATGGCGTAGATGAGCACCTCGCAGATGTTGCGGATGGCGGGGCGTTCCTGGTCATTAATAATGAGTAGCCAGCCATTTTATATGCCTTCATTGTATTTGGCAATACACTCATGTAGGATACAAGGGAGGAAAATGTGTGATAATATTCCCTAATCACTGCCACATGATAATGGCATGCGGGCGGGCTGAATGACGCATGCGTGTGCTAGTCGCCCCGCCGACGCGGGGCTCAATGCATTACGCCCTGCGGGCGTATGAAATCCGGCTCTGCCATGGATGAATTACCGCTGCGCGGTATGAAATTCCCCGCCACACCGGTGTGTGACGGGGAATGAAAAAGCTGCGCTTTTTTAGCCCATGAGGATGCTCAGGCAGCGGGGGTCGAGCTGTTCCCAGGGGAGGTCGGCCTTGGTGAAGTGGCCGTAGTTGGTGGTCTTGCGGAAGATGGGTTCGCGCAGACCCAGCACACGCTCCATATCGGCGGGCTTGAAGGAGAATGCTTCTTTGATGCGGTCGATGATGACCTGCTTGTCCACCTTGGCGGTGCCGAAGGTCTCTACATCAATCATGATGGAAACGGGGCTGGCCTTACCGATGGCGTAGCCCACCTGCAGCTCGCAGCGGTCTGCCAGACCGGCGGCCACCACGTGCTTGGCCACCCAGCGGCACATGTAGGCGCCGGAGCGGTCCACCTTGCTGCAGTCCTTGCCGGAGAAAGCGCCACCGCCATGGCGACCCATGCCGCCGTAGGTGTCCACGATAATCTTGCGGCCGGTGAGGCCGGAATCGCCGTGGGGGCCACCGATGACGAACCGGCCGGTGGGGTTGATGAAGAATTCGGTTTCCGGGGTGATGAGCTCGGCAGGCAGGCAGCGGCGGATGAGGTTGGTGCAGAACTCTCGGATGGTGGCGATATCGACCTCTTCGGTGTGCTGGGTGCTGAGTACCACGTTCAGGATGCGGGCGGGGCGGCCGTCCTCACCGTATTCCACGGCTACCTGGCTCTTGCTGTCGGGGCGCAGCCAGGTGACCGCGCCGCTGTGGCGCACCTTGGCCAGCTCCATCATGATGCGGTGGGAGAACATGATGGGGGCGGGCATGAGCTCCGGGGTCTCGTTGGAAGCATAGCCGAACATGATACCCTGGTCGCCGGCACCCTGTTCGTCGCCGTCCTTGCCTTCGGCTGCGCAGGCATCCACACCCTGGGCGATATCCGGGCTCTGGGTGGAAAGGTAGTTCGTGATGTCCACATTCTCTGCGTTGAAGAGTGCATCATCTGCAGCGGTGCGGTAGCCGATTTCGGCAATGGTGTCGCGCACAATCTTTTCGTAATCAATGACGGCCTTGGTGGTAATCTCGCCGGCGAGCACCACGTGGCTGTCCTTCACCAGCGTTTCGCAGGCTACGCGGCTGGCGGGGTCCTGGGCCAGACAGGCATCGAGAATGGAATCGGAGATGAGGTCGGCCACTTTGTCAGGGTGTCCCTCGCCTACGGATTCGGACGTGAATATGTTGGTGTATTTCATGTGCTTGTCTTTGTGTTTATTCGTAATTTGTAAAACTGAACTGGCGCAGGCCGCTGGACAGTGTTTCCTGGGCTTTGCCGAATTCTGCCATGGCAGAGTTGGCAATGAGGGCGGCCTTGTTGCTGATTTCAGGGGAATAATCCAGCATGCACTGGAAGATATCCCAGAGCAGGGTCATTTCATTGCGGAACTGCTGCGCCTGAATGATGAAGCTGCGGAAGCCGGCGGAGTAAAGCGCCTGTACTTCGTTCCGGGTGAGGTTGCAACTGGCTTTCTGCTGCAGCTCGGCAGAGTTGATTTTCTGGCAGCCGACGCGGTTGATGAGGTCGGAGCGCCGGCGCATCAACTCCGTATCGTAGGGGGCACGGCGCATGTCTGCCAGCAGTGCCAGGTGCTCACGTCGCACCGGGCAGGTGCGCAGGCAACTGTCGTTGATGATGATGTCAAACTTCTCCTTGTTCTCCAGAGCCTGGTACATGCCCGGCTTTACGGCGTCTGACGGGTGCAGGCATACGCGGTCGTACATACCTGCCAGTTTGTTATACAGTGCCGGGGTGCGTTTGCCTTTTTCCACAACCAGACGGTTCATATGGCAGTGTATTTTTAACTTGGGCCAGGCGTTGCGAAGCCGTTCGGCCAGGGCATCGCTGGCCACACACACAGCATGCTTGTGAAGTGGGTAGTAGGCGTAGAGTTCCTGCACTAGAGACAGACCGTAGGGGTCATTCAATTCTGCCTCGCTCAGATAAGGATTGTCGAAAATCAGGATAACCCTGGTGTGTTGCCTGGTGTATGCATTCAGGTGTTGGCTGTAAGTGTCGAATGCTAATGGACGCCGCTGCACAAACCAATCCAGAGACCAGCTGCAGGGTGGTGCTCCGGCTACGTTTGAGAAGCGGCGGGTGTTCAGATTACGACTCAGGAAATTGTTGATGGTGAGCAGGCTGTTGTCAAAACGCATGGCTCCGCCTACGGTCCATCTGGCTTCGGGAAGGTAATCCTGTGTCAGGAAGCGCAGGTTTTCAAGGGCTTGTTGCGGGGTGATATCGGGTGTGCTCATGCCTGGTTAGAAGGGTAGTATGGATTCCCAGAACATCTGGCCGTTGCGGTGCATGGCGTTTTCGTCCGGCGTATCGTTGCGCAGGGTGAGACGTAGTAAATCGAAGAGGATGGATGAGGCATTGGCATGGCCTCGTCCCTGCAATTTGAAATGAGTGAAGCCCATTTCCCGGAGTTTCCGGATTTCAGGGGTATTGAGCGCCAGCACGCCTTTGTGTTCATCTGTCAGCAGGGTGTAGAGGCTGCGGCAGCCATTTGTGGCTTGTGTCTCTTCAAATTTGCTGCCGCTGAAACTCATGAAATTCAGGGCTGCATCGGACAGGGATTTGTAATGGAACGCCCGGATGGGGCAGTTGCGGATACAATACTCGTTGATGAGCAGGATGTGCCGTTCCTTGTCCTCAATCTTCTCCAGCAGGTCGTAGTTGAGCACATCGTCCGGGTGAACCATCACTTCATCGTACTCATCGGCCAGGCGTTTGTAGACATCCAGCTTGCCTTTGCCTCCACCGTTCGTGATTTTCAGGATGGAGGAGACAATCTTGAGCGAGGGGTATTCCTTGCGGATGTGGTCGCGCAGCACATCGTTGGCCAGAATGACGGCGTTTTTCCCTGTGGGGTTGTGCCGGCTGAAGAAGATGCACATGGCGTTGCCGAAGGTATCCTTCAGGTGTGTTTCGTTGAGCAGCAGGTTGGTAAAGGTCAGGTATACGGAGATGTTGCGTTTCTCGTATTCCAGCCCGGCAGCGCGCACTTCCTCGGCCTCGCGCATCATGTGTTTGAGCACGCGCCCGGAGTTCCACTCGCACAGCGGGGAACCATGCACAATATTGAAGACGTCAAACTCCAGCAGCAGCTTGCAGTAATCATAAAAAGCTATCAGCTCGCGGTCGTTCACGAACGCGCCTGAAACATCCCACACGGCGTCAGGCCATAAGGAGTTCTGATAGGGGGATATGGACTGCATGGCGCGCTATTCTAGCAGTTAACACGGCAAGGTGCAAGCGCTATTTCTTTTGAAACGTTTGAATTTGCGCGCGTGTATGTGTAGCGCGCACTGTGAATTGCAAGGTTAAAAGCGACATAGAAGGAAAAAAGTCGTAGTTAAGCGGAGATTCTGTTAAAATGGTAAGAATAGACCTTGGAAAGTTGCCATGCGGAGCTACCATCATGCAACTTTCTGGGGTATTTATTCATC
>CAJGCV010000064.1 GCA_904501915.1 uncultured Akkermansia sp. | reverse complement strand
GTTGATAACCCGAGCATTCTGCCGGAACCTCAGGAGATTGATGAAATCCGCGAACCCATCGTCAAGGTGTTCATCATGATTCCCAGCGAATACATCGGCGCCATCATGAGCATCGTCATGGAGAAACGCGGCGAGCTGACTCATACCGAGACCATTGATGATACCCGCGTGATGCTCACCTGCCGCATCCCGATGGCTGAAATCCTGGTCGACTTTAACGATAAGCTCAAGAGTGCCACCCGTGGTTATGGTTCCATGGACTATGAGTACGACGGCTACCAGGCTGCCAAGCTGGTGAAGATGGACATGATGATTGCCGGTGAACCGGTGGATGCCTTCTCCATGATTGTGCACCGCGATCGCGCCGAATCCGTGGGCCGTGAACTGGCAACCAAGCTTAAGGATGTGATCCCCCGCCAGCTCTTCACTGTGGCTATTCAGGCATGCATCGGCGGCAAGATTATCGCCCGCGAAAGCATTTCCCCCATGCGCAAGAACGTGACGGCCAAGTGTTACGGCGGTGACGTGACCCGTAAGCGCAAGCTGCTCGAAAAGCAGAAGGAAGGTAAGAAGCGCATGAAGGCCATCGGCAAGGTGAGCATTCCGCAGGAAGCCTTCATCAATGTGCTGAAGAGCGGCGACTAATATGCGAAGGCTTTTTTTAGCCCTGTCTCTGCTGTATGCAGCGGTTGGCAGCTACTATGTGCTGGAGTCGGCTCTGGAATATCCGGATACGCTTCTCGCAATAGTGGTGCTGGCCTGGGCTCCGGCGCTGGCGGTTTTCCTTCTGGTCTGCCCCTGGCTGGGAGGTAAGAAATGGGCAGATTCATTGCCCGTTGCAAACTGGGTTACGCTGGTGCCTTGCCTGGCTACCATGGCTTTCTTTTTCATGTTAATGAGCGACGGCGCATCGCCGTCTTTCTGCCGGAGTGATGTGGAGGAGTTAATACTTGGAGCGGGGTTGTTTGTAGCTCCTTTTGCGGCAATGTCGGTTGCCGCTACCTATGTCTTCAGTCTGGGGATGGTGGCTCTGTTCCGCTGGGAAACAAAGAACCGCAGTTGAAAAACTGCGGTTCTTTGTTTAGCGTTGTGATTTCAAATCCTGCATCAATTGGGCATTGGAATGGCATTTCTTCAGGAAGAAGAGCAGGCGTTCCATCGCCTCCGTGGGTTTGTGGTTCGCCAGCCCACGGCGGATGAGACGCACCTTCTCCAGCCATAATTCCGGGAGAATCAGCTCCTCGCGGCGCGTGCCACTCTTCAGGATGTCCACCGCTGGGTAAATATACATTTCCGCGATGCGTCGGTTGAGCACCAGCTCCATGTTGCCCGTGCCCTTGAATTCCTGGAAAATGAGCTCATCCATGCGGCTGTTGGTTTCTACCAGTGCCGTGGCCAGGATGGTGAGTGAACCAGCGCCGCGGGTATTGCGGGCGGCGGCAAACAGGCGGCGGGGTGTTTCCAGTGCGCGGGCATCAATGCCGCCGCTCATGGTGCGCCCGCTGCCTCGTTCTGCGTTGTTGTAGGCACGGGCCAGACGCGTGATGGAGTCCAGCAGTATCAGCACGTGTCTGCCAGCCTCCACAAGGCGCTTGGCGCGTTCTATAGCCATTTCGGCAATACGGCAATGCTCGCGTACGTTGCTGTCGTTGCTGGAGGCAAAAATCTCAGCTCCGGGCAGGGCTCGCTTGAACTCCGTCACCTCTTCGGGGCGTTCATCCACCAGCAGCACCATCAGGTGCAGGTCATCGCCGTAATTCTCCCGGGCACCCTCGGCAATGTGCATAAGCAGGGTGGTTTTGCCGGTGCGGGGCGGTGCGACGATGAGACCTCGCTGACCGCGTGCCACCGGTGCCATCAGATCCAGCGTGCGGGTGGTATAGCGGGAAGGCGAGGTCTCAAACGAGAGACGGTGGGTGGGGTTCACTGCTTTCAAATCCTCGAAATGGGGATTTGCGGCAGCTTCAGCCGGTTCCTGGCCGTTCACCTTCTGCACAGAGATGAGCTGGTGACCGCGCTCATAGCGCTGCGCCATACCGGTGAGTTGCACAAAGGGGCGCAGGCGCAGTTCTGAAATGATATCTGCCGGCACATAGATGGCGGCATCGGAGGGGGCCCAGTCATTATCCGCCGTGCGGATGAAGCCGAATCCCTTGTTGGTGATTTCCAGCAGGCCGGTAATGCTTTCCGGCTCACCCACAGGAACATAAGCGCGGGTGGAGGTGTCCTGGTTCTGCTGCTGTTTGTTTCTGTTAAAGTGCTGTTTCTGGGGTTTGTTGCGGTTGAAGGATTCGCGGCGAACCTGACCGCCACCCTGGCGTTCGCCCTGGGTGTTTTTATTGTTGCCTTCGCCTTGCGGGCGGTTGCGGTGGTGGAAATGGTGGCGCTGGTTGTTGCGCTGCTGCCGCTGGCTGTTGGAGTTCTCCCCGGGTGCGGTCATAACCTCAGAAAAGTAGGTAGGCATTCAGCAAATGGGGCAGGGGTGCTGCCCCATTTGCCTGAGAAAAATAAGGACAAAAGGAATAACTAAAATCAGAGCTGTTCAAGCACAGCGTCATCGATTTCGAAATTGGCGAACACGTTCATCGTGTCGTCATAGTCGTCGAGCAGGTCGTAAAGCTTCATGACTTTGCGTGCTACGGCCACATCCGAAATTGTGGTCGGATTCTGCGGCACGGAAATGAGCTTCATGCCGGTCACGTTCTTGCCGGCTGCGCCCAGCGCCTCGGAAACGGTACCGAGCTCCGTGGGACCACAGGTGAAAATCCATTCGCCTTCTTCGTCGCCGGTTTCAAATTCATCGGCTCCGCAATCCATGGCAAGTTCCATGGCGGTGTCTTCATCCAGGCTGGCGTCAATGAAGCGCACTTCGCCTTTGCGGTCGAATTGGTAGGAAACGGAACCCGGGGTGCCCATGTTGCCGCCGTTCTTGGAGAAGATGGTGCGGATTTCGGAGGAGCAGCGGTTGGTGTTGTCGGTGGCCACTTCCACGATGATGGCAGTACCCTCGGGGCCGTAACCCTCGTAGGTTACTTCCTGAATGGCCTCGCCCTGCAGTTCGCCGGTGCCCTTCTTTACGGCGCGGTCAATGTTGTCCTTGGGCATGGAGGCAGCCTTGGCGCCTTCGATGGCCGTGCGCAGACGCGGATTGGTGTCTACATCGCCGCCGCCGCTCTTGGCTGCCAGTGTGATTTCCTTGGAGAAACGGGCAAAAATCTTGCCTTTTTTCGCGTCGGCAGCTGCCTTCGTGAACTTAATCTTGGACCATTTGTTATGACCGGACATATAATGAGATATGGGGTTGTGAAAATGAATTTCCCACCTCATGCAGAGTGTGTGGTGGGGTATTCAGACGCCAGGGCGAAGACCAATCTCCGCTGCGTATGCCGCATTTTGCGGCTGCCGATTGAAACCGGAAAAGAAAAATCGAGCTGACAGGATTCGAACCTGCGACCTCTTCGTCCCGAACGAAGCGCGCTACCAGCCTGCGCTACAGCTCGCTGTGCTTTAAGCCGGGGCAATTATACATGGAAAATCACCTTTTGCAAGTACAAAATCGTCCAGTATAGCAAAAATAGTTGAAAAAAAGACACCGGACGGAGCTTTTCTTCTCCGTCCGGTGCGCATGGTAATAAGTTATCAGACGGGCGTACCTGCCTGTTGGTAAAAATGTTATTGCTTGTTTCGGCGCTTGTAATCTTCGCGCATCTTGTTTGCGTTTACAGCATTGGCTTGCGTTTTTTCCTTTGCTTTTTCGGCTTCATACTGCACTGTTTCATCCGGGTCGGCAATGTATTTGTCCAGGAGGTGGGTTACCCATTCATGGTCGCAAAGGCATGCCAGGACGCGGATAATCTGCTGTTTCTGCTTGCGCAGGGCTTCCAGTTTCTTGCATTCCTCCTTCAGTTTGGGCAGGTCGGGGTGGGTGTCGCCGATATAAAGCGTGGATTCAGGGTCTGTTTTGTTAATGATATCCTGAATGCCGGAGGTGTCTGCAAAGGGATTGTCGAAACACATGGAAAGCATCTTTTCGGCATCAGCAATGCTCCGCGGTCTGTCCTGCTTCATGATGGTGCCAATGATGTTCTCGATAACCGGCTGCAGTTTGGGGTTATCCTTTGTTGCTTCTTTCTTTTCCAGAACGAATTCAAGGATATCATCATTTCCCCAGACGCCGATGAAGGTGGGGGCAACGCCCTGCCAGCCCTTGTCGGTTTCAAGTTCTTTCTTGTAGAATTCCAGAGCAGCCTGCGAACAAGCCTTGGCCAGTGTGCAGGCAAGGGCAGTATTCTTGCGGAGCTTATCAGAGATGTTGTTGAAAATCTCGTCACCCAGTTTGGCCTTTGCGTCGGCATCATCCATCATGCTGAGGATGTTATCAAGGCAGATGCAGAGGTTCGGTGTCAGAGTGCTGTCAGCAATATCGGATTTAAGTAGCTCGATAATCTCCTTAGCGTCACTGGCGGTTACGCGCAGACCAATGCATTCCCATATGTAGGCAAGAGTCTGGCTCTTCTTGTTCCAGGGTTTAGCGGTCTTCTTGTCTGCAACAACCTGGGCCAGTTTCTTGAGATCCGCGTTAAGGGCTTCCGTGTCGGAAATGGCGATACGCTGCAGAAGCCAGCGGAACAGGGTGGGCTTGATTTTGACACACTGCTTGCCCATAGTGTCAAAAATCATTTCGCGGATTTCAGCGTCCTGCTCAGCTGCCAACCCGAGAAGCAGACAGGCATTCTGGGCAACGCCCTCTGCGCGTGCGCCATAGCGGGGCTTGCCGTTCTCACCCAGTACAAACGGGTCAACGACCACCTCCAGCAGTGCCTTGGCATCAGCTTTTGTGCACTTGATGTCAACGCCTTTCTTGGATGCATCCGCTACATTTTCAACGCCTTTCATGTTGATATCCTGAGCGCGGCGAAGCAGGCTGTTGGTATAGTCGATGTGAGCCTGAATGCGTTCGTTCTCCGCCTGTTTCTGCATAACCATGTATGTGCAGATGCCAATGGTCGCAACCACCAGGCCTGTGCCGACCATGAAGGGAACTGTTTTCCAGATGGGGGTGCGCTGGTTTTCTTCCTGTATAGCACGCAGGTAGGCTTCTCGCTGTGCGATTTCTTCATCGCTCATGTCGCCGTCGTCGTCATCGTCGAGGCTTGCGGATTTAGCGGCTTTTTTCTTCTTGGCACCTGTTACCGTGAGGTTACTCTTCTTCTTGGCGCTCTTGGCAGCGCGGAGCTTTTCTGTCGGCGTCGGGGCATCGTGGGGTTCTTCAGTAACCAGAGCCTGAGCCACAGCTGCTGCCTGTGCTGCTTCAACCGCAACGCTTTCGCTGTCAACCTGTGCGGTGGGATCAACCTGTGGCTGGACTTCGGTTTGTGTTGCTTCTGCAGATTGCAGTTCAGCCATCTGGCGGTTATACTCTTCCATCTGGCGGTTGTATTCAGCCATCTGGCGTTCGTACTCTTCCTGTGCCAGACGGGCTGCTTCTTCATCTGCCGTAAGCTGGGCTGCCGCTTCTGTGTCAACGGTTTCAATGGCTTCAACGGCTTCCATTGGCGTGGGCGTTACCTCTGGTTCAACTGCGGCGGGTTCCGGAGCCGGGACTGCAGGCTTGGGTGCTGCTTTTGGCGCGACTTTCTTTGTGGTTTTCGGTGCAATGGTGCTGCCATTGGCGCCTTTAAGCTTCAGTTGCTTGGCCGGCGCGGCTCCTGTGGGGCGCAGCATGCGGGGGGCTGTGCCGCCGGAGGTAGGTGTGTTCAGTTTGGGTGTAGCCATGGTTGAAGAGACTTTGAGAGATGATACGACGTACTCACTACCTTTAACATATTTTATACCGGAATGCAATCTTTCATTCTATGCCGGAATGGCTTTTTGTCCTTTTTTTTGTTCTGCAGAACAAATATCCAGGAATCTTGAAGCTCTTCCAGTGTAGAACGTGCATCCATTTCGACAAGGTGATTTCCGGCTGCGAACGCGGTTTGTCAGCCTCCTGCTGTTATTATACGTGGGTTCGCGGAGCGGCTTCTCTATGACTGCCACCACCCGCTGATGCTTTCAGGGTATCCACGGAAGTTGTGGAGTTATCACTTGTTCTGCATAGAGCTGACCTTAAGAAAAAGGGCGGGGCAGAGGAGCAGCAGGGTGCAGGTATAGGTTATCCATACGGCTGTATCCAGCGCTATGGGAGATACAGGCGGTGACTGGTAGTCTGCTTCTCCGAATATGGTAAACATGAATCCATTTGCAATGACGGCAGCGAGCAGGGGAATGAACGATAATTTGCGCCCCTGTATCAGCATCACTCCGCCGGCGGCCCCCAGAATGCCGATGGGAAGCAGAATCATGGCTGCGTTAAACCACATCAGCCCGCATGCCAGCAGGCACAGCAGGGTGAGCGGCAGGGTAATGTATGCGCTGCTCTGTTTCTGGCAAGTGCTCAGCATATGGCAGAAAATCAGGGTGATGAAGCTGCCATGCAGCACCCAGTCGAGATATTGGGCTGTTTGCCAGGGGGCTGTTTCATAATGCCCGGACAGCCAGGCAAAGATATGGGGCAGCGCATTGTAGCAACTGGCCATGCAGGGAGCTCCGCACCACAAGCCTGCGGAGGAAATACTGCCGAGTATGCTGCAGAGCCGGGCGTGCCTCTTGCCCGTGAGTTGCAGGGCTGCCAGGGCGCATTGGGCTGTGGCGGCAGAAATCATCAGCAGAGAGCCTGCGATAAATACCCCCAGGGGGAGAACGCCGCGTAAGTCCCAGAAGGTGTAGCTGCCCCAGAGGGTGGCGCTGCTGAAGGGAGTGGCCATGGCTGCAGTGCGCAGCACTGCCTGCACCAGCAGCATTACGGCCACCAGAACCAGCAGGAAGAGACGGTTCCGCATAGGCAGAGGTGATGTGGTTTACAGGGTGATGCCCAGTTGCTCCGGCAAGGCGATGCGCGGACGCTCGGTCAGGATTTCGCCGCCATGGGAGCCCACGGCGACCATGTGTTCGAAGTGCGCAGCCCAGGAACCATCGGTGGTCACGGCGGTCCAGTCATCCTCCAGTACGCGCACGCGGTATGATCCCAGCGTAATCATCGGTTCAATAGCCAGAATCATGCCGCGCTTCAGCCGGGGCAGGGGATAATTCGGGCGGTAGTTCGGAATCTGTGGTTCCTCATGCAGGTGGCGGCCTACGCCGTGCCCTACGTAATCGCGCACAATGCCGAAGCCGAACGGCCGCACATAATCTTCAATGGCACCGCATACCTCCATGAGTGAGTTGCCCTGCTTGGCGGCAGCAATGCCGCGGAAAAGCGCCTCCTCGGTGACAGCCATGAGTTTGCGGGCTTCTTCGCTCACGTTGTTGCCCACGCCCACGGTCAGGGCGTTGTCGCCATACCAGCCATCCACGATAGCGCCGGCATCCAGACTCACAATATCGCCGTCGTGCAGCACGCGGGAGCTGCCGATGCCGTGCACAATCTCCTCGTTCACAGAAATGCAGAGCTGCCCGGGGTAACCACCGTAGCCCAGGAAGGCATTGCCGCACTTTTCGCGTTTGAAGAGCTCTGCGGCGTAATCATCAATGTCTTTGGTGGTGATGCCGGGGCGGATAATGCTCTGCAGCTCCATGAGAATGCGGGCCGATACCTCACCGGCCTTGCGGAGCTTGCTGATTTCATTCGGATTGCGTACGGGAATGCGGTCTGCCATGGTTCTGCGCGTATTGTAACACACGAATTCCGCTGCGGCAAGCGCCATAAACCGACATTTTTTGTCTGAAATCAGTTATTTTATGCTTGAAGCCGCGTGTTGGGGGGTGTAATATGCGGAATATGGCAGAGATTCATCCAACAGCTATCGTTGACCCGACTTGCGAGATTGCCGACGACGTCAAGATCGGGCCGTATTGTGTGGTGGGGCCGCATGTTCAGCTGGATTCCGGTTGTGTGCTGCATAGTCATGTGGTGATTGGCGGTCCTTCCAAATTTGGTAAGAATAACGAGTTTTTCCCCTTCTGCTCCATCGGGACCAAGACTCAGGATTTGAAGTATGCTGGTGAACCGACCTCTCTGGAGGTGGGCGAAGGTAACGTATTCCGCGAATATTGCAACATTAACCGCTCCACCACGCCGGAACTCAAAACTATTATCGGTTCCTACAATAATTTCCTCATTCATTCCCACTGCGGGCACGAGTGTCACGTGGGCGACCACAATATCTTCTCCGGTTATGCGGCCTGTGCCGGCCATTGCGAAGTAGGTAACTGGGTTATCGTTTCCGGTTGTGCCGGTGTGCACCAGTTTGTGCGCATTGGTGACCATGCCATGGTGGGTGGTTATGCCCGCATTGTGCAGGACGTTGCCCCCTATACCATTGTGGAAGGTTCCCCTGCCGCTGTGCGTGCTATCAACACCATTGGACTGACGCGTCGTGGCTTTGCGGAAGACGATATCCGCGCGCTGAAGTTTGCTTACCGCAAGCTCTTCCTGTACAAGGATACAGGTGCCAAGATGGAAGACAAGTTTGCCGAGGTTCTGGCCGATGAGAAGTTTGGCAGCAACCCGCACATCCTGTATCTGATTGATTTCCTGCGCGCTTCCCAGCGCGGCTTCATCCATTAATGAAACAATACCTGGTTTTTGACCTGGATGGCACATTGGTTGATTCCCTGCCCGGAATAGCGGCGGGAATCAACCGTGCTTTATCTGCCTGCGGGCTTTCCGTGCATCCGCAGGAGAAGGTGCGCTCTATGATTGGCCGCGGGGCTGCGAATCTCTGCGCGCAGGCTATCGGCTATGATGATGCAGCCGATGCTCCTCCGGATCTGCTGGAGGCGGTGCATGCTGCCTTTCGCCGGGAATACCCCCATTGCTGGTGCGGGGAGGAGTACACCCGTGCATATGAGGGTATCACCATGCTGCTGGAGAAGCTTGCTGCTGCCGGGGTGCGCATGGCGGTGCTTTCCAACAAACCGCACGAGGTAACAGAACCCATGGTGCGGCATATTTTCCCGACGGTGCCTTTCGATGTGGTGCTTGGCTACACCCCGGCATTCCCCCGTAAGCCGAATCCGGCCTCCATGTACCATATTGCCGCCAAGTGGGGTATTTCGCCGGCCGAAATCACGCTGGTGGGTGATTCTCTTTTCGATGCCCGCTGCGCTGAAAATGCCGGCACGGGACTGGTGCTGGTAGGGTGGGGCTATGCAGCCGACCCTGCCGCTCTGCGCGCCTGGCCGGCCCCGGTGTGCGAGACGATGGCCGCGTTGGAAATGGAATTGTTATGAATTGTCTCGAAACAGGCTTTCGCAGGCTGCTCGCAGTCATGATTTTCCTGGGTGTGTCAGTTCTTGCCGCCCTGGTGAATCGGGGAAATGTGCTGTTGCTGAAAAAATATGCAGAGCCGTATCTGGAAGTGCAGGCAGATTGGGTGAATCCTGACCATGAGGGTAAGCGGGTGCAAATCAAGGCCCGGGCTTATACCGAAGATTGGCTGGAACTGCCGACCCTTGGGGTGCGGTGCCAGGCGCTGCGCCTGGATATGCAAGTCACTCCGCGAATTGCCACTCGCGTATACATGGGGCTGCCTCTGAGCGATGTCACGACCCGGGCCCGGCATGTCCGGATGGGGGCGTTTAATCTGGAAATCCCATCAGATGGAGGTTTTTATGCAGAATACGCTCCATTGCCATTGGCCGAGATTAAGCTGCCGGAAAGATGGCGGGCTCACTGCCGTGTCGATGCTGGTCTCCCTGATGAGCTCGCCCTGGTTCTGGCAGATGAACCGCCGCGCCGCGTGAGTTGCAGCATGATTGAAAACGGGCGCGAGCTGGTTGTGCGGGGAATTCAGCGCGGGCAGCGTATTGCACCGGTGCACATTCTGGCGAACGAGGCGCTGGTCAGGTTGTTCGACCGGCAGGAGCTGGAGGATGACTGGAGCTCCGTTGTTATCGGTCAGCTTGTTCTATGGGGGATTCCTGCCTTGTTGCTTGGTGCATTCCGGTTGCTGCGCTGGGAAAAGGCAGGGAAGCATGCCGCGCTGGCTATCTGGATGATGCTGGCGCTGGATGCGGCAACTTTCCTTTGCTGTGGTGGCTGGGCATATGTTGCCTGGGCTGGTGGTGCTGGTGCCGTTCTGGTGTTTTTCATCTGGCGGATTGTCAGGATTATCCGGAGTTTTAGCGTTGACGCTGAGGCTCGATGAGCGTATGATGACGCTATGAAAATTCAGGATAAGGATATACCCTCCTTGTTTCAGCGAAAGGTATGCTGGGCGGCGCTTACCGGCGTGGCGCTGGTGGTGGTGATTGCACTGGTCTGTGGCTGCCTGTTCGGGCTTGGTTCTTTGTTTGTGGCGCTGGAGCCGGTGCTGCTGCCGGTGGTGATAGCGGGATTTCTGGCCTACCTGCTTGCTCCCTGTGTGGCGCTGGTGCAGAAGCGCATCACGAAGCGTATCTGGGCGGTGGTATCGGTCATGATGGTGGCAGGGGTGGCATTGGTGGCGCTGGGGTGGACGATTGTTCCGCCGCTGGTGCAGCAGACCGGTGAGCTGGTTTCCAAGCGTGAGCAGATTCTGGAAAGCGTGGTCGAGGGAGGCAAGACCCAGCTGGAAGAAAACCGCCTGCTCCAGCAAGGGGTGGATATGCTCTACAGCAAGACCCTCAAGGATGCCCGGGCAGCAGAATTGCCGGTAGAGGATTATGAAAATCTTTCCAATGAAACGAGTTATGAGGGGAAACTGAAAGCGATTCTCAGTTTCAATTCATCGTATCTCACAGAGACTATCATGGGTTGGCTTACGGCGGGTACGCGTGCGCTCTCCGGCGTGACCATGGCGCTGGTCGGCACGGTGATGGTGCCGGTATTCCTCTTCTATTTCCTGCTGGAAAGCACCAGTATCGCGCAGAACTGGCATACGGTGCTGCCCATCCGCCGTTCGGCTTTCCGTGAGGAAGTGGTGGGTACTCTGCAGGAGATAAACAACTACATCATTTCCTTTGTGCGCGGGCAGATGCTCGTGAGTGTGATAGATGGCATCATTCTGGCTATTGCACTCAAAATTATGGGCTTGCCCTATGCTATCACTATTGCCGCGGCGGCTGCTTTGCTGGGTATTATCCCCTACCTGGGCATGATTGCCACCTGGATTCCGGCAGTGCTCATTGCCTGGTTCACCTGGCATGATGTCACGCATGTGCTCGTGGTCAGCGCAATCTTCGGCTGTGTGAGCCAGTTTGACGGCTGGGTGCTTCAGCCGCGTATTGTGGGTAGCCGTGTGAAAATGCATGACCTGACCGTCATGTTCTCCGTGTTGTTCTGGAGCTATGTGATTGGCGGTGTGGTGGGTGCGTTGCTGGCAGTGCCGCTTACGGCAGCCATCAAGGTGCTCTTTACCCGCTACATCTGGTCTTCCTATCGCAAGGAGATTGCTGAAAAAACGCCGGGCGAGGCTCCCGAGGCGTAATTTCCGGTGCTTCGGGAAGCTGGTGGACGGTTTGGGAAACTTCCGGTTTCCTGCTGCACGGCTTCCATATTGAGTCATATTCGCTTGACAGATAGACGCGGGCTTGCAAATGAGCAGGTGGTGTGCTACAATCGCGCACCGCTCATGCCGTGCGCGCGGGTGAGCCGTAGTGTCATCTGATATTTTCTGCAAGTTTTCGTTATGATTAAGTGGATTCTGAACAAAATCGTGGGTTCCAAGAACCAGCGCGAAGTGCGTAAGCTT
>CAJGCV010000063.1 GCA_904501915.1 uncultured Akkermansia sp. | reverse complement strand
TGCGCCTGCCCCGGCACCCCAGCCTGAGCCCGCAGCAGAGCCTGCGCCCGCCCCGGCACCCCGGCCCGAGCCTGCAGCAGAGCCTGCGCCCGCCCCGGCACCCCAGCCTGAGCCCGCTGCAGAGCCTGCGCCCGCCCCGGCACCCCAGCCTGAGCCCGCAGCAGAGCCTGCACCCGCCCCGGCACCCCAGCCCGAGCCCGCAGCAGAGCCTGCGCCTGCCCCGGTACCCCAGCCTGAGCCCGCTGCAGAGCCTGCGCCTGCCCCGGTACCCCAGCCTGAGCCCGCTGCAGAGCCTACCTTCGCGTACAGGGGGATTGTGAAGGTGGAGGTTGTAAGTCGGGCTGCAGATTATGAAACGCCCTGGCAGGGTGGAAGTTTTGGGCAGGGCACGGGTACCGGCTTTCTGGTAGCCCCCGGTCAGTTCATGACGAATGCGCATGTGGTGGCCAATGCCGAGAAGGTGGATATTTCTCTGTTCAATGATGCCCGGCGTATTCCCGCCCGTGTGAAGTATGTGGCGCATGATGCAGACCTTGCCTTGCTGGAAATTGACGATACCAGTGCCTTTGAAGGCGTGCCCTGTCTGGAGTTCAGTGAAGATATGCCTCTGCTGGAAGATACGGTACGTGCCATCGGGTATCCTATAGGCGGCAACCGCCTTTCTGTGACCCGGGGTATTGTTTCCCGCATTGATACGATTCCCTATGCACACCCGCGCAACATTGCCCATCTGGCACTGCAGGTGGACGCGGCTATCAACCCCGGCAACAGCGGAGGCCCTGTGCTTAAGAATGACAAGGTGATAGGTGTGGCTTTCCAGGGGTTGATGCAGGCAAACTCCACCGGCTACGTGATTCCCATGCCGGTTATCCGCCACTTCCTGCAGGATGTGAAAGACGGCCATTACGATGGCTATGTGGAAATGGGTGCCCGATTCTCTCCCATGGAAAATAAAGCTATGCGCCGCCATTTCGGCTTGCCGGACAATGGCCTGGGGTGTCTTGTGTCGGAGGTGGTCAGGCATTCTGCCTGCGATGGTGCCCTGCAGGTGGGCGATGTGGTGATGGCGGTGAACGGGCTGCCGGTGGATGCCACTGCCATGATTGAACTGGAGGGCGTGCGTGTGCGCCTGGAGGAGCTGGCCGAACGTTCCTTTGCCGGCGATAAGGTGCAGTTCACGATTTTCCGGAGCGGTGATGTGATGCAGACCGAAGCCACGCTGGCGCCCTTGTCTTCCATTAAGGTGCTTTCCCGCCGGTACGATGAACAACCGCGCTATGTTGTGTTTGGTGGCCTGGTGTTCCAGCCGTTGAATTATAATGTGGTGCAGGAACACCAGATTGCCTCGGCAGATGTGATGGTGGAGCTGGACCGCTTTACTCGTGGCGGTGAATCTGCCGTGAAGGAAGACCTGGTGCTGCTGACCCGCACGCTGCCTGATGAGGTGAATGCCCGTTTCAAGGACACCGGCCGCGGTATTGTGACCAGGGTGAACGGTGTGGAGGTCAAGGGCCTTGCCCACTTGCAGAGCCTGCTGTACCCGACGGATAATCAGCCCCGCCCGGAGTATACTATCATCGAACTGGCCGATGCTGCCCGCCCGCTGGTTATTGACAACGCCACGGTGGATGCCGCCAATGCCCGCATTGCAGAGCGCTATAACATTCCGGCTCCTGCCCGTCTGAAATAAATAATCCCTCTCTTTTTCCGTACCATGATTCGGACCCTTACCATTCTTTCCCTGGCAGCCGTGGTGCTTTGCGGCTGCAAACCAACAGAACGCACGGCATTACGCAAGAAACTTCCGCAGAAGCCCGAGCCGGAAGCCCCGGCTGTAGTTGAGCCTGTGCCTGCCGTGGTGGCTGTGCCTGAACAGCCCGCACCCGAGCCGCCGGCTCCGGAACCTCAGCCCCTCGAACCTGCAGATAGTATTCTGCTGGTGAATGCCACCCTGCAGGAGTATGATTCCATGCGCCCGTGGAATAAGGAGAACCCGCGTCAGGCGCGTGCCCATGGTGTCTATATCGGCGAGGGCAGGGTGCTGACCATCGGGCGTGCTGTGCGCAATGCCACTTATGTAGAGCTGATTCTGCCCGATGTCAGCCGCACGGTCTCGGCACGCGTGCTGCGGTACGATGAAGACATGAACCTCGCTTTGCTCACCGTGGCGCACGAGGAGGATGCCTCCATTTTTGACAAACGCACGCCGCTGCCGCTGGGTGAGCCTCTCAAACGCGGGGATAAAGCGTCTTATGCCGGCCTTATCAATGGCGTGGAGCCAGTGCATGTGGGCTTGCAGGCAGAGAATGTGGCGGGAGACCGTGTGCCGCTCATGGTTCTGCGCGCGGAGCGCCCGCTGCCGGAAGGGCAGACGGCTGGTGTGCCGGTGGTCTGCAATGATACGCTCTGCGCCCTGGGTCTTGGTTACAAAAAGCAGGATCACCTGCTGCAGGCTGTCAATGCTGAGCTGATTCAGCGTTTCCTGACTCAGGATAAGGCCGGTGTGCCCATTATGGGGGTGGAACTTGTGCCTCTGGACGATCCGGTGTTCCGCAAATATCTTAAGCTGGATGCCGCAGCCAGCGGTCTGTACATCAGCAAGGTGGTGCCGGGCAGTGCTGCGGCCGAGGCCGGTGTGCAGGCGGGGGATGTGCTTACGGCGGTAGATGCCATGCCCGTGGATAACCAGGGGCGTTGCGACCACCCCCGCTATGGTCTGCACCATGTTTCCGTCCTTCTGCGCGGTATGAAGGCATGCGGGCAGGAGCTGCCCATCACCATCAGCCGCGGCGGTGAATCGCACAACCTGACCGTTCTCATGAACCGCAATGCGGTGGATAATGCCCTGTTCCGCCCGCAGGAGCCCGGCGTGCAGCCTCGCTATATCATGTGGGGTGGCCTGCTGTTCCAGCCCCTTACCAGCACATATATGGAGGAGCTGCGCGCGCGCAGCAATGGTGTGTTGCCGCTGGAGCTCCAGATGCTGGAAGATGCTCACGAGAAGCTCCGCGAAAGCGGGTGTTCTGAGCTTGTGGGGCTTACCTTTGTGTTGCCCACGGCGGCTACCCAGGGGTATGACGAGTTGCGGTTCTCCCGCCTGATTGCGGTAAACGGCAAGCCGGTGAACCGTTTTGCGGATTTGCCTGCCCTGCTGGATGAACAGACGGATAATGGCATTGTGCGTCTGGAATTCAACAAGCCGCCGTATACGGTGTATGTGGATCGCGTGGCGGCAGATGCCGTGAACTCCCAGTTGCAGCAGACGGCTATTCCGAAACTGCGCGTGATTGAGTAATGCGCGATATGTGGCGGTGGTTTGTCCTTGCTGCGGCCTGGGTGCTTGGTGGCGTACTGGCGGTGCAGGTGTACCGGCAGACCGCCGCAGCACCCGCCACTCCGCAGGTGGAGGGGCGTTCTGCCCTGCTGCATCCCGTGGCGGAGGATATCCCGCTTGATGCTCCGGAGCGCTGGATTGCCCATGGTGGCGGCGTGGGCCGCCTGGTTTATACCAACTGCGAGGAGGCCGTGCGCGATTCGCTTGCGCGTGGGTTTCATTTTGTGGAGCTGGATCTCCTGGAGACCCGGGACGGTCACCTGGTGGGTGGACATTCCTGGAAAGAATTGAAAGCGCACCTGGGCGCAATGGATTGTTCGGAATCCCCCATGACCCGCGCAGATATTGAGGCGCTGCGCGGAAGCTGGTCATATACGCCGTTGTTTGCAGAGGGCATCTGCAGCCTCCTGCAAGAGCACCCGCACATGGTGCTGGTGACAGATAAAACGCAGAATTTCGACTTATTGCGGCGCACGGTGCCATACCCTGAGCGCATGATTGTGGAAGCTGCCACGCATGCAGATTACCAGCGGGCCGTGGCTGCCGGTTTCCCGCATGTGGCGCTCACGGCGTATACCATGGAGCAGCTTGGCGTGGCCGAAAAACACGGGCTTGCCGGCGTGGTGCTGGGGGCATGGCTGCTCGAACTTGACCCCTTTTCTGCACCCATTATCCGGAAACTGCGTGCAGCCGGGTGCTGCATTATGGTGCATGGTTCCACTATGTGCGATAAACCGGATTTCGTGCACGCCTACCTCGGCAATACGGTGGATCGTATTTACACGGATACGTGGTCACCGCAGAATATACCGCCCCGGCCCGGGAAGTAATCCGTTTATGCCTTGCGGGGGCGGTGGGGTTCCAGTGTGCGTATGTTATCGCTTTCCTGGTTGCGTGCTCGGCGGCGGGCTTCGCGCTGCAGGTGTGCCTGCATGGCAAAGGATTTTCTGCGTCCTGCGGCAGGGTGGTAGGAACCATCGGGCGCCATATCGCTGGCCTGGGTGTTATCCTTGAAACAGGCATCCAGTATATCCAGAATCCGCAACGCCAGCTGCGGTTCTTCCACCGGCACCATCAGCTCGACTCGGCGGTCCAGGTTGCGGCTCATCCAGTCAGCACTGGCCATGTAGACCAGCGGGTTGCCGCCATTGTGGAAGTGGAAGAGGCGTGCGTGCTCCAGGTAGCGGTCCACGATGCTGGTGATACGCGTGCAGGCCTGTGCCTTTTCGCTGGTGGGTGCCCAGCAGCAGATGCCGCGTATATTCAGGCGTATTTTGACACCGGCTTCGGCGGCTCGTTCCAGCGCATCCATCATTTCCGTATCGTTCAGGGAGTTCATCTTGGCGCGGATGATGGCGCGTTCTCCCTGCCTGGCGCGGTGGGTTTCGGCTGCTATGAGTTCCAGCAGCCTGTTTTTCATGGCGGCGGGCGAGGGGTACATGCGGCGGAAACGCATGAGTCGTGTCAGTCCGGTTACGGAGTTGAAGAACTGCGAGGCATCTGCCCCCAGGTGCTCGTTGCAGGTGAGCAGCGAGAGGTCGCTGTAGATGCGGGCGGTCTTTTCGTTGTAGTTGCCGGTGCCGATGTGGCAGTATCGGCGCAGACCTCCGTTCTCCCGGCGCACAATGAGCATAATCTTGGCGTGGGTCTTGAATCCCTTGACTCCGTATACCACCTGTACGCCGGAGCGTTGCAGTGTTTCTGCCTGTGCCAGATTCAGGCGCTCGTCAAAACGGGCTTTGAGCTCGACCAGTACGGTAACTTGTTTGCCGGTTTCGGCGGCGCGGCAGAGCGCGGCAATGAAGCGTGAGTTTTCTGCCGTGCGGTAGAGCACCTGCTTGATGGCAATCACATCCGGGTCCTGTGCAGCTTCCTCGATGAGTTTCACCACCGGCTCATAGCTTTCGTACGGGTTGTGGATGAGGATGTCCCCCTGTGCAATGTTCTCGAACATGCTCAGCGAGGCATCCACCCCGGCTGGCCAGCAGGGGGTCCAGGCGGGCACTTTGTGCTGGTCGTTCCCCGGTTCAAACGCCATCTGCCCGAAATCCACCAGCCGCAGGAAGCCCGGCACCCGGTAGGTGGCATCACCATCTGCCCCCACGATACCGGCTATGCGCTTTGCCACGCGCTCCGGTGTGGCGGCTGGCAGCTCCAGGCGCACGCAGTCCGAAAACTTGCGTGCCACCAGCACACTTTCCATTTCGCGGGCAAAGTCGCCGCCTTCTTCCTCTGCCACGGCAATGTCGCCATTGCGCGTCACGCGGAAGGGGGTGGTGCTTACTACTTTTTCTCCCGGGAAAAGCAGGGGGCAGAAACGGCTTACCACGTCCTCCAGCATCACGTACCCCTTGCGGCCCAGCACGGCAGACTGCACCCGGCGGGGCAGGGATTCCGGCAGCGTCATGGCGACAAAGCGCGTTTCCGGCGTGCCTTCTGCCTGCAGTTCCACCCCGAGGATGAGGCTCAGATTCGGCAGCATGGGGGGCAGTTCCACCTCCATGGCCAGCGGTGTGAGCACAGGTGCTATATTGTTGATGAAATACTCTTCGAGCCCGGCGTGCTGCGCTTCACTGAGCTCATCCAGCTGCAGCGGGCTGAGCCCGGCTTCTTCCATAAGCGGCATGAGCACCTCCTGCAGCAGCTTGTATTGCTCATCCACCATGGCGCCTGCGCGCTCGCGGATGCGGTCGAGCTGTTCACTGGGCGAAAGCCCGGTGATATCGGGCTTGAACTTGCCGGTCTGCCGCAGCAGCATGAGCCCGCCCACGCGCACCTGGAAAAATTCATCCAGGTTACTGGCGCTGATGGAGAGGAATTTCACCCGTTCCAGCAACGGCAGCTCCTGGCGCTGTGCCTGGTTCAGCACGCGCTGGTTGAATTCAAGCCAGGATATTTCGCGGTTGATGTACATGGTGTCTGTTGTGTTCCTCTCAGCCCCTCATCTTAGCACATCGCATTCGCGCGGGTCAAGCCGGAATCCTACCTTGTAGCAAGGAAATTGCGCGCAGCAGAAAACAATACCCCCGGAGCGAGGCCGGGGGTATGTGAAGGGAAACGGGGTCCGGGGTCATTGCTGCGGTGCTGGCGCCGCGGCAGAATCGGCTGGTGCAACGGCTTTGCGGATATTCTGCAGGGCGTCAAAAAGCGGGCTTACAGCATCGCTGCCCACCAGAATGTGCGGGAATTTAATCTTGTCCAGATTGCGGATGGTTTCCACGCGGATGATGTTTTCGCCAATGGCTTCATTGAGCGCTTTCTTGCCCGCTGCTTCCAGAATCATGCCTTCGGATTCTGCCTTTTTCATGGCGACAATGGCGGCGGCTTCCTGCTGCTTGGCGTAGAGCTTGGCATCTGCCTCAGCTTTGGCGCGCAGCAGTTCACCCTGGGCTTCCTGGTTCACGCGGTTGGCTTTGGCGCGGCCTTCTGCCTCTGCAATTTCCTCGGAGCGCTTGGCGATTTCCAGCATGATGGCCTGGCGTTCGTATTCCTGCGTGGCTTCCACTTTCTTGGTGATACCCGCCGTCACGCTTTCCGGCGGCAGGGTGGAGCCGATGGTGACGCTCTCCACAATGAAGGGGGTGCCTTCCAGCTGTTTGCGGAGGCTGGCTTCCACCATCTGGGTTATCTCAGGAATCTTGGCTGGTGCCTCCAGCCCGCGGAACTGGGCAATGGCCGTGCGTACCGCGGTGCGGAACGGCTGGCAGATGAAGGAATCATACGCATCTTTGGCAATCTCGTCCGGGTTGTTCGGGACATCGGCAATGGCGCCGTAATTTTCCACGAATTCCTTGACCTTGTTTGCATCAATACGGTACACCAGGTATGCTTCCGCTTTCATTTTCAGCTGGTCTGCCGCGCGGATGTCGTCAAAATTTTCGGTCATGGTGTAAGGTGTCACGCAAATCGGGATGGATTTCTGGCGCCATACATAGCCGGTGCCGCCCGGTCCTTTGATGACGCTGCGGAATTCCTTGATGCCGAAAATCGGGTTGGTGTACACATAGGCAGCGTAACCGCCATCCACTTTTTCGTTTGAGCAGTTCATGGCCACAAAGATGCCTGTGCCTGCTGCTATCATCAGTGCCCCGGCTCCGATGGTGGACCAGAGACCTGCCTTCTGGGTAGTTGTATATACTTTAGCCATGTAGTTGTTGTATCACAGGCAGTTTGAGGTGTCAAGCGGGGAGTAGGGAATGCTGATTTCAGAAGGCAGAATGACAAGCTGGCGCGCAGCCTTCCGGCCGCGCGGGATAATGAAAACCACCTGAGAGTATCTCAGGTGGTTTTGGGTACAGGTGCGCTGCCAGTCGCACACGCCATTCACATTCTGAATTCTGATTTCATTTCATCATGATTTGCCCGTTTTCGGCATCGATGAACACGGTGCTGCCTTCGGGGTAGCGACCTTCCAGGATGGCAATGCTGAGGGGGTCCAGAATATCGTGCTGAATGGCGCGTTTGAGCGGGCGGGCGCCGTAGACCGGGTCGTAGCCATGCTCTGCCACCAGGGCGGCGGCGGCATCGCTGAGCTGCATTTTGAGCCCGCGGTTTTCGAGCCGTTTGAGCACGCGGTTCAGCTGAATACCGACAATCTGCTTCAAATCCTCCTCCTGCAGGCGGTCAAAGATGATGATTTCGTCGATGCGGTTGAGGAATTCCGGGCGGAAGTGGCCGCGCAGGGCATCCAGCGCGCGGGTGTTGCGGGTGGCGGCATCGGTTTCGTTCAGGATGAACTGGCTGCCGATGTTGCTGGTCATGATGAGCACCGTGTTGGTGAAATCCACCGTGCGCCCCTGGCCATCGGTGATGCGGCCATCGTCCAGCACCTGCAGCAGCACATTGAATACATCCGGGTGGGCTTTCTCAATCTCATCGAACAACACCACGCTGTAGGGCCGGCGGCGCACGGCTTCCGTGAGCTGGCCACCCTCATCGTATCCCACATAGCCTGGAGGTGCGCCAATCAGGCGCGACACGCTGTGTTTTTCCATGTACTCGCTCATGTCGATGCGCACCATGGCTGCTTCGTCATCGAAGAGGAAATCAGCCAGGGCCTTGGCCAGTTCGGTCTTGCCCACACCGGTGGGCCCCAGGAAGATGAATGAGCCGAGCGGGCGGTTCTCGTCCTGCAGTCCGGCGCGGGAGCGGCGTACGGCATCTGCCACGGCTTTCACAGCTTCTTTCTGGCCGATGAGTCTCTGCCCGAGGCGTTCCTCCATGTGCAGCAGCTTTTCGCGCTCGCCCTCAGCCATGCGGGCAGCGGGAATACCGGTCCACGTGGAGACCACCTTGGCAATGTCGGCTTCGGTTACTTCTTCCTTCAGCAGGGCAGTGCCGGTTTTCTGCAGGGAGGCCAGCGCTTCGCGGGCTTCCCGTGCGGCATGCTCGGCTGCGGGAATTTCCCCGTAGAGGATGGCGGAGGCGCGGCCCAGATCGCCTTTGCGCTGGGCCTGCTCGGCCTCGGTGCGCAGGGTGTCTATCTTTTTCTGGGCATCGCGGGCTTTCACAACGATGTCATTCTCGCTCTTCCACTGTGCCACCATGGCGTCTGCCTTCTCGCGGGTGTCGGCCAGCTCGCGGGTGATTTTTTCCAGTCGGGCCTTTGAATCGGCGTCCTTCTCGCGTGCCAGGGCCTGGCGTTCCATTTCCAGCTGCATGGCGCTGCGGTTCAGCTCGTCGATTTCGCTGGGCATGGAATCGAGCTCAATCTTGAGGCGTGCGGCGGCCTCATCCACCAGGTCCACGGCTTTGTCCGGCAGGAATCGGTCGGTGATGTAGCGGTTGCTCAGGGTGGCGGCGGCCACCAGCGCGCCGTCGGTGATGTGCACGCCGTGGTGCACCTCGTAGCGTTCCTTCAGGCCTCGCAGTATCGCAATGGTATCCTCCACGCTGGGTTCGGCCACATACACCGGCTGGAAGCGGCGCTCCAGCGCGGCATCCTTTTCGATGTACTTGCGGTATTCATCCAGTGTGGTGGCGCCGATGGTGCGCAGTTCGCCACGCGCCAGCGCGGGTTTGAGCAGGTTGGCGGCGTCCATGGCTCCTTCGCCCCCGGCTCCAGCTCCCACCAGGGTGTGCAGCTCGTCGATGAAGAGGATGATTTCGCCATTACTGGCAGTCACTTCCTTGATAAATGCCTTGAGGCGTTCCTCGAACTCACCGCGGTATTTGGCACCTGCCAGCATAGAGCCGATATTGAGGCTCACCAGGCGCTTGCCTTTCATGCTTTCCGGCACGTCACCATTCACAATGCGGCGCGCCAGCCCTTCGGCTATGGCGGTTTTGCCTACGCCGGGCTCGCCGATGAGCACCGGGTTGTTCTTGGTGCGGCGCGAAAGTATCTGCAGCACCCGGCGGATTTCGGCATCGCGCCCGATGACCGGGTCTATCTTCCCCTGGCGCGCGCGGGCGGTCAAATCGGTGCCGTATTTTTCCAGGGTCTGGTATTTCTGCTCAGGCTCCTGGTCGGTGATGCGCTGGTTGCCGCGCACTTCCTTAAGCGCCTCCAGATACCGCACTTTCGTGAGCCCGCAATTCTCCAGTATGGGCGAAAGCGTGGCATCTGCCTCGAATATGCCCAGCACAAAGTGCTCTACGCTCAGGTAGTCATCCTTCATGCTTTGCCTCTGCTGCTCGGCGGCATTCAGCGCCCGGTCCAGCTCCGGCCCTATGCCGGGGCTTTGCGCCACACCGCCGCGCTGTCGCGGCTGCCGCTCCAGCTGCGCCTCCAGTTCGCGCTCCAGACGGTTGCCATCCACTCCCGCACGGGTGAGCACCGCACCCAGCACGCCGCCCTCCTGCTTCATCAGCGCCAGCAGCAGCTCGGCCGGGTATATCTGCGCCCGCCCCGCAGATTGCGCTGCCTTCTGCGCTGCCTGCAGCCCTTCCATGAATTTTGTAGTAAGATTGTTGTTCATCATAAGGGTTGTGATACCTCCGCATGACCAGATGTTCAAAAATATTATGCGAAGTTGTTCAAAAAATCTCTGCGCAGCAGAAATTCTCTCGCCCGCAGGGCGAAATTATCTCCCGGCTCAGCCGGGAACTTATCTCTGCGTCAGCAGAACTTATCTCATCTGCCGCGCAGCGGCAGATGATGATAAATAAACCTTGCCTTTCCACAAAGAAGCGGTATATAATCCATACATGTCGATACAGAATTCTCCTCTTGCTGAACAATCTCTTCAATTTGCCATTGAAATCGTAACCCATATGCGCACCATCAGGGGGTGTGGTATCGTTAAAGACCAGATTCTCCGTTCTGGAACCAGCATAGGCGCAAATATTCGCGAAGCTCAATACGGATATAGCGAGGATGACTTTGTTTTTAAACTTCAAACTGCTATGAAAGAATGCGCGGAAACAGGGTATTGGTTGGATGTCCTTGAAGGCGCTGGTATTCTTTCGCCCGAAATTATCAAGGATTTACGTTATAAACGCAACAGAATACACCGTATGCTGGTTTCAAGCCTGAATACCAAAAAAGCTAACATGGGAAGGAAATAAACCTGCGCCCTGCGGACGCAGAGGATTACACACTTTATCATCATCTGCCGCTGCGCGGCAGATGAGATAAGTTCTGCTGTCGCAGAGATAAGTTCCCGGCTGAGCCGGGAGATAATTTCGCCCTGCGGGCGAGAGAATTTCTGCCTGAGGGCAGAGATTTAAGATAAACAAAAACGCGTCTGGGATTACCAGACGCGTAATTGAATGTGAAGCAGGGAAGGGAAGCCTTCCCATAATCACTTACTTGCTCTTTACAACTTCCACGGGGGGAGCGGGAGCAACCGGCTCAGCGGGAACCTGCTGCTGCTGCTGCTGCTGGCAGGACACGAAAGCGGCGGCGGTAAGAGCGAGGATAGCAATCTTCTTCATAATTATCTTACTTGTTTTGATGTTGTTTGATGTACCTGACCAAACAAGATTAGCTTGGCAGGCTAAACACACTATAGCAGTATTTTAGTACAAATCAAGCCTAAAGTGCGAAAAATGTACTTGGATAGAAGAGTTTAAGCATAAAAACATGCGCCTATCCGGATGGATAGGCGCATATCTTGTAAAATTCAGTAAGAACAGGAAAGGGAAAACCTTTCCGGGTGACTTACTTGCCCTTTACAACTTCCACGGCGGGAGCGGGAGCGGGAACGGGCTCCGGAGCGGGCTGCTGCTGCTGCTGCTGCTGGCAGGACACGAAAGCAGCGGCGGTAAGAGCGAGGATAGCGATCTTCTTCATAATATATACTAGTGTTTTATGTTTTTGTTCGAACACCCGGTAACCGGATTGGCTACCGCGGTGGAGGGAATATACCACAAATTTCAGAAAAAGCAAGTCCAAACTGCCGAGATGAGTGATTTAGTTAGAGGGCACATGTGTCCCAAAGATTATGGGAAAAGAGTCTTAAACGACATAAAGGCATAGTGTTCTGCGTGAAAAATCGCGTTGGAGTATCACTTGCTCCACCATCGGCAGTAAGCGTTCGCTTGCGGGTATATCGGCGTAAGCCGCT
>CAJGCV010000062.1 GCA_904501915.1 uncultured Akkermansia sp. | reverse complement strand
TCAGCAGGTAGATAAGGCGCATTCTCCACCGAAATGTGCTCAAATCTGAGTACAGGGGGGCTTCGAAAAAGCCTCTATTCGGAAAGCCTAGGATTTATCGGCACTTGCGTCTCTCAGAAAAAATCTTTGGGACACATGTGGGCAGAGTCTGAGTCATTGGAAATAACGCTTGCCACAGCAGGTCGTATGTGGTAATATCCCGCCCGTACGTTTTCCCATCCACATGAATAAGGAATATCGCATAGTCATTGGTTCAGACCACAAGGGCGTGGATCTGAAGGAAGCAGCCATCGAGCTCCTCCAGAGCTGGGGGTATCAGGTGGACGATATGGGCCCCTCCACCAAGGAGTCCAGCAACTACGCAGAGTATGCCAATAAGGTGTGCAAGCGTATCGTGGATGGCCGCGCCGAACGCGGCGTGCTGATTTGCTTCTCCGGTCTGGGTATGAGCATTGCTGCCAACCGCTGGCAGGGTGTGCGTGCCACTCTTGCCCGCACTCCGCAGGAAGCCGCTTTTGCTCGCCATCATAATAATTCCAACGTGCTTTGCATGGCCTCGGCTTTCCTTTCTCCGGAAGCGATGGAGGAAGTGCTGCGCATCTGGCTTGATTCAGAATATGAAGGGGGCCGCCATGTGAACCGCCTGCTGGTGGGTTCTGGTTCTCCTCTGTCAGTGTCTGACCCTGAGCTCGCCGGCTATATTGCAGAAGAGCGTGCCCGCCAGAACAACAATATTGAGCTGATCGCTTCTGAAAACTTTGCCTCTCCGGCTGTGATGGAGGCCCAGGGTTCCTGCCTGACCAACAAATATGCTGAGGGTTACCCCTCCAAGCGCTGGTATGGTGGCTGCGAAGTGGTGGACAAGGTCGAACAGCTTGCCATTGACCGCGCCAAGGCTCTCTTTGGTTGCGATGCTGTGAACGTTCAGGCTCACTCCGGTTCTTCTGCCAACCAGTCTGTCTATCACGCCTGCATCAACCCCGGCGATACCATCCTGACCATGGATCTCGCCTGCGGTGGTCACCTTTCCCACGGCTTCTTCGCCAATTTCTCCGGTAAGACCTACAAAGTGGTGCACTACGGTGTTGATCCCGAAACGGAGATGATTGATTATGATGCGCTGGAAGCCAAGGCCAAGGAAGTGAAGCCTGCTCTGATTCTCGCTGGTGCTTCTGCATACTCCCGCACCATCGATTTTGCCCGCATCCGCCAGATTTGCGATGAGGTAGGTGCCATCATGTTCGTGGATATGGCTCACATTGCCGGTCTGGTGGCCGGTGGTGCGCATCCTTCTCCCGTTCCTTATGCTGATTTCGTCTCCACCACCACACACAAGAGCCTGCGTGGTCCGCGTGGTGGTCTGGTCATGTGCAAGGAACAGTGGGCCAAGAAACTCGACAGCGCCACTTTCCCCGGTCTTCAGGGTGGCCCGCTCATGCATGTGATTGCTGCTAAGGCTGCCTGCCTTGGTGAAGCTCTCAAGCCTGAGTTCCGTGAATATGCTCAGCAGATTGTGAAGAATGCCAAGGCCATGGCCGACAAACTGGCTCAGCTGGGCTTCCGCATCGTCGCCGGTGGTACGGACAACCACTGCTTCCTGGTAGACCTCAGCGGCAAGGGTCTCAATGGCGCTGAAGCACAGGTTGCCCTGGATAAAGTGGGTATTACCGTGAACAAGAATGCCATCCCCTACGACAAGGGCTCCACTTTCAAACCCAGCGGTATCCGCATTGGTACTCCTGCTGTGACCACCCGTGGCATGAAGGAAGACGACGTCCGCAAGGTTGCCGAATTCATCGGTCGTTGCCTGGGTATTCTGGCTGCTCAGAAGGTTTGCGAAACTCCCGGCGCATATGACGAACTGCGCGCAGAGGTTTCCGCGTTCAACAAGAACTTCCCTCTGCCGTAAGCAGCAGGTGACACAGATTAAACATTATAGAAAAGGGCTCCATCCGGAGCCCTTTTCTTCTTTCCGGAATCCAGAAGCAACGGGCATGACAAAGCCCGGAATTGAATATCCGTTGTAGTGTAGTACGATATCACTATGTTCATTTTTACTGTAAAACAGGGCCATTGTGCCATTGTTGAAATGTTCGGCAAGCCAGTTTCTGTCAAGAAAAGCGGCTTGCAGTTCCGCATTCCTTTTCTGCAGAAATTGCGTGATGTATCCCCCGCCTGGGGAACATTGACCAACAAGGACGGTTACTTTATCGAGCTGACCGAACAGTTGCTTGATACCCAGCCTCGCTCCTGTATCACCAAGGATAACGCCACGATGCAGATGAACTGCGTGGTGCGCTGGCGTATTACTGATCCCATCAAGGCTGTTTACGAGGTGGAACGCTTGCATCAGTCGCTTATAGAGCTGGTTCTCAATGAGATGCGCTCGCTTATCGGCAGCCGGAATCTGGATGAGATTCTCTCCTCTCGTTCGGAGATGTCGGAGAAAGTGACGCTGGCTGTTTCCTCGACGGTGGCGCGTTGGGGCATTGCCATCACCTCCATTGAAATCAAGGAGCTCACCACTGATACTGAAACGCGCGAGGCTATGCTGCGCCAGATGGAGGCGGAGCGCATCAGCCGCTCCACTGCGCTGCAGGCAGAGGGTGAAAGTACTGCCAAAATCCGTCTCGCCGAAGCCGAGAAACAGGCTGCAATCCTTCGTGCCCAGGGGGCTGCAGAGGCTCTGCGCCTGGCAGCAGAGGCAGAGGCCGCCTATCTTGCGGGTCTCACTACCATTATCGGCGCAGAAGCCGCCGCCAAGGTGCTTATGAACCGCCAGGCTCTGGAGGGTTACGCCACCATATCCTCCAACCCGGCCTCCACGGTGTATCTGCCCAATAGTGTGCCTGCAGTTGTGGACCTTAAACGCTGATAGACACGATGACCGAGGCTCTTTTTCTGGCCGATTTCTTCGGCGTATCCAACGGCACATTCCTGCACTGGATGCTGGCCATCAGCCTGACCCTGCTGGTGCTGGATGTATTTTTCAACACAGAATTCCTCTCCTGGGTATCCATGCTGGTGTTTTCCCTGTGGGGAACCATGCAGTTTGATTTACCGGTGCAGTGGTCTGTGCTGGTGTATATCTGCATTCTGATGCTCAGTGCCGTGTTTTATTACACGCTGTGGACGCATTGTGTGCGCCGCCTGGTGATGGACTGCCTCCTGCGCCGGGCGCCGCGCGAAGCGCAGGATTGCCTGGCCGGCACGCGCGGTCGCATCGTGGGGGAGGGGGATTCGCTTTCCGTGAAGTATGGTGACCAGTTTCTGCCCGTGGCAGAAGAATGCCGCGGGCAGGTAAGTGCCGGAGAAGCTGTCATTATCACCGAAGTGAAGTCCGGTTTTGCATGGGTGAAACTCGAAAACGCCCGATAAAACGAAAAACATGCACCTGTCGGGCGAAAGTTATTGCCTTTTCTGCAATTTTGCTCGCCAAGGCAGGGGGAAAATGATACATTGAAACGCAACCGCCATGAGTGATTCTACTTACATCTATGATAATGTTGGTGAGTACCTGAAGCTGGGTAAGACCATTTACAGCCCGGCTATGTACCTGGGACCGGGGCTTCAGCCGTACTGGTTGAAGGCCGGAGCCTACGAACCTGTTTCCGAAACTGCCGGCGTGCTTTCTGCCGAAGATACAAACAAGCTGGTGGAAAGCTGCACTACGCCGGAGCAACGCGCCGAGCTGGCTGAAAAAGGCACGGTTGATTTCATTGCCGATGGCCCCCACAGCAAGTACCACGCCTATATCTATGCACAGGAGCAGGGGCCGCTGCTGATTCTGGTGACGCTGCATGTGGATGATTACCTGCAGCAGGGGATTGATGCCAAGTGCTCGGATATTCACCTGCCGTCCGGCGTCGCTCCCTCCTGGCGCCGTTTCGGCTCTCTGCTCCCCATGTGGGAAGGTGCGCCGCTCTTCACCAAGGAAGATTGCCATGCGCTTGTAGACAGCTTCCTCGGCGAGAAAGAATGGGCACGCCTCAAGGAAATCGGCGACGTGGACTTCGCATACCAGAACGAACGTGGCCGTTACCGCGCTTCCGTGGTTTCCCAGCGCCTCGGCTATGATATCTGCTACCGCATTATCAACAGCCGCGTGTTCACAATGAAGGAAATCAACCTGCCCACCGAATACGTGGAGCCGCTCACGCGTTTCACGAACGGTCTTATTCTGGTGACTGGCGCAGTAGGCTCGGGTAAATCCACCACGCTGGCCTCCATTATCGATTTCATTAATGAGGACCGCCACGACCACATCATCACCATGGAAGACCCCATCGAAACCGTGTTCGAATGCAAGGGCTGCCATGTGAACCAGCGTGAGGTGCACTCCCACACCGAATCATTCGCCCGTGCCCTGCGCGCTGCTCTGCGTGAAGACCCGGATGTTATCATGGTGGGTGAAATGCGCAACCTGGAAACCATTTCCCTGGCACTTTCCGCAGCAGAAACCGGTCACCTGGTGCTGGGTACGCTGCACACCGGCTCAGCTGCGCGCACGATTGACCGCATTCTGGATGCATTCCCGGTGGAAGAACAGGACCACATCCGCGTGATGGTGTCAGAATCGCTCCGCGGTGTGTTCTCCCAGCAGCTGGTGCCCCGCAAGGATGGCAAGGGCCGTGTCATGGCGCTGGAATTGCTCGTTAACAACGCCGCTGTGGCCAACTGCATCCGCGAAGGCAAGACCTTCATGATTCCCGGCCTTATTCAGACGGGTAAGAACCTGGGCATGCGTCTCATGGATGATTCCCTGCAGCAGTTGTACCTTGAAGGCATCATCTCTGCAGATGAATGCCGCGGGCGTGCCACAGACCGCGTGATGATGGATAAATTCCTCCAGGAACACCCCGAGCCGGCCGCTCCTGCACAGGCCTGATGCAACTGAACACATAACCCATTTTTTCATACCATGAAGAACAAGATTGACGAATTTTTCCAGGCTCTGGTAGATAACGGAGGCTCTGACCTGCACCTCTCTGAAGGCCAGCCGCCCAAGATTCGCGTGCATGGTGACGTGACCCCCATTCGCGAAGAACCGCTTACCCACGAGGAGATGGTTGAGCTCATGGAGCCTATCTGCCCGCCCAAACTCTGGAAAGAATACTGCGAAATCGGTGATGCCGACTTCGCCTACGAGATGAACGAGAAATCCCGCTTCCGCTGCAACTACATGAAGCAACAGCGCGGGTACTGCTGCGTGTTCCGTCTCATTCCTACCAAGATTCTGACCATGGAGGAACTCAATGTGCCCGAGCAGATTAAACGCTTTGGCGAGATGCGTTCCGGCCTGGTGCTGGTGACTGGCCCCACCGGCTCTGGTAAGTCCACCACTCTGGCTGCACTTATCGATTACATCAACACCAATTTCTCCCGCCACATCATCACGGTGGAGGAACCTATCGAATTCGTGCACCCCAGTAAGAAGAGTATCCTCACCCAGCGCGAAGTGCCTAATAACTGCCCCTCTTTCGCCGATGGTCTGCGTGCCTCTCTGCGCGAGGACACAGACATTGTGCTGGTAGGTGAAATGCGCGACCTCGAGACCATTTCGCTGGCCTTGACTGCCGCAGAAACCGGTTTGCTCGTGTTCGGTACGCTGCACACCAATAACGCCCGTAAGACCGTGGACCGTATCATCGACGTGTTCCCGGCAGAGCAGCAGTCCCAGGCCCGCACCATGCTTGCCGGCTCGCTCCGCGGTGTGGTGGCCCAGCTGCTCATGAAGCGCTGTGATAAACCCGGCCGCGTGGCGGTGAACGAAATCCTCTTTGCTACTCCGGCTGTGAGCGCCATCATCCGCGAAGGCGCTACCCAGAAGCTGGCAGACGTGATTGTGGGCGGCAAGGCCATGGGCATGCAGTTCATGGACGATGCCATCTGGCAGAAACTCCAGCAGGGGATTGTCTCCCCCGAGGAAGCCTACATGAAGGCTATCGACAAAGCCCGCTTCAAGAACTTCCTGCCCAAGGGCATGGAGACCATCGCCAACGCCGGCGGCGCTTAAAATCATTTTTTGCCTCTGCTCATCAACCGCACACCGGAGAGCAAGCTCTCCGGTGTGTTTCCTTTCCTCTCGCAGACGCCGTCTGCGAAATTCTCTCCACGCCAGTGTAAATTCACTCGGCGAAGCAGATATTCTCTCGCCGCCAGGCGAAATTCACTCCGCCCCCTCCGGGCGGATGATAAACAAGTGAAAACACGCTGCGCCTGAGTGAAAACCCGCACCGGGGCGCGGGCAAGAGATGGATACTGCTATTGAATGTATTTGTACCCAGATGCCAGCTTCCTTGTTAAGAAACGGTTTGAATTTGAGCAAGATGGGTTGACAAGACGGCATGATATCATATAATGAAACGCAGAAAGATACGAACAATGAGCAGGGATGACCGATGGCAACAGCGTTTGCAGAACTTGAACAGGGCCTACGATTGCCTTGCCAGGGCGTGTGAGACTGCACCAGAGGATGAACGCCAGCAGGCGGGAATCCTGCATTTCTTCCAGATGACCTTTGAGCTGTGCTGGAAGACTCTTAAGGATAAGCTCGAAGATGAAGGAATCGATGTTGCCAGTCCCAAGGAAACAATTAAGAAGGCGTTTGCCATTGGCCTGATTCAAGATGCAGAACCGTGGCTTGATGCGTTGCTGACTCGTAATATCTTCACCCATGCATACAATGAGGAAATGGCACAGCTCGCCTTGAAGCGGGTGATGGAGGTGTATCTCCCCATGGTGCGTACCTGTGTAGAACATCTCAACTGCCTTGCGGATGATGAATGATGGGCTTACACAGCAGCAGCGCATGGGGATTGCCTTTGTGCTGTCTTCCTGTCCTGCGGTGGAGGAGGCTGTTCTTTTTGGCTCTCGGGCCATGGGAAATTATAAACCTGCTTCCGATGTGGATCTTTTTCTCATCGGCAAGAATATAGGAATGGATGAACTGTTGCAGCTTCATCGGGGAATTGATGACCTTCCCTTGGCCATAGAGGTTGATTTGTTGGCTGATACAATGCTCCAGTCGCCGGATGTCCGCCGTCATATTCAGGAGCACGGTCGTAAGTGGTGGTCGCGTGCCTCCGGTCTGGTTGCGTAGCCGCTTCTGCTCGCTCGGCGGTGGTTTGCTTCTGGTGGAATAGGATGAAAACGCGCTGCGCGCGAGTGAATACTGAAAACAGGCTATGCCTGAGTGAAAACCTGCGCCGGGGCGCGGGTGAGGTTAATGGCGGCGCTGGGAAGCAGGGAGAATATGGAGGGCATCGCGGTATTTGGCGATGGTGCGGCGGGCAATGGTGATGCCTTCTGCTGCCAGCAGTTGCTCCAGCCGGGCATCGGAAAGCGGGTGGCGTGGGTCTTCGTCGGCAATCATGGCGCGCAGGCGAGCCTGCACGGCTTCCGGGGAAATGCCATCCAGCGCGGTGGTGAAGAAATGGCGCAGTTCAAACACGCCAAAGCTGCATTTCAGGAACTTGCCGTTCACCGCGCGGGAAATGGTGGAGACATGCAGTCCGGTGGCATCGGCTATATGTTCCATTTTCAGGGGAATGAGCGCAGACGTGCCTTGCAGGAAAAAGGCGCGCTGGTGCTGCACGATGGCCTGCGCCACCTGCAGAATGGTCTGCTGGCGCTGGGCTATGGCCTTGATGAGTTCTCGCCCCTCGCTGAAACAGCGGGAGAGGTAACGGCGCACCTCCGGCTTGTCGACCTGCTCAGCCATCATTTCGCGATATTCGGCGGAGATGCCCAGGCGGGGAATGTTGGCATCCGTCAGGCTGACTACCAGTTCATCTCCTTTGCGGGAGACGATGATGTCCGGCGTGATAACGCTGGTGTTTTCGCGCGAAAAGGCGCTGCCGGGGTCGGGGTTCAGCTGGGCAATGCGGCGGGCGGCACCGGCCACCGCCAGCTCGCTTTCGCCCAGTTCGCGGGCGGCTTCGGCATAGCGGTGCTGCACCAGCTGCTGCCAGTGCTTCTGCAGCAGCTGCATGGCGAGACTGTGTTCCTCGCCCTCGCGGCGCAGCTGCAGCACCAGGCTTTCGCGCAAATCTGCTGCACCCACTCCCGCGGGGTCTAAATCCTGCACGGCCTGGAGGGCTTTTGCCAGGGTGTTTTTGCTCCAGCCGTGCTGCGCGGCAATCTCTTGCGGAGCATCGGCAAAATACCCGCGTTCATCCAGGTGCTGCACCAGCTCCAGCGCAGCTTCTTCCACCTTGGCGGGCAGGGCGCTGCGGCGCACCTGTTCCTCTAGATGCGCGGTCAGACTGGGTGCTTCAGAAAGCGAATCGAGCAGGTAATCGTGGCGCTGGATAGCGGCGTAATCGGGCGTGCCCGCGTCCTCCGTCTCCTCCGCCGGGGGGAGTTCCTCCAGCGCAGGGTTAGCCGCCATGGCCTGGGTTGCCAGGGTGCGCAGCTCCATGTTGGTGGCCTGCAGTGCGCGCATGAACTGCTGCATAGCGGCGGTGGCCACCATGCTCTGCTTCATGCCCTGCTGCATCCCTGCGTTGCTCATGCTGTCAGCGTTTTAGCAGATTGGACCTGCGTTTTCAAGTGTAATCCGTGTCCTCCCCAGACCGTGCGAAGTGAGGATATGCTAGACTCACTTCTGCTGTATTCAGGAAAGAGCGCCAGACTGTATACTCTGGATAACTCCTTTCGCGGCGGCGGCGATATCGCTTTGCTGCAGGAGCCAGGAGACGATGACCACGCGCTTGGCTCCGGCGGAAAGTACCAGGGGCAGGGTGCTGCCGTTGATGCCGCCGATGCAGAACATGGGCATGCTGCCCACGGCCTGCTGCACGGCGGCGATATCCTGCAGTCCGATGGAGGCGCGCCCCGGTTTGGTGCCGGTGGGGAAGAGCGGGCCGAAGCCGATGTAGTCTGCCCCTTCGCGGAGGGCTTCCAGCGCCTGCTCCGGGCTGTGGGTGGAGCGCCCTATGATGATGCCGGGGCCGACGATGCGTCTCACTTCTGCCAGCGGCCCGCCATCCTGGCCCACATGCACGGCATCGGTGCCGATTTCGGCTGCCATTTCCGGGTAATCGTTCAGCACAAAAATCGCCTGCCGCTCGCGGCAGATGCGCTGCATGGCAATGGCCCATTCGCGGACGCGCTCCTGCGCCACCCCCTTGGCGCGCAGCTGGATGATGCGCACTCCGCCGTCAATCAGGGCGTGGGTGCGGGGTTCAATCTGCTTCGGGGTGGTGTAACCCATATCCACAATGCCATAGAGCCGGCAATCTGCGAGAATCTGCTTCATGGATTAACCATGCCACAAAGCCACTGTCGCGACAAGCCAAAATGCCGTTATTCCGGCAGACATGACATAGTTGCGACTTGCGGATAACACGGGGGATGACTATTCTGAAAACATCATGGAAACATTGGTATCTAGTGGAATTATCGAGTCGTATTTCAATAAATTGCAGAGCAACCTGGTGCTGGATGCCGCCATTGTGGGCGGTGGACCTTCCGGCATTGTAGCCGCTTATTATCTGGCCAAGGCCGGGCACAAGGTGGCATTGTTTGACCGCAAGCTTTCCCCCGGCGGCGGTATGTGGGGCGGCGCCATGATGTTCAATGATATTGTGGTGCAGGAGGAGGCCATGGATATCGTCCGTGAGTTGGAACTGAGCTACAAGCCCTACCGCGAGGGCACGTACATCATCGATTCCGTGCATGCCACGGCAGGGCTGCTCTACAAGGCCACACAGGCAGGCGCTACGATTTTCAACTGCTATTCCGTGGAGGATGTGGTGTATAAGCAGGGCCGCGTGGGTGGCGTGGTTGTGAACTGGACTCCCGTGCTGCGCGAAGGTCTGCATGTTGACCCGTTGACCATTATCTCCAGGACCGTGCTCGACGGCACCGGCCACGACTGCGAGATTGCCAAGACCGTGGCCCGCAAGAACGGCGTCCGCCTTAACACCCCCACCGGTGGCGTGGTGGGCGAAATGAGCATGGACGCAGCAGAGGGCGAGCGCTCCACTATCGACAACACCAAGGAAATCTACCCCGGTCTCTTTGTTTCCGGAATGGCCGCCAACGGCGTGAGCGGCAGCTTCCGCATGGGCCCGATTTTCGGCGGTATGCTCATGAGCGGCAAGAAAGCCGCCGAGCTGATGGGTGCCGCCATCCGCGCCTGATTCTTTGTTGAAAAGCAAGAAGAAAACAGCCCCGCTCAGACATTGAGCCGGGCTGTTTTTTACTTCAATCTGTTCCCGGTGGCTTGCTGCTTGATGTATGCGTTGCAAGCCTGGCGCGTGCAGAGTCGGAGGTAGAGGCTTGCTTCATAGCAGGGAAGCCGCCGTATCTTCTGCCGGGTAAGATGAGGGTTGTCCTTGACAATTCGGGGCGTGTGGTGTATACGGTGCGCATGATTATAGATACGCATTGCCACCTGGTGCACGATAAGTATGAGGATTTGGAATTAGTGCGGGCAGAATCCCTTGCACTGGGGGTGGGGCATTGCATATCGCAGGGTACACATCCGCAGGATTGGCTGCCGCAGCTTGAGCTTGCGCGTCGCATGCCCGATTTCATCACTTCATGCCTGGCTGCCCACCCGTCGGAGGCCACGAACGTGAGCGACGAGGATTTCGAGTACATGGCAGACCTGTGCCGGAAATACCCGCAGGCGGCCATTGGTGAAGCCGGTCTGGATTATTTCTGGGATGCCCCGGAGGGGTGGGATGAAGCCCGCTACTATGCACGGCAGAAAGTTCTGCTGGAGAAACACTTTGCACTGGCAGAGGAACTGGGGTTGAATATATCTCTGCATACGCGCGACAAGGAAGGCACAGCATGTTTTGACGATGCTTTTGCCATTGCCCGCAATTTTCCGAAAGTGCGCCCGGTGTTTCACTGCTTCATAGGAAGCAAGGAGCAGGCTGATGCCGTGTTTGAGCATCTGGATGGCATGGTTTCGTTCACCGGTATCATCACCTTCAAGAAGACGAATGCAGTGCAGGAGGTTGCTGCCTGGGCCCCGTTGGAGCGTGTGATGGTGGAGACTGATTCTCCCTATCTCTCCCCGGAGCCGCACCGTGGTAAATTGAATATACCCGGCCGCACTCGTTTTGTGGCAGAGAAACTGGCGGCGCTGCGCGGGGTGTCGCTGGAGGAAATTGCCGCAGCCACTACGGCTAATGCCATGCGGTTTTTCCGGCTTCCTGCCCTGGGAGATTAATCACCGTATATCTGACGGCGGCGGTAGAAGAGGTAGAATGAAGTGCAGTTCACGCCGCTGAGCATACCGCAGCAGAGACTCAGGAACATGCCGGCCTGCTGAACGTGTTTGATGGCCTGTGCCCAGAACGAATGTTTCCAGGGCCAGACCAGTTGCAGACACTGGGGCTCCGGCTGCATGCTTTCCATCAGCGTGAGGAGGAAGAGCACGGCACACGCCGTGAGCACAATGATGTTGGTGGCAAGCAGACCGCCGCGAAACCAGCGCAGCACGCGCGGCTTGTGCAGGAAAAACAGGCTGACCACTGCAGCGCACAAAGCCAGGATGGAGAGCACGAGCACCAGCATGCCCACGCCGCTGTTGAAACTCTGCTGCCCCAGCAGCAGGGCTTCTGCCTCCTTAGGGTTCACCACTTGTCCGAACGCATCAGCCGATGGTGGCAAGGCTTCTCCTGTGGCTACGAGTTGCACGGAGAAGAACGCAAGGCAAAGCAGGGAGCAGATGAAGAGCAGGGTGGATTTCATGCAGTATATTGATCAGCAGGTGGGATGCTTTCATCGTACATGATGCTTGTTTTCTTGTCAATCTCCCGGTGTTGTCTCCTGCGTGTCATGCGTACAAAAAAGCCTCCTGTTCCGGGCGAATAGGAGGCTTTTTTTCTGATGACGGATGGGGTGGGATTCGAACCCACGGAAGGGATTAACCTTCGGCGGTTTTCAAGACCGCTGCATTCAACCACTCTGCCACCCATCCGGTGTGGTGCAGGCTGTGTTGCGTGCTGCGCAGATACTAGCGCATCACTCGCGGGTACGCAAGTTTTTTCTGCTGCATATGGGGCAAAAGAATAAAAAAGTGACAAAACTGGTTTTTTTTTACAGATTAGTCTTGACGCCGCGTGGGAGCGTGTGTATAATGCGCGCGCAGCCAAGCTGCGAGCATCATGAAAGTCCCCATCGTCTAGGGGTTAGGACATATGATTCTCAGTCATAGAACCGCGGTTCGAATCCGCGTGGGGATGCTCAGAAAGCCCGAGGTAATCACCTCGGGCTTTTTGTGTACGACCGACGCGATATGCGCACTGCGGTGAAAGTCCGCGAGGAGCCGCGATGATGCGGAATCCCAGACCTGAAGAACAACTGCGGGGAGGTAACGAACCGTGGGAAAGGAAGTTCGAGGGGAAATCCCGACTGTACGAACAGAAATTGCATATAAGGCCGGATGGATGGACGAGGTTGCATAGAGTGCCGAAATCCGATACATCATCAAGAATCCATAAGGTAGATGCAGACGGCGCGGGAGGAAAGTAGCATAATC
>CAJGCV010000061.1 GCA_904501915.1 uncultured Akkermansia sp. | reverse complement strand
CGAAACGGCACGCATTCTCAACCACAAATAATCCCGGCAGGCGCACAATTCTCCACACTGTACCAAAGTTATTGTGCTAAATTGTGATTTACCGGCAACGCCGTATTTCACACCGCAGGAACTGCGGTATTTCATTGAGGGAGAGTATGCTCAGGGCAAAATCTTTTTTTTACACATCTTGACTTTACCCTCCAACTGTGCTTTAATCATTCCCAGCGGGAAACCGCTATTACTAATTTCATTTATATCAGCCCCCGGGTGTTGCCGCACCGCTAACGGGGGCTTTTTCTTTGGCAGAAGATAGCACCAGCACACAGAAAAGCCCGCCCCTGCTCCACCAGGTGGCGATATATATTGCATGGTGTCCACTCCCCGCGGCCGTCATCATACAGCAGGAATCCTGCCTCGCGCAGCATACGGAAATGAGCGTGGCCCACCCTCAGGCATCTTATCAGCCGGCAGCAAATCCACGCCCCACAGGATTCGGCACAATAACGCCGCACAAAGAACCCTCTGAAAGTCCATAACGATATTTTTCCGAGGTAAGCGCATGCTTCCTCCCCCTCTTACCTGAAATAAAAAAGTACCGCGATTTGCGGTACTTTTTCGGAGTTGCGGGAGCAGGATTTGAACCTGCGGCCTTCAGGTTATGAGCCTGACGAGCTACCTGGCTGCTCCATCCCGCGATTTTCATTAAAGCATCCCTGGCGGGTGCGGCAGAAATATACCACCAGGCCACCGCTTCGTCAAGTCATTTTTTTATTTTTCAGCAAAAAAGTTAATTTTTGGGTCTGTTTCAGATTTGCTGACTCATTCTGCTAGTCAAATTGACTTTGGCGAGCCTCACCTCAGGCGAGCGGAAAATCAGCCCCGGCAATTGAGGGGCTCAAAATTCCTCGGGCTTTCAGCTCGACAAATTCGGATTTATGAGAAGATGCCTCCAATCTCGATTTTGCAGCCTTTGCTTATATCTGCCAGCAAATCTGAAACAGACCCTAATTTTTCTGATTTTCCTTGGCTTTCCAGGACTGGGTCAGAATGTCGACAGCGGTCTGGTTACCTGCTTCAGCAGCATTGACGAGCCAGCCGACCATGAGTTCCTCGTTGCGCGGCACACCTTTGCCTGTGGCGTAACATGTACTGAGCATAAGACACGCCTCACCATCCCCCTGCATGGCTGCATAACGCAGGTAGCGAATTCCTTCTGCCACACTGGCGTTCCTGGCTGAGCCATTCAGATGCATATTGGCAAGCATCAGCTGCGCCGGCACAGAATCATCATCGGCCATGCGCTCAAGCCAGCGTAGCGCCCCGGTCAGATTCCCCGCGCGGGCCTCCATCTGCACAAGAGAATGGCAGGCATCATCATTACCCTCATCCACGGCGGCAGCATACCAGCGCCTTGCTTTGGACAACGAGCGGTTCACGCCAATACCACGCTCGTAGCAAAGCCCCATGGCCGCCATGGCGCGCGGTTCGCGGCTTTCGGCGGCTTTGGAGAACCAGCGGAACGCACGTTTATACGAACGCAGCACACCTTTCTGCCCGGTGAGGAAACGACGACCGTATTCATATTGGGCAACCGGATCACCCGCCACGGCCTGGCGCCGCAGCTTATAAATGCCGTGGCAACTGGAAAGCACAAGCAATGCACAGGCTATACACCAGAAGCGCTTCATCGGAAATAATTCTGTTGTTTTTCACTAATCGGCATACCCAGATGCTGCATCACTGCCAGCATATCCTCCCACAATGCACGGCGGGCACTGCGCGCATCATTTCGCAGCAGATAACTGGGGTGGTAAGTCACACGCACCGGCACCCCCTGACACTCCAACCACTGCCCGCGCAAGGCATTCACGCCCTGCTGCGTATCAAGCAATCCCCTGGCGGCACTGCTCCCCAGACACACAATGCAGGCTGGCTGAATGGCCCGGATTTCGGCCTTAATCAGCGGCAGACATGCAGCCAGCTCCTCAGGATTCGGCGGGCGGTTGGCTGTTCCCTGGTTCTCGCCCATGTATGGGCGGAATTTGCACACGTTGGAAATATACACATCACTTCGCTGCAGCCCCATGGCACCCAGTATCCTGGTGAGCAACTGGCCTGCAGGGCCCACAAAAGGCTCACGCTGCCGCTCTTCCTCATACCCAGGCGCCTCCCCCACCAGCATCAGCCTGGCATGCGGATTTCCCGCCGCAAACACCATACTATCACGCAGCGTACCCAGGCGTTTCGCCGGTTTCCAATTGGCAGCCTTGCTGCGCAAATACTCCAGCTTTTCTTCCACGCTCATATCGGGTGCAACCGCCGGCTGCACTGGCGGGGGCGCATCTCCGCCCCGTCTGGCGCTCAGCATCCACTCCCGCAAAATGCTGCGGGCATCATCATCCACCGCAAGACGCTGCAGCCCCCCCTCCGCCATATGCGTGAGAGATTCCACCGCAAGCTGCTTGAGCGTAGTCATAGTGTCATTCTAGCACACGCGCAAGGGAATGCAAGAAATTTCACCCCTTTGCAGGGTCAGTTTGCGCCCTGTTTCATAATGTGACGCAGAACATGCTTGACGAAACACACGCAGAGGGTATGATTGGAGCGTGAAATATCTCTCAATCCTTTCTCGCATGAGTGCCTGCGCGCTGCTCGTCTCGTTGAGCAGCTGCTACCCGCAGGCGCCGAATCCGGATCAGTTGCGATTGGCGCACGAACAAAATGCAGCCCTGCGCCAGGAAATCATACGCATGCAGCAACTCATCAAACAAGCCGGCGAAGCCACCCCCGAGCTGACCGAACAGGTTGAAGCAAAAGAACAAGAGCTTACCGATGCGCTCAATGAACTGAAAGTCATCAAGCGCCAGGAAACTGAAGCAAAGCTCCGCGTGATTGAACTCAACGACCGGTTGGATGCTTTCCGCGCCAATTTCCGCATGCTGCAGAACGAAACCGCTAACCTTCACAAACGCTCATGAAAACTGAAAGTGCCAATTCCAGGCGTACAGCGGATATATCATTGACCTGGAACGACAAGGTCATCGAGAAGGACACCTCATCCACCCAGCGGGAAAACATTGTGGACACTCCCCTGCCCCAGAGCGAGCCCGTGCTGAAACCTGAACCTGCACCAGAGGAAAAGCCCACCCAGGAGGAGAAACCAGCCAAGGTCTCAAAAGCCAGCAGCTGTGCAGGCATTCTTCTGGATACGCTGCTCGTACTTGTGCTGCTGGGGGGGCTGGGAGCAGGCGCCTGGTATGTCATGCAGGAGCTGGAAAAATACCGTGTTCCCTCTCCCCTGGAAATGGCCCAGGCGGAGCATCTGGAGCTCTGCAAACAACACGAAGCGCTCCAGGATGCCTCCTACCAGGCAGATGAGCAGATTCACCTGCGCGAGCGTCTCTCTGCGCTCGAAACCCAGATTGCCGATGTCAAGCGCCAGATTACCGAGCACAAGCGGGCTATCCAGGAAGAAGAAGCCCGCGAACTTTCCCTGCAACGCGAAATCCGCAAGGAGGACAAGACCTCCCGGGCCGTCGCCCGCAGTCTCATGATTGGGCTGCCCATCGGCAATGCGGCTACTACCCGTGGCAAGGTATACCAGAATGCCGTCATTCACCGTCTGCAGGCGGGCAACATCACCCTGCGCTTCACTAACGGACAGGCCACATTCCCCCTTTCCATTCTGATTAAGGACAACCTGCCCGACATCGTGCGCTACGCCCTGGGCGTGGATGACCTGGTGGACATGAGCGATTTCAGCAACTCCCGCAAACAGCGCAAAGGCAAACTCATCACCCCGCGCAAAGCCCCCACCAAGGTAAGCACCAAGCCTGTGAGCTACGAACCCGCAGCTGCCGTCCCGGTCGTCAACACCCAGTCTCCGGCGGTCATAACCGTGGCGCCCGGGCTCACCCCGGATGACGATGGTTCGTGGGATGCACCGACAGCCCCCCTTCCCCTCTGACTACCCTGCCACAAACTCTGCTCTCTCCAAATCCGCGCCACACGGCGCGGATTTCTCTTTTCATGCATCAGCAGGCGGGCAAAAAAAAAATCCCGCCCCATTTGCAGAGGCGGGATAATATAGAGTCAGAATGCTGACTTACCACGTACGGGCTTATGCCTTGGCAGCAAGGGTGCGGTTCATCTGCTTCCAGCTCCAATCCCAGCGGGTCAGAGACGTAAAGCAGGCCGTCAGCAGGTTCACGCTGGCATCAATATCCACCTTGTGAGCCATTTCAATGCTCTGGTGCACATTACGCACCGGGATGGAGATAGCGCCGGTCACAGCACCACCAGCGGTGAACTTCTGCATAGCGCCGGCATCTGTGCCACCGGCAGCCAGCAGCTCCAGCTGGTAAGGAATCTCACCCTCCTCGCACAGCGCCGTCATGAACTTCACCATGCGCGGGTCAGTAATCAGCGTACCGTCGTACACCTTCACTGCCGTCCCCTTGCCCAGCACCGTGCACTTATCATGAGCACCACTGCCGGGGGTATCGAACGCGATGGTCACATCCAGCGCAAACGCAAAATCCGGGTTAATGGCAAGCGTGGCAGCATGCGCACCGCGCAGCCCCACCTCCTCCTGCACCGTAAATACGGCATACAAATCATAATCAGGCAGGTTACCGGCAGCCTTGATAGCGCGCACCGCCTCGATGAGCATGTAGCAACCACCGCGGTTATCAATGCTCTTCACATTCAGGCAATCGCCCATCTCCACCAGGTCCCCGATGCGGGTAATGGAATCGCCGATGGAAACATACTTCTCCACCTCTTCCTTACTCATGCCGAGGTCCACCACATAATCCGTCACCTGCGGCATCTTGGTGCGTTCCTCCGGGCTCATCACATGAATGGGCTTCACGCCCATGCAGCCGGGCAGGTCTTTCGTACCGTGCACCACCACACGCTGCGCGGTGAGGGTCTTGGCGTCAAAACCACCAAGGGGCAGAATCCGGATAAAGCCATTATCATCAATATGGCGCACAATGAAACCGATTTCGTCCATGTGGGCAGCGCACATAATGCGCTTATCCGCGCTCTTACCCTTGATAAGAGCCACCACATTGCCCACATTATCCACCGTAATTTCATCTGCCAGCGGGGTCATCTCCTGGATGACCAGCTCGCGGATGCCATACTCAAAACCGGGAGCCCCGGTTGCCTCGCAGAGGTCTTTGAAGAGCTGGATGTTCATGCCGCATACTTTACTCCTTTCCTGCTGAATTGGCAAGGCTATACTGTTGCATCGTGCTCTCAAATATGCGAGCAGAAAAGGCGCCACTCCTGCTACGGAGCGGCGCCTGATATCAATTATTGCCTGGAACAGGCTTTTAGAAGGCCACCTTCACGCCCACCTGACCGTCTACGCTGGTGTAGTCTCCGCGCATCACAGCCTCGGCAGAGGCGTACCAGGACATGTTGCTGCGAACAGGTACATCCACAGAAGCACCCACGGACCAGCCAATGCGGTCGCGGCTGGCGCTCTTCTGGCTGTAGCGGAAGCCGTTCAGGCTCATTTCTGTTTCAGAATCCACATCACCCAGCGTGCCGGTTACACCCGTCTGCACGGAGAATACACCGGCAGGAGCCGAACCCAGCGAGGGCAGCGCATGATTATAGCGGGCACCCACGGTCACATCTGTGGTCCAGGAGTCCTGGTCGTCCACACGCAGTGCATAAGCGCCCTTTTCAGTGTAGCCGTCCATGTGGTTCCAGCTGGAAGCCAGCGTGGCAAATGCCTGTACATTGCTCTTCTCGGCGGCAATGAGGGTGTATGCCACATCCTGCATGAAGTTCACGGAGTAGCCGTCAGCCTCTGCGTTGGTGAAGGTGCGCTTCAGGTCGTGCTGGTGCAGACCCAGCCCCAGTGCCGTGGCAAACTGCCACCGCTCCTTGCCATAAAGGGCGAACACGTCGAAGCGCGTATTGTCCTCGTGGCGCTTGCGGGCGTTGTCGCTCTTCAGCGAGGTGCGACCGCGGGAAAGTGCACCACCCACGGTGAGCCCCTGGTTCACAAAGTATTCTGCCGTAAGCATGGCTCCTGTCTCGGAGCGGTCGTAGCCGTCACCCTTATCGGAGGCATCCAGCTCACCTTCCTCGTGGTAGGCCTGCACACCTGCGCGCCAGCGGTTGCCACCTGCTGCCGGGGCTACATATTCCGGGCCCTTTCCGTCGGCAGCCGGTGAGCACAGCGCAAAGCTTGTGTAGGAATCCAGCGCAGGGCCATTGCCAATGGCTGCACGCAGACGGCGCATGTGGCCCATGTTGCCCTCCACCTGACTGCTCATGGCGGTGGCCAGCTCGTGGCCGCTCAGCGCATCAAGCTGGGCTTTTACGGTTGCAGAATCGCGGGAACTTGCCAGGTCTGAAAGCATGGCATCGGCAGCACCCGAAGCAGCAAGCGCTTTCAGAGCTCCATAGAAGGCACTCTGGTTACCGCTCAAACCAAGAGTAGCAGATGAAAGCTCCTTGATGGTAATTCCACCGTTGGCGGCGTCCCACATATCGGAGGACACGATCTGCCCATCCACCGCCAGCGTCAATTTATCCAGCCCCTCAATATCTTGAGCAAAATTGAAGAGCTTAATTTCGGCATTACTATCACCGGTGAGATTGGTCACATTAATCACGCCCTGATCACCCACGGTCATCTTCTGGCCACCTACGGCATCTTCATCCAGAGTATCCTCTGTTACGGTAATATCCAGCAACCCATTCACGGTGAGGTCATTCAAATTCGTCAGAACACCAGCATTTGTCTTCACCACAGCTGAATTATTCACGGTTACATCCGTGCCTTCATCCGCAGTAACCAATGACTCGATGGCAACCTTGCCGTTCACCTCAATATCAGTAAAGTCTGCCAGTTTGTAACCGGTTGCATTGCCTGTACTGTCGTGCCCTGCAGATACAGTTAATTCTCGAGTTCCAGACAGAGTCCCCGTAGCTGCATCATTATCGGCATCTTCCGAACAGCCATAGATGGTTCCACCTACGGTTGTGCCTGTTCCGGAAATTTCAATTTTTGTAGAAATTCCCTCATTATTGGTTCCAATAATGGAATCCTTGCCACCGGCATAGACATCGCCGATAACTGTACCCCCCGTAAGCTCCAGCGAGGTGGAGCCGGTCACGGTATCGTACTGGCCTGCACCATACACATTACCATCAACCACACCACCTGTGATGGAAACGGATGTACTGCCTGTTTTACCACTGAACTCATCCTTGCTACTATTCAAGTCAACGCCATCAGAATTCCAGTCTTCAGCATCGAAGGAACCGCCACCAAAAACGTTACCCTTAACATTACCGCCCTCAACGGTAATCGAGGTGGTCTTCACATAAGCTTCACTCACAACTTTGGATGCCAGGCCTCCGCCTTCAGCTGTTGTACTACGAGCGCCGGCGTAAATATCACCTATTACTTCAGCATCACCTGAAATGGTAATATTAACGCTACCGTCTACAGAGTTACGGGAACCACCCGCACCACGAATGGCATCCTGAAGCACGCCGTCCTCATAGACACCACCAACCTTACCACCACTGATATTGATATTGATATTACCACCATATGCCCATGACTGGTCAGCCATCAATTCATCCAGTTTCGTATGCGTATTTCCCGAAGGGTCCAATTCCAGATCTTTCTGAATGGCTGCTGCAATCTCACTGCCTATCAGCGCCTCACCGCCATTGTGACCACCGCGGATTTCTCCAACTTCACCGCCTTTAATGTTGATGGTAATATCAGATGTCGAGTAATAGGGTAACCATTCAGTCGCCCCTTTAGTACCCCCCTTATAAGTTGTATTACCTTCATCATCCGTTTTCGGCTTATAATTGATACTCTTCAAGGAAGAACGAATATCAGAACCACCTATGATAGTCCCGATGGTACCAGCTTCTACAGTAATGGTCTTCGAACCGGTCACTCGAGTCCCCTGAATGCCCTCGCCTATCAGCGTATTTATCACCGTATCAGCCCCTCGGACAATCATATTGGCACTGTCGCAATTTTCCGACAACTGTCCACCACCTATGACACCTTTCACGCTGGCATCCTTACCAGTACCTGTATAGTACTGATATTGGGATAAATCTCCTTCGATATAAACACAGGGATTGCCATCTGCATCAACGCCAGAAGTAATGCCTGCATAAGTAACCGAGCATGCGCATGCAGCCAGCACAGACAAGATAAAACGATTTTTAAGCATAAGTTTTTATGTATTAAGGTTGAAGTAATTATGAAACATGCATAACACATTAAGGAATGCGTACTTCTAGAATGCACTCCTTACTTCTAACACTTTTCAAATGCGATGTACAGCTTTTTTTACGTAAGTCGTTGAAATAACACGCTTTGTCACCTATTATCATGGTAGGAATTAAGTACAACTTCCGAACCCCAAATGTATTCAAAAGCCTTCAGAATAAAGGGAGTGCAAGCACATCGCATTTGAAATGCGATAGCACGAAAAAGCGAGTTACGAAAGAGACGCTCTTTCGTGATTCTCTTTATTTTAACCATTTGTTCAGACTTATACTCAAATTCTGACCGTACAGGCAGAGTGCGCCTGCACTGTTTCATGACCGCATAGACTGGATTGTGGATACTTCTGGGGATGTACCTGTTTTCAGCGACATGTCGTAGTTCGCCTCTGCCGGGGCTGCATGATGCGCGGAGACTACACCAGCGTAGTCAGCCAGCACCCGGTTTCCGGGTATTCGGCACAAGCTGCTGATTTTTAATTCGTAAATCGTCAATCAAAAATCGAAAGCCCTCACTGAGCCCTCCGAAAAAATTGGAATTCCATTGACACCCGGGGTGCGTATGTGTTAATCATATCATCATGCTGAAACATTGGGCAATAGCGGCGCTGTGCCAGGCTTGTATACTGCCGGTTCTGGCAGAATCCACTCCGGCAGATATCACCCATCTGGAGCAGAACTGGGTCTCCCCCCACGGGTTGCAGACAGAGGCTGCAGCCTCTGTGGCTCTTATTCCTTTCCCCCAGCAGGTGCAGTGGCACCAGGGCAGTCTGGATGCCCGGGACAAGGGACTTCAACTGCTGGGCGACGCAAGCAGCCCGCTGCTGAGCGCAGCCCTGGCTGATTACGCCGCCACAACCGGAACCGGCACGCGAGGTTTCCTTTTCATACACTGCGCGCTTGCAGATGATGCCCTGCCGGCAGACCGGGCAGGCGAGGGCTACAAGCTCAACATCAATACCGAAGGCGTTACCATAACAGCCGCCACAGAGGCGGGGCTCTTCAACGGCTTCCAGACGCTGCGCCAGATGCTCGCAACCGGAAACGGCACACTGCCCTGCTGCAGCATCACCGACTGGCCGGCATTCCGCTACCGCGGCTACATGCAGGACTGCGGCCGCAACTTCCGCAGCGTGGAACGCCTCAAACAGGAAATCGCCCTCGCCTCCACGCTGAAGGTGAACCTCTTCCACTGGCACCTCACCGACTACCCCGCCTGGCATGTACAGTGCAAGGCCTACCCGCAGCTCAACTCCCCGAAACACCGCACCCGCGATCTCAACGACACCTACACCTATGCCCAGATCCGCGAAGTCATGGAATACGCCGCGGCTCGCAACATCACCGTGATTCCCGAGCTCGACATGCCCGGCCACAGCGCCTACTTTGAGCGAGCCTTCGGCTTCAAGATGCACACACCCCAGGGCATGAAAATAGTGGGCGAACTACTGGATGAATTCTGCAGCGAAATACCGGCAGAACTCTGCCCGGTCATCCACTTCGGGGCAGATGAAGTGCGCATCCCCAATGCCGCTGAGTTTGTGGGCTTTGTTTCGGAAAAACTCATGAAGCACGGGCGCATCCCCATGCAATGGGCCAGCCACCGCGACCTGCCCGTCGGCAAAGACTCCATCGAGCAGCGCTGGGGCGAAGGCGCAGACCTCGTGGCAAAATCCATACCGGCAGACCGCATTACCCGCCGCGCATTCGACTCCACCATGGGATATGCCAACCTCTTTGACCCGGCACTGCTGGTGCGGCGCTATTTCTTCATGCGCCCCTGCGGCGCAACCCAGGGCGATGATAAGCGCCTGGGCACCATTCTCTGCATCTGGCCCGATGGTAAAGTGGACAACAAAGAACTCATTCCCGGCATGTGCAACATGTGGCCCGGCATGATGGCCATGGCCGAACGCGCCTGGCAGGGAGCCCGGGCTGATGGCGACCACTTCCCCCTGTCCATGACCTCTGGCAGCACCACCGCAGGCCGCGCCTACAGCATGTTCGAACAGCGCATGCAGAAACTGCGCAACACCCAGTTCAAGGCAGAAGACTTCCCGCACTGGCCGGAATCCAGCCTCTCCTGGACCGTAGTCAGCCCCGCCGACAGCAAAGCGGCCGCCGGCATTCGCGAGCAGGTGCTGACCGGCAAGCTGGAAGGTCTCAGCACCCGCACCGCACACTGCGCCAACCTCTACTTCCGCACCCGCCCCGATACGGGCTACCTCGGCATGTTCCCCAACGTACGCCCCGGCCACACTACCTGGGCCATCACCACAATCAAGGCAGAAAAGGCAGGCAAGAAGAAATTCATGGTCGGGTTCGATGCCCCTGCCCGCTCCAACCGCAGGTGGACCGGCGTACCCAAAGCCGGCGAATGGTCGCAGTGCGGCACCCGCATCTGGCTCAACGGCGTAGAACAGAAAAACCCGCGCACCTTCAAACTCGCAGGCCAGCGCAACCACCCCGGCAACGCCTGGAACTTTGAACACCCGCTCGACCCCGAGGAGATCTGGTGGATTCAGGCTCCCATCGAATTCGAGCTGCAGGCAGGTGATAACACCTTCATCATCGAACAACCCTACATCGGCGAACACCAATCCTGGGGCATCTCCCTCATACCCGTGCAGGAATAAACCACCCCGCCGCAATACCTGTGCCATACCAGCCGGTGCGTGAGCCGGCTGGTCATAGTGCAGACACATCAATAATCTCCACCGTACAGCCCGGCGCAGTAAGGCTCGCCTGCTGCACCACCCCCCCGCTGTGTGCAATACAAGCAGAGCTCCACACCGTCCCGAAGCCGGAACTGCTGCACCACCTGCCCCCTGCTCCGGGAAACATAAAACGGCTTACCCACCAACTCCGCCACCTGAGCAGCCTTCACCCCCTTCTGCAGCACAGGCCTCACCGCCTCCAGCCCGGGGCGTCCGGCATCCACCTCTGCCTGCTGGCACAGCCACTCCTGCGGAGAATCAAATGATTTCAGCGCAGCATTCGCCGTCTTCTGCAGTTCCTTTGCCACATCCCCCGGCACGCGCAGCACCTCCTTCCGCCCCAGCTTCAATGTGCCGGGTATACCCTTCAGCGGCTTCCCGCTCAGCGCAGCATGCAGCACACACGCTGCCAGATACGACCCCGCCGCATTCGGATGCGAACCATCCCGCGCGTGCAACGGCATCTCCGTCCGCAGCTCATACCAACGCGCCCAGGCCTCGCCCACCGGCGCCACACGCGCGCCACACGCCACCGCAGCCCGGCAATACGTAAGACTCGTCTTCTCCTGCATATCCACCATCAGGCGCATCTGCCCACTCTCCTTCGTGGCATGCGCCCAGGTCAGAAACAACAACACCTTCGTATTCTTCGCCCTGGCCAACTCTGCCCAGCGCCGCACCGAAAGCAGCGTCTCATCAGGCCTGTATGCCGGCGTCTGGCTCTGGTCCTGCAGCACCACCCAGTCATAATCCCCCTCCTCCAGCAACCGCCGCGCACGGGCATGCTGCTCAGAATCCAGAAAACCACGCAGACTCATAGCCCCCACCGTATAAGAATCCACCACCAGCGGGCAGTCCGTCTTCCGGCTCAGCGCCATCAGTGCATCCGCCACATCTGCCGCCCACCCGGGCTGCAGACACCCCAGCAACATCACCAGCACAACCCTCATCAGCTTCAACATACACGCATCCTACCACGCCCACCTCCACTCCACAAGCCATACTGACAAAAAAATACTCACATAAAGCTTGCACCCCTTCCCCCCTGACGCTACAATACACCCGCAACACACAATACGGGGCATTAGCTCAGTTGGTAGAGCGGTTGCATCGCACGCAACAGGTCAGGGGTTCGAATCCCCTATGCTCCATAAAAAAGGCACCCATTTCGGGTGCCTTTTTTATGGAGCAATTCCGGGGCTTCTCACCCCTTGCCCGTTGCAGGCGGTGGATAAGCTCCCCGGTTTACCGGGTGTCCGCAGGGCATGAGCGGTTGTTGAGCACACGCGGAAGCCCGGTGGGCTCCCGCGCCCCGAGAGACGAGGACACCTCCGAGCCGGTACCCCGGCCCTGCCGGGGGCGAGTGGGGCCGTCAGGTCAGCTAACGGCCGCGTCGACTCCCCCCCATCCACCCCCGGAAACTGAATCAGAAAACAAGGGTCAATAGCAAAAAGTGTGAAATTTGAGTTTTCATATCACAATGTGCCCACTTTCAATTAAGACTCTTAATCGGTAGTTCTGAAAGTTACGATAGCCATAGGCGCGGCGTTGAATTAATTTCATTTTTCTATGGAAGCCTTCGGTGATTCCGTTGCTTTTCGTAAAGCGCCACATGCAGATAATGGGTTCAAACCACTTGCTGAGCGTCTTGGACAACGCATGGAAATGCTTTGTGACCTCTCTTCGCATCTGCTCCATGCAGTGCTTGAGTTCTCGTATGAGAGGCAGGCATTGTGCTTTTGTTTTCTTTTTGTTGTTAAGTAGCTTACATAACTTTTCCTTAAACTCATACGCCACTGCGATGATTGGTTTTGCTGCCAGG
>CAJGCV010000060.1 GCA_904501915.1 uncultured Akkermansia sp. | reverse complement strand
GTCAAGCATACAAATACTTTTTGTCCCAGAATATTTTGGCACCCGGTACTGCATTCTGTTTTTGATTGAAAAGCGCAGCGGTATTTTCTAAATCTTTTATGAACAGTAGATGATAAGGCAGCCCCTTACGGATTCCGAAAGGGTAACATGGAGTGACTGGAATGATGAACAACATTCCTTATCACTATGAAATTACATTTACCGCTTTCTCTCCTTCGGGCGCTGCCGGTGGCTCTTATGACTACTGCCATGGCTGCGGAAACTATCATCATCAATAATATGAAGCCCGAAGTGGCAGAGGATGAATATATTTATAATACACACTACTATCAAGCTACAGATTGCAATCTCCAACTGAATGGAAACTGGTGTCCCGGTACTTTCACTGATGAATACGGCGACTGGGCATATATGCAATTTAACTGGGAATCTTATTATGGGAGTTCTGCACAGAATTACACTTTATCGGGGAACGGTATTTTGGGGCCTTTACACTCTTCCTGGTATGACGATAATTTTTTCTTCAATATAGTTGGAGTGGGGAAATATACCATTGAGACTGGTGTTACTTTAAAAGAAGTTGCCTTGCAAGTTAGTGGGTCTTCTAGCTGGGACGATGAAGCTCTCAATCTGGAGGTGGATATTAATGGCTCTGTCACTGGGCTGGCACCGGCATTAATGGTTCATAATGCCATTCTGGACTTGCGTGATGCGACGATAAGTGGCAGCATAATACAATACGGCATAAGCGGTGATGCTGTTATCCGGATGAAAAATCTGAGTATTACGCCTACAACAAAGTTAATTGTTGAGGGAAATCTGGGTTCGCTGGGGAACGGTGCGCGTATTGAAGGTGATTTGACACTTGCCGGCACATCGTTCAATATCCAGAAGGAAACAACATTCACTGAATGGAATGATCCTCAATATGAGAAACAGGGATATATTCTGGTGAATGGGGATAATCCGACCCTGACGGTTTCCGGCTCCATCACCATTAGCCGAGCCACAACAATCCTGTATTTCTCGGGGGCGACAGATTACGACGAAAACGGTAATTGGGTAGAAGGCGCTGGGGAAGTAGACCCGACCATACCTTTGTTCATTTGCAATGAAATCAATGAGGAAAATTTGCATTTGCTGGAACCCTATGCCGCAAAGGAAATTTATGACTATGAGGCGGATGAGGGATATACCTGGTACAAGCCCTTGAAAAATGAGAACTGCTATTACTACGCCGTAACGGGTAATGATAATCTGGTGTATGTGTATCTGGGGGATGGTTCCATAACTGCCGGGCCAGATGAAAACGATATTGTAGTAGGCGAAGGTCAGGATGTTGTTCTGGGGGAGCAGAATATGCCTTCCAGCGAGAATCTGGTCTGGCTCAATGGTGGCACGGCCGATGCCAGCGGGCTGGCGGATGAATTGCTGAGCAATGAGATTATTCTCGGTAAGGAAGGTGGTACCCTGTTAACAGCAGAGACCCAGACCATGTCACTGGGCGGAAATGGGTCTGTGAATTACAGCATTGTATCTGCTACAGGTAGCCAGGCCGCAGCCAAACTGGAAATCGGTAAGACTGGTTCAAGCGATGTGTTGAAGCTGAATGGCGAAAAGTATGAATCAGCCGTGGTGAACGTCAACAGCGGCACGGTTGTTATCGGCGGCGATACGACAGTAGGTCTGGGAACTGGCTCAACGGAGATGATTCTGGCTGCGGATACCAAGTTGTCTAATGAGGGCACGGTGGCAGCAGATATTACCAGCAAAGCGGGTAGTACAGTGACGAACTTGGACAGCATTACGGGCAATGTCTCACTGGAGGAGGGGGCGATGTTGAATAACAATACCGGGAGCAGCATTACGGGTAATGTGACAGCCAAGGGTAAAGTGACTAACTATGGCATCATCACCGGTACAATCACAAGCACTGCTGAGTTGGTGAATAATGGTACCATTGCCGGTACGCTTAATGCGGAGGGCAGCGTATCCGGCAGCGGCACGTTTGCCGATACCATTCTCGCCAGCACTGCCAGTCTGCATGTGGGTAACAGCCCGGGTTATCAGTATCATGAAACGCTGACCATCAACCGCGGGGCTACCCTTTCCTTCAGCATTGATGGTGCAACACCGGCAAATGTGAACGAGAATGGCAGTGGTACCCACTCTGCCCTGAAGGTCGGGATGCTGACCATTGAACCCGCTAACGGAACAGAAACGGTAACGGTGAAGGTGGATGTGACCATGGGCATTCTGGCAGCTGGTACGGAGCTGCCCGCCCTGACGCTTATTTCATTCGATAACTCCAATGCTGACGAGGATGATTTTACCCTGGATCTGCAGGATAAGTCCGGACTTCTGGAGGAGGGCTCCACGATTACGTTTGAAGATGGAGAGTTGAAGTTCAATGCCACGGTGAGCAAGGCTGCCCTTGCCGCGCTGATGGACAGCAACTCTGCCAATATGGCCAACACGATGTGGGCTTCGGCCAATGCAGTACATGAGTTTGCCCGCACGGCAGAGAACCAGTTCCTCATCGGCATGCCGGGGCAGACTACCTTCTGGGGTGCGGGTATCGGCAGTTTCATGAACGTGGGCGGTGACCAGGGCTTTACCAGCAATGCCGGCGGCTATGCCGTGGGCCTGCAGCATGCCTTTACGGAGAAGTTCCGCGCGGGTGTGGCCTTTGGCCAGATGTTCGGCGACTTCCAGTCCGACGACAAGCAGCTGAAGGTGGACCAGAAGGCACTCATGCCCGCCTTCACGGCACAGTATGTGACCAAGACCGGTAAAATCAGCAGCGTTACTGTGAGCGGCCATGTGGCATACGGCATGGTGGAGAACGAGGCTGAGACCTACCAGGCCGGCACTTCCGGCAAGGCAGACTGGGATGACGAGGTGCTCAACATCGGTGCCCGGGTGGCATGGAATGTGCAGCTGGGACGCGTGACGGCAAGCCTTTTCACCGGGCTTGAATACCAGAGCGTGGATCAGGATTCATTCACCGAGACCTTCACCGGCGGTGAGCGTGAATACCGTAATGGTTCCATGAGCTCGCTGAGCGTGCCCTTTGGTCTGACGCTGACGGGTATTTACGAGATGGAGGGTACCAATGTGCTGGCTACGGAGCTTACGCTGGCATATGTGACCGATATTTCCCGCGATGACCCTGAAGTGCATACCAGTGTATATGGCTTTAACCGCGTGGGTAAGGGGTCGGATCTGGGCCGCGGCGCATTCATGATGCAGGTTGGCGCTAACTGGATGTTCGATTCCACCTGGAGCGTGGGTGCATTCTATGCGCTGGAAGCCCGCAGCCACCAGGTGAACCAGTCGGTGAACGCTGCGCTGCGCTGCTGCTTCTGATATAGGCTGTGAGCAGTTAAACTTCATGCCCGGCATTGCCCACGCGCGCAATGCCGGGTGTTTTGTGCCCTGGTAGGTGAGCTGTCTAATGGGGTGTGCGGGGCGGGCCGTTTGCATTATCGAAGCAAGGGGCAGTTCCCCATGCTCATAGCGGCAGGAATGAAGGTCTGTGCTCCGGCACCTGGTGTGGATACAGAAAACGCCCGGTAGCGTGAACTACCGGGCGTGTGGAAAAAAAGGGAAAGTTGTGCAGGGCAGGGAGGAAATCAGGCAGCGATGCCGAAGTGGCGCTGGATGTCCTCGAAGATGCGGTCGCGAAGACGACGGGCTCGCTCAATGTTGCGGGTCTTGAGCGAGAAACGCAGGCGCTCAGCCGTGGCATCCGGTTTGTGCACGGTTACGTGGCACCACCACACGCCGCGGTTGTTCCACAAGTGGTGGTTAAGGTTGTCGTCGTTGATACGAATCGCGATCTTGGTCTGTTGCGGGGTCATTTTCTTTATGTAAGCTTTAAAGGTAAAGGCAGGGGGTCAAACCCTGCAGATGGTGTCCGCGTTCGTTTGTGAACCGCCGCGCGGCACCTCCGGGTCTGGCGTTTTGATTGTAGACGCCGGGGGTAGCCGCTCCGTTCAAAAAAAGCAGCAGGATTTAGTATAGAATCCCGGCTTTCTTGAGGGTGTTGTAGGCGCCGTTCTTGGAGATGGTGCGCAGAGCCTTGCAGGAAAGCTTCATGCGGAGGTAGCCACCCTTGCCACCGTTGAGCTCGGGCACCCAGATGCGCTTCTCCTGGAGGTTGGGATACACAGTGCGGTTCACCACCTTGGTGACGTGACGGCCGATACCACCCTTCTTCTTGGCAAGACCGGAACGATGAATGCGGCGGCCCTTGTGCGGCATGGCAAATGTGATGTTGCAAATACGGGACATAAGATGTTCTAGGTGATGTTAAAAATTAATGCGGTGCGCTATTTTACACAATTTGGACGCTGCGTCAAGTAAAACTACAAGGAAAAGGGTAAAAAGTTCAACGGGAGGTGGTGACAGAAAGTGATTTCAGGGGTAAAATGAAAATATTTTTGTATTTTTCAAATAATTTTCGAGTGCCGGGACGCTACATTGACAAAGCAAACAGCATTCTGACCATGAAAAAGGAAATGAAAAGACTGGCGGTGGCAGCGTGTGCCGCACTGGGATTGAGTTCGTGTGCGGTGTATGATTACCCGATGTATACGAGCGGTTCCATAGGTGTGAGTACACACGGGGTGAGCACCTCAGTGTCGTGGAATGATGCGCGGTATGATGTGAATGGTTTTCCGATATTCGGGTATTCGTATGGGCAGCCGGTGTATGGGTATACTTCTGCCGGCGTGGCGATTTTCAGCTTTCATGCACTCACGGCGGGGTGTTGTGTGCCCAGCTGGGGGCCGGCGCACTGGTATTGCGGGCATTGGCATTACCCGCGGCATGTGCACCGCGTGAGCTGCCCGGTGCGCCACCCGGCCTGGCACCATCCCGGGCGCAAGCCGGCAGTGGCTCACCGTCCGCATGTTGCGGCGCATTCCAGACCGGTAATGCATCACAAACCTGCAGTGCAGCACAGGCCCGCAATGCAGCACAGGCCAGCAGTACAGCACAGACCCGCAGCGCAGCATAAACCTGCGGTGCAGCACAAACCCGCGGTGCAGCACAAACCCGCGAGGCAGCACAGACCTGCAATGCCGCATAAACCGGCGGGCAGACTGCAGGCGGGCAGACCCGCCGGGCATGCAGGGGCTGAGCGTCCGGCAATGAACAGGCCGCAGGCCCGCCCGCAGATGCAGCGCCCGCAGAGAAATCATGCCGCGGTGTCACGCCCGCAAGCCGGTGGGCAGCGGCCGGCCATGCGGCCGTCCGGTGGGCGGCCAGGGGGTGGCAGCCACCATGGTGGGCACCGGGGCGGGCACAGGCGCTGAGCGCGCAGCTTCCATTTTTTCCCCGGTATGAAGTAACAAGAATCCCCCGGTTCTGCGCGAGCAGAGCTGGGGGAAAATGCTGCAGGTGAAGCGTGTTCCTTACAGCTTGCGACCGAATGCGAGGCGGTCGTATTGTTCGTTTGCGTAGCGGTGCTGCGGGTGGCTGGTTCGCATGTAGGCCTCGTGCAGCGGGTGGGTGGGGTCGTGCGCAATGCGGTGTGCTTCGCCTTTGTGGTCGGGCTGCTGGCCGGTGTGCAGCGGGGCTTCATCCATAAGCCCGGCCATTTCCAGCATGAGCCTGGCGAAATCCGGGTTGGCGCGCAGCGCGGGGTTTTCCACCAGGTTGCCCAGGTTCACGCCTGCTCGTTCGCTCATGGTCTTGAGGAAACTGGAGATGGTGTCCAGATTGCTTTCGTAAGCCGGTCCCCAGGTGCGTTGCAGTTCCGCTTCTGCCCGGGCCACAGCCTGGGCTTGTTCCAACTGGCAGCGTTCCATGAATTTGCGGCCTTCGCTGGTGTAGCGTTCAGCGAGTGCAGCCAGTGCCCTGGGTGGTACGCCGTATTCGTATGCCACGCCGCTGAGCTGGTTGACGAGTTCTTCGTCCCAGAGTTCATCCGGCGTATGATCGGGGCGCTGCATGGCGAATTCCTCTGCTGTGGCGGGAAGCCCCACTGCCGTGCGGAAGGCTGCCATGCGGGCAGAATCTGCGGTGTCCGGGTATCCGCGCAGTTTTTCCAGGTGGGCGTAGCTTTTGGCCAGCGCCTCCGGGCGTTGGAATTTGGAGAGCGTGGCCGCGAAGGGCTGCAGCTCTTCAAATCGCGTGAACCAGCCTGGGGTGAAAGCGCCCTCGGCATCCATGACCGGAGCAGGGGCTTCATCCTGCGGCATGGGGGTGGGTTCGTTGTCTTCTTCGTTGTTATGCATCTTGTTCATGTTGGGTTGGTGTTGCTTCCTGCCTTGCCAGCTCGAGCTGGTGGCGAATGACAAGGAAGATTTCTCTGTGCGCATCGCGGCGCATGGCGTCGAGCGGGTCGTAACTGCCTGCCTTGCCCTGGAAGACCGGCAGGTGCGTTTCAAAACGCCTCTCCAGGTCGGCCAGCACCTGGGCGCCTGCTGCCGAATCGAAGAGCGCCAGCAGGCGGCGGCGTTCCTCGCGCGCCTGTTCCAGTTGGGGGTTGCGTTTGTAAATCATGGTGCGGGGCTGGGGGGCTGGGCGTGTTCCATGGCGGCGGCTTCGCGTTTGCGGCGTGTGCGTTTGACGCTTACTTCCGGGCGCAGCAGTTCTTCCGGCACGCCATCCAGGCGGGCTGCCAGGCGGAAGGTGCGGTCAAGGTCCACGTGGTCGAGCAGCTGGTTATCCAGCCCGGCCATGACCTGCAGGCGCTGCAGGGTGCGGGCAATGCCCTCCGACTGGAGGCGGCGCATGACCTGTGCGATGCGACCCTGGTATACGATGAGCGGCTGCTCGATACCGGGTTCGCCGTGGCGGTCTGGCTGCAGTACGGTGGCTGGTGGCTGCGGGAAGCGCCCCAGCCGGAACAGCAGGGCAAAGACACGCTCCATCAGCGGGCGGAAATCGCTGGCAAAGAGTGTGAATGAGGGGGAGAACAGCATCACGCGCTCGTTCTCGCGGGCGTATATCTCGCTGGCGGTCATCTGCTGCTTCTGCTCGCTCCATAGCTCCAGCATGGGCAGGAAGAATGCGCGGCGTATCGATTCCTGCTTCTGGCGCAGGCGGTCCATGCCCACGTCGTACCGCCCCTGGGTGGCCCATTCGCGCGGGAAGCCCAGGCTGGCGCTTTCGGGGTTGATGAGGGTGCGCCCGCCGGCGCGCAAATCCACCTCGCCTGCCTGGTTGGCAAGCTCGAGAATGCGCGGGAAGGCGGCTACCTCGCCCAGCATATCCAGGATGCGGTTGAGGAATTGCGCCTGGCGGATATCCGGGTACACCAGGCGGGCCGGGGCAAGACCGTACACCCCTTCACCCCAGCGCAGGAAACGCGTGACCATGTACGGCATTTCGCGGTAGCCGCTTTCTTCAACGGTGCACTGGTCATCCAGGCTGTAGTAGATGCTTTCGAAGGGCATGTTGCGGGCGTTGTCCTTACCGCGCTGGCGTTTGGTGCGCGGGCGCACGACGTGGAGGAAGCGCAGGCTGCCTTCGTGCGGGTTGCGCGAGTTTTCCACCATGGCGCGCCCGCGCGGACCCAGTGCCCTGGTGCCGAATTTGGCGGCTGCCTGGTGCGGGGAAAAGGTGAACTCGCGCATGTAGGTATCCATGGTGCCTTCATCGTTTTCTGCGCACACGAATTCGCCGCAGGGGATGTGGCGGAAATGCAGGCTGCCGCTGCGGGTGCTGCCGCAGTAGAGGCAGCCGGTGCCCAGGCCTACGCGGTCCAGGAAACACTCGTGAAGCTCGGTGTAGAAATTGCTCTGGGCGAGTTCGCGGTTGGCAATTTCGGAGCAGGTGTTGTACCAGGATTCCGCCTCATCGCCGGCATCCTGCAGCGGGCAGCTCCATTTGAACCACAGTTCGTTGCTGGGGGTCATGTAGCTGAGGTGGCCGCTGGCCAGTTTCTGGCAGGCTTCCACCGCGGTTGTGTCGCTGAGCTGGTGGGCGGCGGGGGCTTCTGCGGTGTCAAACCCGCCTTCGGTGTGCTGGCGGTCCGGCAGCACATAGTGCCGCAGGGTGTCCCACCAGCTTTCCCAGGGCGCGCGGGCGGCCCTGAGGCTCTGGTAGCTGTTGAGTATCGTCTGCATCAGCCCAGGGTAGCGTTACCGGTGTTGCCGGCTGTGGTGGTTTCTTTCTGGCGTTTTGCGCTCAGAATGGTTGAAAGCAGGCCCTTTTTCTGGGCGTTGAGCTGGTCTGTTGCCTCTTTGGTATCGTTTGTTGCGGTCTGGGTCACTACCGGAATCGGGGTGGCGGCCGCGCTGTAGTTGTTACTGCTGCTGAATCCCATAATGGTATGATGGTTGGATTGATTGTTGAAAGCAGAACTCGGACCAGGGCAGGCGGTGTGGCCTGGTGTTGCGCAGCCCGCGCTGGAAGCAGAGCCAGCGCATGGGCGGAAGCCCGGCTCCCAGGTTGCGGGCCAGCGCGAGGTCGCCCACCATGAGGTGGACATACCACGCATCGGCTGCGCGGGAAACCAGCGGCAGATCCGGCCAGGATTCCGGCTCATTGCTGCAGACGGGCTTCATCAGCGCCACCAGCCGGGGCATCATCAGCACAACGCCTTGCGGGTGTTGCGCCAGTGCTGCCAGGTCGGCTTCCATGTCGCGCCCGGCGGCGTGATAATATTCCAGTGCCTGTATTCTGGCATCCGTGTTCATGTGGCAGACTCTAAACGGAAGCGGGCGGAGTAGCCAGCATATTGCAGCACCCGGCAGCGCGTTCCATGCTGATGCGCCCTCCGTGCCTGTGTATTCATTTGCCAGGAAAGAGGAATTGTGCCAGAGTTGCCAGCATATCATTTGTTTACCATGACAACATCACCGGTTAATACCCCACTCACCCCGCTGGATATTTGCAACCTGGCGCTCAGCCGCCTGGGCGAATCTCCTGTTACTGAATTGAATGCAAACGGCAGCCTGCCTTCCCGCCTGTGCTACATGCACTACCACCCGGTGCGGCGCGAGGTGCTTTGTGCGCACAGGTGGAGCTTTGCCACCGTGCGCACTACCTTGTGCAGCGCAGAGGATACCCCCGCCCCGGAGCATACGCACCAGCTGCGCCACTCTCTGCCGCAGGATTGCCTGCGTGTGCTGGGGGTGAATGCGCGCAGCTGGACACTGCGCGGGCGCGCCGTGTATGCCCCGGTCAAGGAAATAAAGCTGCTCTACATTGCCGATGTGGAGGATACTGCGCTCTTTGAACCCCTGTTTGTGGATGCCCTGGTGCTGCGCCTGGCCTGGAAACTCTGTATCCCGCTTATCAACAGCACGACTGCACGCCAGGCGCTGGGCGAGGAATACCACCGTGTGGCGCTTCCTCAGGCTGCTCATTTCAATGCGGTGCAGCATATGTCGAATGATTCGCACCCGCTCTACCGCCTGTGGCGGCAGAATATGAGCAGCCGTAACGATGCCTGACCCCCCTTTGCCAGAACGATATGAAAGCTATTGATTTTGCCTGCCGTTTTCTCTCGCGTGTGCAGAAGGATAATTTATCGCCTGCGGCGCGGCTGGTGCTCATCGCCGTGGCTGCAGGGCTGGAGGATAAGAGTGATATTGCGCGCGAAACCGGCTTGTCCCCCAGCGTGTGCACCAATCAGTTGCGGCATCTGGAAATGCAGGGAGAGGTGCGCTGCGTCAGCATGCTTTCGGAGCGTTATGTCATGGCTCCGGCCGGTAAGGATCGCCTCCGCCGCTTGTTCAATTTCCATTCCCCGATTCATGGCTAGAAAGAAATTCCTCAGCATCGCTGAAAAGCGTACCTGGCTGGCAGATATTTTCCGGGATATAACCGGGGAATACAGCCAGGCTGATAAGTTCAAGGCAATGATTGAAGATACCCGCCTGGCTATGCTGGATGCGGATGAAGCAAAAAAAGAGCCCCAGCAGGGCACGCTGCCGGGAATTCCCCAGGAGTTGCTGCGCCACCTGCCGCCGCCTATGCCGGATTCCTCATCATGAGGTGGTAAGTGCTGCGCTGTGGGTGGGACGCAGTGAAAACGCTGCCACTATGTGGTTCACCTCTGGTTTGCGGCCTGGCGGCAGCAGCACTTCCACAACATCCATGCGGCTGGGGACCTCGCGCCCCAGTCGCCGCAGCCAGAGACCGGCTGCGCGGCGCAGCAGCTTGCGTTTGTGTTCATTGATACGCCGGGCAGGGCGGCCTGCCCCGGTGTGCAGCGCGCTTTTCACTTCAACAAATACCAGCACATCCCCCTTGCGGCAGACAATATCCACCTCGCCGCTGTGCCCCATGCGGAAACGCTGCCGCAGTATTTTGTATCCCTGCGCGCGCAGCCACGAGGCTGCCACCAGCTCACCATATTCACCCAGATAGCCGCCGCGGGGCGGTGTTTGTTCAGCCCAGGGGCAGTTCCAGTTGTGTAACAGGCGCAAACGTGCGGCGATGGTGTATCGTAATTCCATGGTCGTGTATGGCTTGCATGTGTGCCTTGGTGCCATAGCCGGCGTGGCGGTCAAAACCGTATGCCGGGAACTCGCGGTGCAGTTCCTGCATGTAGTGGTCTCGCCACACCTTGGCCAGGATGCTGGCTGCGGCAATGCTCAGGCAGCGCGCATCGCCTTTCACAATGCTGCGGCCGGGCAGGGGAAAGCCCGGCACAGGCAGCCCGTCAATCAGGCAGAAATCTACCCCGCCGGACAAGCCTTCTGCTGCCCGGCGCATGGCCAGGTGTGTGGCGCGCAGGATGTTCAGCTCATCAATTTCCTGCACGGTGGCCTGGGCTATGCATTTCTGCACGCTCGTGTCCTCCATGAGCGCGGTGTAGAGCAGTTCCCGCTTGCGGGCGGTCAGTTTCTTGGAATCATTGAGCCCCGGAAGCTCATACCCCTGGGGCAGAATGACTGCCGCTGCCACCACCGGACCAGCCAGCGGGCCGCGCCCGGCTTCATCAATGCCGCATACGCGGGCAAACCCTTCGTTGTGGGCGGCCTGTTCTTCTGCCATATCCGGTGGTGTGGTGGGGGTGGGTGTGCGGCTCATCTGGTTTTCGTGTTGCGGTTTTCCTGTGCCTGCCGGCGCAGTGACGGGGGCAGGGGTGCGCCCTCTTTCTGGGTGTACAGGGCTTCAATATCATCCAGATACCGGCTCATGGGCGTTTCGGGGCCCGGTATGTCCTGCCGGAGCAACCGCATGGTTTCCAGGTAGGAATTAAAACTACGGCCGCGGGCTTCGCCGGTGAAGGTTATTTCGTACCAGTCCAGGTAATCGCGCCCGCGGATGGAGGCAGAATAGTAGGCACGCCGCAGTTCCTGGAGCGGCAGCAGGCTGTTCTGCATGGTATCCGGGTTGGCGCCGGCTGCCATTTGTTCAATGACGCGGCAGTATTCGGCAATGATGGAGCGGTAACCCGGGAAGCAGGTGTACCCCAGAGATACCAGCTGGGAGATGGATGGGGCGATGAACTGCTGCCAGTTGGGGAGTTCTGCCAGTGCGTAGGCGTTATCCAGCGAGACCGGGCGCGGTGTTTTGCTGCCCGGGGCAAAGTACATGATGGTGAGCGCTTCCTGCAGCATTTTTTCTGTTTCCAGGGGAGTCATGGCGTCCGATGCCTGCGGCAGCGAGAGCTGCGCCAGCTCCACCGCCCACCATTTGTTCAGCAGGGTGCGGTCTACTCCCAGTTCGTGGAAATGCGCGGTGAGGGTGTCCTCTGTCGGGCTGTCATCCAGCGCGGCGTTGGAAATGAGGTTTTTGAGCTGGGCGGCGCCACCCTCTCTATCCACCAGACTCATAATCAGCACGCCGCAGGATACCTCGTACACCTCGCGGCTGGCGGCATCCTGCTCATCTGCTTTCACCATGGTGATGACTTCTTCCGGCGAGAGCATTTCCGCGCGATCAAATAGCTGGCGGTATACGCGTTTGTCTGCCTTGCCGCTTTTCCACAACACAGCCTGTTGCACACCTGCCACCAGCCATTCGGGAATTTCCACGGTATCCGGGTAAGCCTCGGGGTCCACATCCTGCAGGGCGTATTGGTACAGCACCATGCGGATGATAGCCTTATCCATGCGCGCCAGGTCAATGCCACCGCCTGGGTGAATGCGTACCTGGAAGTTCGGCTGCCCTTCGATGATGTTGATGCGGGTGCGAACCGGGTTGAGCACCGGGGAGTCTGCGTGCCTGCCTATCAGGCGTATCGAAATGGGCCAGCGCAGGTTTTTCTCCAGCTGCAGAAGTTTGCGCATCTGGCCGTACAGCTCATCTGCGCGGGTGGCAATGGCACCCATGCGCAGTGAATCGCCGCCGCTGACCGAGAATAACTTGCTGTGGGAAAGTACGTGTTCATCTGCATCGGGCAGGAAACCGGTGAATCCCTGCCGCTCATTTGCCATGGCGGCGGCAGCGGCTTTCTTATCCGGCGTAATACCGCGCTCTGCCGCTTCTTTGAGCAAGGCTGCCTCCTCCGCCTGCCAGTCTGCCTGCTGCGGCTCTTCTGCCACAGCTGCAACCAGCAGCGGAAGCACCGCCACACCTGCCCAGCGTTTCAACATGCACACATGCTAGCAGATACACACCGCTGCCGCAAGTTCAAACTCTGTTTGCATGCGCCTTTCCAACTATCAGAACCGCAGACCCACGCTGAGCTGGAGAACCGGGTAAACGTGCAGATTATCCGCTATCTTGAAAAAGTCCCGCCCATCCTCGCGGATAAACGATTCCACCTGGTGCGCGCCTATAGCAATTTTTTGGCCATATTCGTTGTCATAGCGAATGTTGCCTGCATGTCCCACGCGCAGGTTGCCACTACCCATGTAGTTGATACCCAGGTCTACGGCGTAATAAAAAAGCCCGGATTCGCCTATGGTATCCGCATAGCCGATGCCCAGGTAGGGTTGCAGGTGGTTCCATTCGTACTTGCCGGAGATTTCCGCATCGCCATTGATAATCCACCGCTGCGAACCCACCATGGTATCAATCTGGCCGCCAGCCGGCATGGTGAACCGGCGTTTGTAGCGC
>CAJGCV010000059.1 GCA_904501915.1 uncultured Akkermansia sp. | reverse complement strand
GATGAATAAATACCCCAGAAAGTTGCATGATGGTAGCTCCGCATGGCAACTTTCCAAGGTCTATTCTTACCATTTTAACAGAATCTCCGCTTAACTACGACTTTTTTCCTTCTATGTCGCTTTTAACCTTGCAATTCACAAAACAAACTCCTTGCTTCCCGATTTTGCGCAGCATGTCATGGGCACATGTGTCCCAAAGATTATGGAAAAAGAGTCTTAAACGACATAAAGACATAGTGTTCTGCGTGAAAAAAATCGCGTTGAAGTATCACCTGCTCCACCATCGGCAGTAAGCGTTCGCTTGCGGGCATGTCGGCGTAAGTCGCTAGCTTTCAAATAGTGAATCGCAAATCAAAAAAATCGCAAATCTACGTGTCCCAAATCTTTGGGACACGTGTGTGTCATGGGTAATTTCCGGCAGGTCTGGCTTGTTAGTCTGCCGGACATGTGTTAGAATGCGTGCATGAATTACCGCGCACTGCCAGTCTGTTTTCTTGCAATTCTGTGCCAATGCTCTCAACCAGAACCCACAGCAACGGTTGCACCGCCTGTTCCTGAGATTCCGGCCGAGAAACCGGTGATAGAGAAACCGAAGAAACAGCCCCGCGCCACATCAGTTCACAAGCTGGCGGAGGGCGAAGGTGAGATATACATGCCCGCCCCGCTCTGCTATCTGGATGAAGTGGTGCCAGAAATCAAGGTGGATTTAAAATACTGCGGCAATGATAACTTTGTGGGGCGACCGATTGACGGCTACACCACCGGCAAACGCGCCATTCTGCGCAAAGATACCGCAGAGTGCCTCCGGAAAGCGCAACAGGCGCTTGCCGCCAAGGGGTACGGCTTGCTTATCTGGGATGCTTACCGGCCGCACCGTGCCATGGAAGATTTCTACAACTGGAGCAAAACCCCGGAGGAAAGCAAAAAGGCAGAATTCTACCCAGGCATTACCAAACAAGGCATCTACGAAAATAAGTATATACGCCGCGCTTCAGAGCACAGCTGGGGGATTGCAGTTGACCTCACCATCATCGACCTTGAAACCGGTCAGGAGCTGGATATGGGAGGCCGGCATGATTTTCTGGATGTGAGTTCCGCCACGCGATACCCGGGGCTCACGGCAGAACAGCGCGCCAACCGCATGCTGCTGCGCAACACAATGGACGCCGCCGGCATGCGCAACTACAAACGCGAATGGTGGCACTATTTCCTGAAAGAAAAGAAGAACCTGGTGCGGTATGATTTTCCGCTCTGCGACACGCTGATTTCCGAGACGGACACCAGGATAACGCCCCCTGCTCCTGCACCATGATGCACCGTATATTGCTTCTGCTTCTGCCGCTGTTGCTCTGCGCATGTACGCAGCACAACGCGCTCATGGTATATCCGGGCATCATGCCGGCTGAGCTGTGTTATCTGGACGAAGCCGTGCCCGGCATCAAAGTTGACCTCAAATACTGCGGCAGTGACAACTTTGTGGGGCGCCCCATCCAGGGCTATACCACAGGCAAACGTGCCATTCTGCGCAAAGACGCAGCAAACGCCCTGCGCACAGTGCAGAACGAACTCAGGAAACGAGGGTTTGGGCTGCTCATCTGGGATGCCTACCGCCCCTACCGCGCCCTGCTGGATTTCCACGCCTGGTCCAAAACCGGGGATGACCATACCCGGGCCCGTTTTTACCCGAATATCACCAAACGCAGGATTTACGAAGAACAGTACATCGGGCTCACCTCCGAGCATTGCTGGGGTATCGCGGTGGATGCCACCCTCGTTGACCTCCGCACGGGTAAAGAGCTGGATATGGGAGGCCGGCATGATTTTCTGGATACCAGCTCTGCCACAGAATACCCCGGGCTTACGCCCCGCCAGCAGGCCAACCGCAAACTCCTGCGCGACACCATGGCAGCCGCCGGCATGCGCAACTACAGCAAAGAATGGTGGCACTACTATAAATCGCCCCCGGGCATCTGCCACCGCTATGATTTCCCGCTGCACGATTCACTAAAGCCCACAAGTGGCAAATAATACTTGCATTTCAGGCATAGCAAGCCTAGAATGAGAGCATGAAAGCACTGTTCGTCTCCTGCCCACTGCTCATCACGCTCTTGTTTACGTCATGCTCCACCCCGAAAATGGAAAGCATTGCGGCAGACATCCAGCAGACCCGCACCCATAACGCCCTCCACGCCAAACACGCCCGCATCAGAGTCTGGAAAAACACCAGCACATTCGATGCGCAGGGCTGGCATCTCCACAGCGACCAGATTAACAACTTCACCCTGCCGCCCAATGAGTTCAAGACAGTCCGTTACCTGCTCATCACCCATGGTTACACCACCTGGCAGGAAAATGACACCGCCCATGAAACGCAGACGGATACTGCCCCGGATTGCATCATCGAACTGGAATGGCTGAACAAGGATGGCGAGACCACCAGCGGCATTGACCTGACCGGCATCTGCCAGGAATCATGCCGCCAGAATGCCGGCATGAGCAGCTTCCCATTTGTGTTGACGGATGAGGCATATGAACAGTTCTTCGCCCTGCCCACGGTAAAAAAAGCCATGGATATAGCCGGAAAGTAATACCAAGGCTCCCGAAGTTGCGGATTTTGACATGATTTGACTTCACAACGGCTTGGAGAAATGATAGAATGGTCGCATGGCAAATAAACCTGTAGTACTTATTATCCGCGACGGCTGGGGCCGCAACCCGCAGGGCCCGGAAGCCGCCAATCAGACTGGCGACGCCACCGTTCTCGCCAAGACTCCTTTCACTGACAAACTGCTGGCCACCTGCCCGCACATGATGCTGGGGGCCTCCGGCCAGGACGTAGGTCTGCCCGACGGCCAGATGGGCAACTCCGAGGTAGGTCACCTGAACCTGGGTGCCGGCCGTGTGGTGTTCCAGGACCTCTGCCGCATCACCAACGCCATTAACGACGGTTCTCTGGCTAAGAACCCCGTTATTGTGGATGCCTATGCCAAGGCTGCCGGCAGCCGCCTGCACCTCATGGGCCTTGTATCCGATGGCGGCGTGCACTCCCACATTGACCACCTCATCGGTCTTGTGAAAATTGCCGCGGAAGCCGGCGTGAAAGACATCTGCATCCACGCTATCATGGACGGCCGCGACACCGACCCGAAGAGCGGTGCCGGTTTCCTGCAGCAGCTGGAAGACGCCGTGGCTCCCTATGGCGCCAAAATTGCCACTGTTGTGGGTCGATTCTTCGCCATGGACCGCGACAAGCGCTGGGACCGCGTACAGATTGGCTGGGATGCCATCGTGCTCGGCAAGGGCGAAGCCTGCACCTGCAGCCCGGCAGAATATGCCCGCAAGAGCTACGAAAACGGCGTGACAGACGAATTCATGAAGCCGGCAGTATTCGTGGAAGCCGATACGCAGCGTGTACGCGACGGCGACGTGGTGTACTTCTTCAACTTCCGCGCCGACCGCGCCCGCGAGCTCTCCCGCGCATTCATCTATGAGGACTTCGACGGCTTCGACCGCACCGTGCAGCCCAAGGTGCACTATGTGACCATGTCCGAATACGAGGCATGCTACCCCACTCCGATTGTATTCGAGCAGGAACAGCTCTCCAACATTCTGGGTGAAGTCATTGCCAAGGCAGGTCTCAAGCAGCTCCGCATTGCCGAAACAGAGAAATACGCCCACGTGACCTTCTTCTTCAACGGCGGCGTAGAAACCCAGTTCGAAGGCGAAGACCGCATCCTGGTACCCTCCCCCCGTGAAGTGGCTACTTACGACCAGAAGCCCCAGATGAGCGTGGGCGAAGTGGCCGATAAGTTTGTGGAAGCCATCGGCAACTACGACATTGCCATCATGAACTTTGCCAACCCGGACATGGTGGGCCACACCGGTTACCTTGAAGCCGGCATTACCGCCTGTGAGGCAGTGGACGCCGCTCTTGAGAAGAGCGTGACCCGGATTCTGGAACTGGGCGGCTGCTGCCTTATCTGCGCCGACCACGGCAACTGCGAAAACATGCTCAACCCGGATGGTTCGCCCAACACGGCACACACCACCAACCTGGTGGACCTCATCTACTGCGGCCCCGACCAGGACAGCATCACCCTGAGCGACGGTATCCTGGCCGATATCTCCCCCACGCTGCTGCACCTGCTCGGCATCGAGCAGCCGGCCGAAATGACCGGTCACAGCCTGGTGAAGTAAACAGAGATTTATATACTTAACCTCGCAAGCCGCCTCCTGGTTTCAGGGGGCGGCTTTTTCCCATCGCACTTTGCGCAAAAAAAACACCTGTAACAGACCCGGCAAGATATAAACAATCAACATTTAGCTTGCATAATTGATAACGTGTGGTACAATGCGCGCGCGGGGCGGTTCAACCCCGGGTTGTACAAGATGAATAAAACACTTCATATTGTAGCAACTTTAGTTGCTTATGTCATGCTCGCCGTGTCTCCGGCATGGGGCGCGGAATCCGCTACCGGGGCTACGCAGCAGCCCGCCAGGCCCATAGCCTGTTTTGAAGATTTGCGAGGCCGCGTACTGGCTGTTCCGTCCTCCACCGTGCAGGACATCTTTGTGGAAGAGCACTACCCGGATATCCGGCTCGACCGCTTCGACACCGAGGCCGACATGATGCTCTCCCTGCAGCAGGAGAAATGTGACGGCGCCATTATGGATGACGTCATCTGCTATGCACTGGTGCGCAAGACTGAGGGTGTCACCATTCTGCCGGACAGTCCCGTGCCGCCCTGCCAGATGGGCGTGGTATTCGGCAAGCACAATGCTGCACTCTGCAAGCAATTCAACGCCTTTATCGCCCAGCTTAAGGAAAGCGGTGAGCTCCAGCAGATTATGGAACGCTGGATTAAGCATTTCGACACCGCAGAAATGCCGAATCTTCCCCTGCCCACCAAGGGTGAACCCATCCGCGTGGCCATGGAGCCCTGCACCGAACCCATCGTCTTCATCAAGAACGAAAAGATTGCCGGGTTTGATGCCGAACTGATTCAGCGCTTCTCCGTATACATCAACCGTCCGGTGGAAATCGTGGAAATGGAGTACGACTCACTCATAGCCTCCACGACCACCGGTAAGGCAGACATGGCAGCCTCCGGCATTCTCATCACAGATGAACGCGCCGAAAGCGTGCTGTTCTCAGACCCGTATTATGACAGCCACTCCCGCGTGGCAGTGCTCACCAAAAATGCTGATGCCTCCATTATCTCCGACAATGCCAGCGTGCAGAGTCTCGGCATCTGGGGCACCATCAAGCGCAGTTTTGTGCGCAACATCATCGAGGAACGCCGCTACATGCTGCTGTGGGACGGTCTGAAGGTCACCGTCTACATTTCCTTCTTCTCGGCACTGCTGGGCACCATTCTGGGTGCATTTATCTGCTACATGCGCATGAGCAGCTGCAAAATCTGCAGTTCCATCGCCCGCATCTATATTGATGTGATGCGCGGCACACCCGTGCTGGTGCTGCTCATGATGATGTGCTATGTGGCCTTCACGCAGTTCGATAATACACCGGTGGCCATCATCACCTTTGCGATGAACTTTGCGGCCTATGTCAGCGAGATGTTCCGCACCAGCATCAGCAGCATCGACAAAGGGCAGACTGAGGCAGGCATCGCGCTTGGTTTCTCCCCGGTGCGCACATTCTGCCACATAGTGCTGCCGCAGGCAGTGCGCCGCGTGCTGCCCGTGTACAAGGGCGAGCTCATCTCCCTCATCAAGAACACCTCCATTGTGGGCTACGTGGCAGTGGCCGACCTCACCCGCGCGTCCTACATCATCCGCGGGCGCACCTTCGACCCCTTCTTCCCGCTACTCATGGTGGCACTCATGTATTTCCTGATTGCCTGGCTGTTCACCTATATTCTTGACCGCATCGGCAACAAAGTGTGCTGATTTTTCTGAACGTACATTCCACTTTAGAAAACGATGATTCAAATCAAACACCTTCAGAAGAGCTTCGGCAAGATTGAAGTGCTCACCGATGTCAACCTGAACATCAAATGCGGTGAGGTCATCTCCATCATCGGGCCCTCCGGCACCGGCAAGAGCACCTTCCTGCGCTGCCTCAACCTGCTGGAGCAACCCACCGGCGGCAGCATTGTCATTGATGGTGAGGAAGTGCTCAATGGCCGCATCAACACCTCCAAACTGCGCCAGAAAATGGGCATGGTGTTCCAGTCGTTCAACCTGTTCAACCACCTTTCCGTACTGGACAATGTGTGCATAGGCCCGGTGAAACTGCTGGGCAAGAGCCGCAAAGCCGCAGAAGAAAAAGCCATGGAGCTGCTCAAGCTCGTAGGCATGGCAGAAAAAGCCCATGCCATGCCAGATGAACTCAGCGGCGGACAGAAGCAGCGCGCAGCCATTGCGCGCAGCCTCTCCATGGAGCCCGAAATCATCCTCTTCGACGAGCCCACCTCGGCGCTCGACCCCACCATGGTAAGCGAGGTACTCTCCGTTATCCGCGCACTGGCACGCCAGGGTATGACCATGGCCATTGTGACCCACGAAATGAGCTTTGCGCGCGACGTGAGCACCCGCGTGGTATACATGGACAAAGGCATCATCTATGAAGAAGGCACACCGGAGGAAATATTCGAGCATCCGAAGCGCGAGCGCACCCGCGTATTCGTGAACCGCATACGCGATTTCCACTTTGCGTTCCACAGCCCGGATTATGACCGCTTCCTGCTCAAATCCGAATGGCAGGCATACTGCAACAAGTATTTCCTCACCCGCGACAGCATGCGCAAGGCACAGCTCATCGGCACGGTACTGTTCCGCAATCTGCCGCTGGATAAAGGCACGCTGGATTTCTACTTCCGATACTCCGAACAGACCCGTGAAATGAGCATGGAAGTGCTGCTGCCGTTCGGCGTAGAACCGGTTGAACTGGAAAGCAACCCGGTCATCAGCGATTTGTGCTCCGAGGTCGATTATAATTACGAGGATGACCGCGTGAAATACAAACTCAAACTGCGCCACAAAAACCGCTGATTCAGCCCCACCCGCTTTCCCGCGAGCCCACCTCACAACCGGTGGGCTCGTTTTTTCGTTCACCTCTTGCATATCAGTTGGAAAAAGAGAGCAGAATCGGCTTGCCAATCAGGGCTTTCTCATGTATAATGCGCGCGCATCCAAGCGATGATTCAAGCTATGTCCGGCAATCTCACTTACAAGCAGTCCGGCGTCGATACTATTGAGGCGCAGTCTTTTGTTTCTGATATCAGTGCACACGTGAAGCGCACGCAGAAAAACCGTCAGCTCTGCAATGCTTTCGGTCTCTTTGCTGCAGCTTACGACCTTTCCTCCTACAAGGAACCGGTCATCGTGACCGGCACGGATGGCGTGGGTACCAAGACCGAAATCCTCTTCGACATGGATATGCTCGAAACGGCCGGTAAGGACCTGGTGGCCATGAACGTGAACGACCTTCTCACCACCGGTGGTGACCCCCTTCTCTTCCTCGACTACCTCGGCATTTCCAACCTGGAAATCGAGCGTCCCCGCATCACCCGCCTTGTGGCCGGCATGTGCGATTACCTGGAAAGCTGCAACTGCATCCTGGCCGGTGGCGAAACCGCCGAAATGCCCGGCGTAGTGCCCGAGGGGCTGGTGGAGCTGGCCGGCTTCAGCATCGGCTGCGTGGAAAAGAGCGAAATGATTGACCCCAGCCAGGTTGCCGTGGGCGATATCCTCATCGGCTACCCCAGCGATGGTTTCCACGCCAACGGCTGGAGCCTCGTGCGCCGCGTACTTGCCCAGAACCCCGACCTGCTTACCGAAGAAGAGCTGCGCGAACTGCTTGCCCCCACCCGCCTGTACCATGACGTGGTGTACGACATGCGCAAGCTCGGCATCACCCCCAAGGCATACGCCCACATCACTGGCGGCGGTCTGCCCGAAAACCTCGAGCGCTTCCTCGGCGAAAAGGGTGCTGACCTCGAAATCCCCTACTGGAACAACGAGCCCGCCCAGAAAGTCCTGCAGTTCGTTGACGCCGAAGACCGCTTCCACACCTTCAACATGGGTATCGGCTGGGTTGCCATCGTCTCCCCCGAGCAGGTTGAGCAGGCCCTCACCGCAGGCCCCGGCGGCTTCGTCATCGGCACCATGCGCGAAGGCAAGGGCATCAAGGTAACGGTGCGTAAGTAACCCCTATCCCTACTCATTTATGTCCGCAGCCATCCGCCTGCTCAAACCGCTTTCCTACTTTGAAGAAAAGTACGGAAACCCCGAGTGGGCATTCAACAAGCTCTTCCTCCTGCTGGAGAAGCAGCGCAACCGCGGCCAGGACGGAGCCGGGTTCGGCAGCATCAAGCTGAACATGCCGCTGGGTGAGCCCTACATCTTCCGCTCACGTGCGGTGGGCGGCTCTGCCCTCACCGACCTCTTCACCGCCCAGCAGCGCAACCTGCGCCACATGCGTGAGGACGGCATCATCAACGGCTCAGATGCCGCCACCTTCAAGAAGCACTTCAACTTTGGTGGTGAGGTGCTTATGGGACACATGCTCTATGGTTCCAGCGGCGTGCAGTACGAAGAAGGCAACTGCCACCCCTTCGTGCGGCGCTCCAACTGGCCCACCCGCACCCTCATGCTGCAGGGCGATTTCTCCATGACCAACGTGGAGGAACTGCACGAAAAGCTCATGGAGCGCGGTCAGCACCCAGTGTTTGACACCAACACCCAGGCTATTCTGGAAGAAGTGGGTTACCACCTCGACGAAGCGCACACTGACAAATACCGCGAGCTGCGCAAGCAGAACGTGGACGGGCGTGAGATTCCCCAGATTATTTCTTCAGAGCTCAACCTCTTCGATGTCATCAGCAAATCCTGCACGAACTGGGACGGCGGCTATGTCATCATGGGCGCTGTGGGCAATGGCGATTTCTTCTGTCTGCGCGACCCGCACGGCATCCGCCATTGCTACTACATCCAGACGGATGAGTTCATCGCCATTGCGAGTGAGCGTGCACCGCTCATGAGCGTCATGGAGGTAGAGGAAAGCGATGTGCACGAACTGGGCGCAGCCAACATGATACTGGTGAAGGCTGATGGCCAGGTGAGCATTAAGGAATACACCACCCCCGGCAAGTTCACCCCCTGCTGCTTTGAGGACATCTACACCTCCCGCGGTAACGACCCCGTCATCTATCGCGAGCGCAAGGCACTGGGCGCCAACCTCACCGAGCAAGTTGTAGCCAGCCTGGATAAGAACGACTTCTCCAAGGCGGCTATCACCTTCATTCCCAACACGGCAGAAGTATCCTACTATGGTCTGCTGGAAGGTCTGCGTGCCTACCGCCGCAACAAGGTGACCCAGGAAATGATTAACGCCTTCCGCAAGGGAGAAATGAGCGAAGAGCTCATCAACGAACTCATCCTGCGCCGCTGGCCGCGTGCAGAAAAGATTGCCCACAAGGACATCAAGCTCCGCACCTTCATTTCTGAAGCCAGCAGCCGCAAGCAGATGGCCTCCATGGTGTATGACCTCACTTACGGCGCCGTGGGTGAAGACGAAGTGCTCGTAGCTATTGACGACTCCATCGTGCGTGGCACTACGCTGAAGATGAGCCTGCTGAAACTGCTGGCCCGCACCAAGGCCCGCAAGATTGTCATCGTATCCTCCGCACCGCAGGTACGTTACCCGGACTTCTACGGTATCGACATGTGCGAAATGGGGCAGTTCGTAGCATTCCTGGCCGCTATCAACCTGCTGCACCGCAAGGGGCTGTCCAACATCATCACCGATGTGTACAACGAATGCCGCTACCAGCTCACCCTGCCGGTGGAGCAGCGCTCCAACCCCGTGCGCCGCATCTACAGTGCCCTGACCGAAGCCGAAATCACCGCCGAAATCTCGCGCATGGTCACGCCGGAGGACTCACCCTGCGAAATCCAGTGCGTCTACCAGACTCTGGAAGGTCTGCACAGCGCCATTGAGGCCCCCTGCGGCGACTGGTACTTCAGCGGTCACTACCCGACCCCGGGCGGCTACACCCTCATCAACAAAACCTACATCGCATGGTACGAAAAGACACACGGCAAAGCCGGTGAATTCGTACTGTAAGATAAACCACGGGGGCGGGGAATCGCCACAGATTCCCTGCCCCCGGTAGACTACCCAACCCCACCCTATGCCCCGTTACCATGAATACAGCCTCCAGAGAATCGTTTGCCGATTTACCGGATGAAGAGCTCATTGCGAGTACACTTGCCGGAAAAACGCGTGCGTACGATGAGCTCATCCGGCGGCACAGCCGCAAGCTCAACGCCATGCTCATCCAGATGCTCAACAGCGAGGCCGATGCGTACGACGTTGCTCAGGAATCATTCCTGAAAGCCTTTCATTCCCTCCGCTACTTCAAAGGGAACAGCTCGTTCTACACCTGGCTATACTCCATTGCGCTCAACAACGCACGCAACTTCCTGCGCAAGCGCAAACGCGAACGCAGCTACAGCCTCGATAACGATGAAAACGGCAACCCGCTGGAAAAAGACAGCGAACTGGCCGATGCGAACCTGGAATCAGATCCCATCCGCAAAGCCCAGGTAAATGACCTGCGCAGCAAACTGGCGCGCGCCATCTCCCAGCTTTCCCCTGCCCACCAGGAAGTCGTGAACCTCTGCGATATCCAGGGGCTTTCCTACCCGCAGATTGCCAAGCTCATCAATATCTCTGAGGGCACACTGCGCTCCCGCCTGCACTATGCCCACCGCCAGCTCCAGGGTATTCTGGCAGATGAAGTATAAAGCCTTGACCCACCGCGATGCTTCATGTAGAATACGGAGCAAATGAAGAATCCCATTGTCCGCAAGGTAGAAAAAGTGCCGGTAAGCCGGTTCTATGAGAAATACCGCAGCACGCTTGAAATGCAGTTGCTGAACACGCCTCTGGGCATGTCGCGCCCGATAGTACAGGCTGCATTCAACCGCCCGGGGCTTGCACTTTCCGGGTTCTTCGGATACTTTGCGCACGAACGAATCCAGGTATTCGGGGCGGCAGAAATGGCGTATCTGGGCACCATGTCCCAGTCGGAACGGGAAGACAGGCTGGACAAAATCTGCAGTCAGGATGCTCCCTGCCTCATCTTTGCCCGAGGGGTGGATGTGCCGGCAGATGTGCTGGCCATAGCAGACCGCTACAATCTGTGTGTGTTCCGCACCTCGCTGCTCACCATGGATTTTGTGAACCGCGCCACCTATATCCTTGAAAATGAGTTTGCCGACAGCACCACCATGCACGCCTGCATGGTAGACGTGCGCGGCGTGGGCGTGCTCATCACCGGCAAGGGTGGCGTGGGTAAGAGCGAAATCTCGCTGGGTCTGGTGGAGCGCGGTTCCTCGCTGGTGGCAGACGACATGGTGCGCATCCGCAATCTGGGCGGCGACCTCATTGCCACGGCGCCGCCTCTCTCCAGCGGCTTCATCGAAATCCGCGGGCTGGGTATCATCAACGTGACCAACCTCTTTGGTCTGAAAGCCTTCCGCAAAGAAAAACGCATCGACCTGGTCATCAACCTCTTCAGCGGTGAAATGACCGAAATGGAGAGGCTGGGACTGGAGCACAAGTACATCAACATTCTGGGAGTGGAGGTGGAGCACCTCAACCTGCCCGTGGCACCGGGACGCGATATGTGCCGACTGGTGGAAGTAGCAGCCCTGGGGCGCTACCTGCGCGACAGCGGCTATGATATGGCCAGCGAATTCAACAAGCGACTGAACAAGGAAATAGCCAACCGCGCCGTCTATCCCGGCAATGCTGAATAAGTTTTATGAGTACCCCCCTTTCCGATATTGTATCCCTGCTGGATATCACACTGCGCATCCATGAAATCAAGGATGCCTCTGTAGCCATGAACGGTCTACAGGTGGAAAACAACGGCAGTGTCACCAAGGTGGCGCTCGGCGTGGATGGCTCGCAGAAAACCATCGATGATGCCATTTCCGCCGGTGCCGATTTGCTGGTGCTGCACCACGGTATCTTCTGGTGCGGGCTGCAGCCGCTCAAAGGCTGGTGGAAACAGAAGGTGGAATCCTGCCTGAATAACAACCTGGCTATCTACTCGGCCCACCTGCCGCTGGATATGCACCCGCAGCTGGGCAACAACGCCGGCATCGCCAAAGCACTCGGCCTGCAGGAAGTGCAGCCGGAGGTAGACTACCACGGCACCCTCATCGGGCTTTCCGGCATCTTCCCCGGCACTGTGGACGAACTGCGCACACGGTACGCCGAAATCACCGGGGCTCCGGTGACCGGTGTGGTACACGATGCCACCCTGCCCGCCGGGCGCATTGCGCTGTGCAGCGGCGGCGGCGGCGAGGAGATTTACCAGATGCACGCCAAGGGCTACGGCACCTACCTCACAGGCGAGGAAAACCACTGGGTAAGCAACGCCGCCCGCGATATGGGTATCAACATCCTCTTTGCCGGGCACTACGCAACCGAAACCTTCGGCGTGCGCGCCCTGGGGGCTCTGCTGGAAGAACAATTCGGGCTTCCTACGGTGTTCATTGATAACCCCACCGGCATGTAACCATGCTCATTATTGTAGAAGACCAGCTCGGCACCCGTCTTGACCAGTATCTGGCAGCCCAGCTGCCCGAGCTCTCCCGCGCGCGCATCCAGTCGCTCATCAAGGACGGCGAAATCACCGTAAACGGCAAGGCCACCAAAGCCAAAACCCCGGTGGAGCGCAACATGCGCATCGAGGTGAGCATCCCGGAGCCGGAACCCGCCGAAGCCCAGCCGCAGGATATCCCGATTTCTGTACTCTTTGAAGACAAGCACGTCATCGTCATCGACAAGGAAAGCGGCATGGTCGTGCACCCCGCCGCCGGAAACCCGGATGGAACACTGGTAAACGCCGTGCTCTTCCATTGCGGCGATTTATCCGGCATTGGCGGCGTGGAACGCCCCGGCATCGTGCACCGACTCGATAAGGACACCAGCGGCTGCATTGTAGTGGCCAAGAAT
>CAJGCV010000058.1 GCA_904501915.1 uncultured Akkermansia sp. | reverse complement strand
TGCTATCCCTTGAAAGCGTGTGCAGCATCATCGGCGCCGCATGGCCGGGCTCACGCACACACTCAAAAGGAGCTGTTGAACTGATTCTGCTGCTGATGCTGAGCTGTGCCGTCGCCGCCTGTTCTTTCGGCGGACAGGTAGCGCCAGGCATCCAGCTCATCTTCGGCATCTTCTGGCCTGTCTCCCTGCCGGTTCTGGTCTGGGGGCGGTCAATATCAGATTATTTTCAGCGCAGCTGCGGGATTCAGGCACACGCAGCTCTCTGCGCGCTGAGCGCGCTGGCAGCACTTGCACCACTGGGCATCATGTGCTACGCCTATAACCTGTTCGTGTATTTTCACTGATAAATCGTGAGCTTAAACCCGCCGCACAGGCAATATACAATTGACAATGAACACAGCGCAGGATAAAATAAGCGCGTAGATACTATTCTTCCATCAACTCACTACCACCCTGCTCCGAACCATGTCCCCCAAACTCAAAACTTTCCTCGAACGCGGTTTCAGCACTATCGTCCTTCTGTCCCTCCTTGGCGGCGCTGTCGCCTGGAATGCCCCCATTGGCTACGCTGTGCTCATCTGCGTGCTCTGCAACCTGACCAGCTGGGAGTGGTTCAACATGCTCAAGGGCACCAACGCCAACCGCTGGCTGGCGCTGATTGCCGGTCTCATCTACCCCTGGCTTCTGGCATTGCTGGTATTGAACCCCATGAAGCTTTATTGCGATACAAGCGTTGTGTCCATGGGAGGTCTCGTTCTCTACGTCCTGCTTGCCTTCTGCGGCCAGCTGTTCCGCATGGACTACCGCGGCAAGACCGGCGCAGAAATGCTGGACGGCATGGGTATGACCCTGCTTTCCTTCATCTATCCGGTGTGGATGTTCAGCTTTACCCTCATCTGCGTCAGCAGTCCTCACACTATCTCGGTTATGCTGTGGCTTGTCCTCTTCACCAAGATGAGCGACATCTGGGCCTACATGAGCGGTGTTCTCCTGGGTGGCAAATTCATCACCCGCAAGTTCAGCCCCTGTGTTTCTCCCAAAAAGACATGGGAGGGCATCATCGGTTCCATTATCATCACACTGACCGTAGGCTTCCTCCTTCTGCCGGCTCTGAACCTTTCCTCCTGGCAGGAAATCACCCAGTTCTCCTTCATTGCGTTCTACATTCCCCTGGGACTTCTTCTCTTCTTCCTTTCTGTATGGGGTGACCTTGCTGGTTCTCTCATCAAGCGCGGTCTTGCCGTCAAGGACAGCGGCTCCCTGCTGCCCGGCATCGGCGGTATTTTCGACCTCATTGACTCCCCCGCCTTTACCGTATCGGCCTACATGTGCGTGACTCCGCTTATAGCCACGTTGTTATACTATATCAGCTGAAACTAAGAATAAGACAATGGATTCCCGTACTCCCCTTCTGCTCAATCCCAAGGCCGGCAGTCTTTTCCGTTCCGGCCTCAAGGATTGGCTCAGGAAGCACCGGAAGGATTTTGTCTTTGTCCCGACCAAAAGCGCAGAGGACCTGATGGAGCAGGCTCGGCGTCTTGCCGAACGAGGGGAACCTGTCGTAGCCGCAGCCGGGGGTGATGGTACCCTCATGTGCGCCGCAAACGGTCTGGTTGGCACCGAAACTGCCCTGGGCATCCTGCCCTGCGGCACCATGAACGTGTTTGCCCGGGAACTGGGCATCGGCTCCCGGCGGTTTGATATTGCGCTGGCTGCCATCCAGGGCGACAAGCGTCAGGATGTCGACATTTTCAGCGTCAACGGACGCCCTTTCCTGCAAGTGGCAGGCTTTGGTCCGGATGCCCGCGTTATTGAACTGATTACGCCCCAGCTCAAAAAACATCTGGGAGCCGCCGCACATGTGGTGACAGGCATCCAGGTTGCCACGGAAAGGCCTGCGACCATCACGCTCACCCTGCCGGATGGTGAAGTTCTGAAGGGTACGCAGGTGCTCATGGGCAATGGTAAACGCTACGGTGGTGAAGCCCACCTCTTTGCTGATGCCGCCTACGACGACGGAAGGCTGGATACTGCGATCATCGACCAGGAAAACATCGGCATTCTTTTTGAAATCATGGGAATCATCGTTTCCCGTGGCGCTACCACCCACAACATCTCGGATTTCACCGCCTTACGCAGCATCAAATCCTGCGAAATCACGGCAGATGCACCGCTTCCATACCATCTGGACGGTGACTACGCCGGCACGCTGCAACCTGGCAACACCTTAAAGGTGGAGCGCATGCCCCACAAGCTGAAGGTATGTGTCCCTGCCATCTGCGCACCAGCATCCCCCATTGACCGCCTCATGGCGCATCCGATGATGACCCTGCTGCGGGAGAAGCTGCAGCTTTTTAATGAGCTTTAAGACGCTCGCGCATGGCAGACCAATCAGTCTCGCGCAGCAATTTCAGCAAATTGCCATACCAGAATTCGTGATAGCCGAAACGCTCGTCGCGGAATTCCTTTTCGGCTTCTTCCACGCTCCAATTCTGAAAAACGATACGGTATGCAGCCACCACCGTACCCGTGCGGTCTGACCCATGCCAGCAATGCACCAGCACAGGCTTGGGGGCTCTGGCAATCAAACCCAGACAGTTTTCCACATCCGCAGCCGTCAGTTCACCGGCTGCCACAGGATATGCCATAAGAAACAAAGGTGTATGGCGCGCCTTCTGAGTGTCTGAATGATATTCCCGCAAGTTGAGAACAGAACGCACACCCAGCTTGTACAAAGCGGTGAACCCCTCAGATTCAGGCTGCGCAGAGCGGTACAACTCATCACAAATTTTATAGCTATTCTCAACCCCAGGAATCTGCACAGGCTCAACAGCATACAAGAGTCCACACACACTCAGTGCAACGGCACAAATAAAACGGTAAATCATGGTTCTGAAGATTCGGGATGTTGTGTTTCCGAGCCGGGGACAAGCTGCAATCCCTGTAATTGCTGTTGAAGATTCAGCAACACACGCTGTTTCTGCGCATCTGCAGAAGCACTTTCGGATGCTGCCATTGGTTCAGGCTCCGGCTGCGGCGCGGGAGCGGGCTGAGGTGCAGTTTCCGACTCCGGCTGTAGCACGGGTGCGGGCTGAGACGCCGTTTCAGGCTGCACAACAGGTTCTTGTGCTTCCGGCACAGTAACAGGTTGAGCAAGTTGTGCCAATCTTGCCTTTTCTGCAGCGCGCTGCTCAATAATTTTCTTATTTTCGGGCGAATCAGGATGAATAAATGCTCCCTGCGACTTGAAATAGGCGCACAACGCACGCGATGCCTTGGAATGATAACGATCGTAATGAATACGCAGCGAACGACCACGGCGATTGAGCGCATTCACATCTGCCCCGGCTTCAACCAGCAAACGAGCAATTTCCACTGCGACTTCCGGGCTGTCTTTCCGGCGCGCGGGGATATTGAACAAAGGCTCTTGTCCATAGCGGCGGGCGCGGTCAGACACCTCGATGCTGACGCCAGCCTCCAGTGCCATACGCACCCCCTCTACATCGCCTTTGCGAATAAGGTCCAGCAAGGGAACACGCCCCACCATGGCTTTGCGCGCAAGTTGCTCCGGACTTTCGGATGCCGTTTTCAACACGCCATTCTGCTGCAGGTACTGCACCAGGTCATCGCGATACCATTCCCAGTTCAGTTGCCACGCAGCCATGCGCGCTGCCAGATCCCTGTTACCAAACTGCAGAAGCAACAGACGCAGTTCGTGATTGTAATCCTGAGTCCCCAGCTCGCAGAACGGAGAAACAGCCACCACGCGGTTACCGCGCCAAGTGGTCATTGGGGCATCCGGGTCTGCGCCTTTTTCCAGCAGGACACGAGCCATACGCAACCGGGCAGAGGCTGAACGAGGCGACATAAACCGCACGAGCAGCCCCAGCGGGGTATCACCCACATAGCCCAGCTGCTGCCAGTCTGCGGGGCGGTTATCCACCGGCACTCCGGCATCCATCAATGCCTGGAAAATTCCCTCATCCGCGTACACGCAAGCCGCCTGCAGCGGAGTGAATCCACTGGGCGACACTTTGGCGACATCACCAGAGTTCATCAAATCATAAAGCAACTCCGGCATTTCGCTCTGCCAGCTCCACTGCCCACGGTATATGCCAGAGTTCTGCTCCACCATCTGGTCAGAATTCAAATGCGGGTCATTCGAAGGGCGCACATCTGCAATACCGGTACGCCCTGCCAGCAAGTCCAGCGCAGAACACTGGTCAATGCTCCACTCCACCGCGGGCAGCAGCGGAGTGCAAAGCAACGGGAAAATGGCAGCAAAAAACCTCATACGGGAGATGCGTTATTGTCTCCTATACGGCAAGCCGCGTCAAGCTCATTCTCTGACTTAGCACCCTGCCTGCATGCAAAAAACTGCTTCCCCGGATACCGGAGAAGCAGTTCTTATAAAGGTTAGGCCGTTCAGCGGAATCAGGGCTTGATAACGGAAGCCAGCACCACGGTACCGTTGAAGGGAGTGGTCACGTTGGCGGGAAGCTCCACCTGGGAAAGACGGAAGGACTCCTTCATGCCCACGCCGGAAATATCGGCCTGGATGCAGCAGGGGATATCCTTCACAGCGCACTTCACGGGCATCTCGTGCACAATCTGGTGCACCACGCCACCCATGGCAGTACCAACCGGAGTACCCACAAGCTTCACCTGCACGCGGGTCTTCACCACAGTGTCGGGAGTCACGGCGCAGAAATCAACGTGGTTGGTGGAATCGGTGAGCCAGTTGCGCTGCACATCCTTCACCAGAGTCAGGATGGTCTGGCCATCGAGCTCGAGGTTCACGAGGATGGAATCGGTATCAACGGAAGCGAACAGAGCGCGAACGTCGGAAGCCTTGAGCTGAATATTGATGTTTTCGGCAACAGCAGAGCCGTACACCACGCCGGGAAGATAGCCCTGAGCGCGCAGAGCATTCAGCTTACCAGTACCAACGGCCTCACGCTTGGTGGCCTTAAGGGAATATGTCGTCATAGTTATAATTCTTTCTATGTCTTGAAATTGCGGTTTGTTTGGAGTTCTTCCGACGTCGGTGCGCTTACGTCACCCGCCGGGGTACAGCACCATGCCAGCGAAAGCAGGGTGGACGCACAGAATACGCTTTATTTCAGAAAAGTCAAGCGAAAATTCTATCATCATGCGTACTTTTTCCTTGAAAAACAAGGCATTTGGCACTACCATGGCGGGGCATGAGAGTACTGACCATACTTCTGGGACTCCTGAGCACCGGTTGCATTCAGATGTCGCAACAGGCAGCAGGTCCTATTCCTCCCCCAGCGCCAGAGACACTGCGCCGTCCCATCCCGCCGGGGCTGCAGCATTATTATACCCTGCCTGCTCCTGTAGAGGAGAGCTGAATCCCAGGGGGGAACAAAAAACACAAAAAATAAGCTCGGCATGCACTGTGTGATTGACGAGAGGGGGTGTTTGGTGTAGACTGCAAGAAAGGCGTAAACGCGTCCATTCCGGTTAACCACTCTACTTATTTACTCCCGTGTACTCCAACGAAGACTTTCTCCTGCAGCTCCTGGTAGAATCAGGGGCTATTGACGAGGGCACTCTCGATTCCATCCGCATGCAGCTTTCGCCGCTGGATAACATTATCGAACACCTCGTCGAAAACAAATATCTTACACACGACTATATCGCCCAGGTAGCAGCTAACAACTCCGGTCTGGAGTATGTGGATGTCACAGCATTTGACATCGACCCAACCATCATTGCCTCCGTCAAGGGTGAGCTGGCACGGCGTGTGAAGTTCCTGCCTCTCGGGGACGACGGCTTCTCACTCCAGGTAGCAATCATTGACCCCTTCGATATGCAGACCATGGACAGTCTGCCTCAGTTCCTCGGGCGTGATGTCAGCTTCTTCGTCACCTCCGCACCAGCGCTGGAGAAAGCCCTGGATAAGTATTATCCGGAGAAAAAAGAGTACGCTAAAGGAGATACCGAAGGTCCCATCATCGAACTGGTGGACAACATGTTCAACGACGCGCACGAGATGCGCGCCTCCGATATTCACATCGAACCCATGGAAGACCGCGTGCGACTGCGTTTCCGCGTGGACGGCCGCCTTGTTGAGGTTGCCAACCACCCGAAAAAGCTGCTCGGCCCTATCGTAGCCCGTCTGAAGGTGATGAGCTCCTCCATGAGCATAGCCGAAAAGCGCGTGCCGCAGGACGGCCGCATCGAAATGGACTTGCGCGATGGTTCACACATCGACCTCCGTGTAAGCACCGTTCCCACCAACCACGGTGAATCCGTGGTGATGCGTATTCTTGATAAATCCGCACTGGCTCTGGGGCTGCCGCAGCTGGGCTTCCTCTCTGACGACGAAGCAACCTTCGACCGTCTCGTCACCCTGCCCGACGGCGTGATTCTGGTCACGGGCCCCACCGGTTCCGGTAAAACGACTACGCTGTACGCCTGTCTGAACTACCTGAACCGCCCGGATAAGAAGATTATCACCGCAGAAGACCCGGTGGAATACGAAATGAGTGGCATCAACCAGGTCATGATTCGTTCCGAAATCGGCATGACTTTCGCAGCCGCGCTCCGCGCCATGCTCCGCCAGGCTCCCAACATCATCATGATTGGTGAAATTCGTGACGGCGAGACCGCCAGCATTGCCATTCAGGCAGCCATGACTGGTCACCTGGTACTCTCGACCCTGCACACCAATGATGCCCCGTCATCCGTCGCGCGTCTCGCAGACATGGGCATAGACCGCTTCCTGATAGCCTCCGCCGTGCGCGCCATCATGGCGCAGCGTCTGTGCCGCAGCCTCTGCTCCTGCAAGCTGGACGGCCAGCTCACCCAGAAACAGGCCACCATGCTTAACGTTGATATCAACCGCCCGGTGAAAGTACCACGTCCCGGCGGCTGCGATAAATGCCGCGGCAAGGGCATGAAAGGGCGTCTTGGCATTTTCGAGATTTTCGAAGTAACGGATGATGTGCGCGGGCTCATCAACTCGAACCTGACGTCGGCCCAGTTGCGCAAGCGCGCCCGCGAACTCGGGATGCGCACACTCCGCGAAGACGGCATCCGCAAGGTAATGGCAGGTCTCACCTCTGCTGAAGAAATTATCCGCGTAACTACTGGCGACGCCAGCTAACTTCCCACCCCCTTTCCCCATTTACTACACACATGAACAACGAGGTTGCAATTGATGTATTCATCAACAACGGCATGCTGGACCGCACCGTTGCCAAGGATATTGCAGACGAAATGTCCAACAGCGGCAAGGAGCTGTGGGAAACGCTCATTGATTTCGGTGTCATCAGCGCACCGGAAGATTTCTGGAACGTCATAGCCATGGAAGTGGGCGCCCAGTACATCTCCCTGGCAGACTTCACCCCGCCGGAAGAAGTGCTTAACATGCTCCCGGCCGGGCTGGCACGTCTGCACGGAGCCCTGCCCATCGAATACCGCGAAGGCGAAGGGCTTTACATCTGCCTGGAAGACCCGCTCAACCCGCAGACTGTGGATGACCTGCGCGTTGCCACCGGTCACGATATCTACCTCTATGTAGCAGCGGATTACGAAGTACGCGCCCGCATCACCGAATGCTATGGCGGCGCAGAAGCCGCCATGGGTGACCTCCTGGCCGAGCTGGACGGCATGAGCGTAGGCAGCAACGATGGCGCAGATGAAGCCAATGCAGCCCCCGTGATTAAGTTTGTAAACCTGGTGATTATGCAGGCCATTAAGGAAAAAGCCTCCGATATTCACCTCGAACCCTTCGAAACCGAGTTCAAAATCCGCTACCGTGTGGACGGCGCCTTGTACGAAATGGCACCGCCCCCCGTGCATCTGGCAAACTCCGTCATCTCGCGAGTCAAGGTCATGGCTGGTATGAACATTGCCGAACGCCGCGTGCCACAGGATGGTCGCATCGTCATGAAAGTCGGCGATGCCGGTGTCGACATGCGTGTCAACTCCCTGCCCACCCAGTACGGCGAATCTGTGGTAATGCGTGTGCTCGACCGCAACAGCGTGAGCCTCAACCTTGACAACCTGAACCTCTCCCCCCACCTGCACGAATACATCATCGACACGGTGAACAAACCCAACGGTATCTTTGTGGTAACAGGCCCCACCGGTTCAGGTAAAACCACCACGCTCTATGCGGCTCTGCGTGAAGTGAACACCGAGGATTCCAAACTCCTCACCGCAGAAGACCCCGTGGAATACGACATTGACGGCATCGTTCAGGTACCCATCAACGAAGCCATCGGCGTGACCTTCCCGCGTGTGCTGCGCGCCTTCCTGCGCCAGGACCCGGACCGCATTCTCGTGGGCGAAATTCGTGATAAGGACACCGCGCAGATTGCTATCCAGGCAGCCCTGACCGGTCACCTTGTGCTTTCCACCCTGCACACCAACGACGCAGCCGGCGCCGTAACGCGCTTCGTGGACATGGGGGTACAGCCCTTCCTGCTGGCCGCCACCCTGCTGGGCGTGCTGGGGCAGCGTCTCGTGCGCACAATCTGCCCGTACTGCAAGACGCCCTACCGCCCCTCCAACACCCTGCTGAACCAGCTGGGCATCAACCCCCAACTCATTGGCCAGCAGCAATTCTTCACCGGTGCCCGCTGCGACAAATGCGCCAACACCGGTTACAAGGGCCGCAAAGGCATCCACGAGCTGCTCAATGTCACAGACCCCATCAAGGAACTCATCACACAGAACGTCCCCTCCATTGTGCTGAAGCAAAAGGCAGTGGAACTCGGCATGACCACCCTGCGTGAAGATGGCATCCAGAACATCTTTGAAGGCAACACCACCATTGAAGAAGTTCTCAAATACACCTAATGGCTTGACGCAACTGAACACATCTGCTATTTTTGCAACATAACAACACTTTTCCTTAAACTTACTAGATACTATGCCTAATTTCAAATACACCGCGCTCGACCAGAACGGCGCTGAAAAAACAGGCTTTGTCACAGCTGATAACAAGATAGCGGCCATGGAAATGGTGCGCGCCCAGGGCTTACTCGTTCGCGAATGCGAAGAAAGCAAGGGCGGTCCCTCTGCCGCCAAGCAGCAGAAAGGCGGCAAAAAGGACTCCAAGGGCAAAAAGAAGAAAGAACCCGGTGCCAAGGGTAAGCCCGGCGCTGGCGTAAAGCAGAAGGAGCTCATGATTTTCACCCGCCAGCTCGCCACGCTGATTGACGCTGGTCTGCCCCTTCTCCAGAGCCTCAACGTACTCAGCAAACAGGAACCGAACCCGAACCTGCGCGCCACCATCGTGGCACTGGCAGAATCTGTGCAGGGTGGCTCCACCTTCTCCGAAGCGCTTTCCACCTATCCCAAGTTGTTCAACAAGCTCTTCGTGAACATGGTGAAAGCCGGTGAAATCGGTGGTGTGCTCGAAGTCGTACTCAAGCGCCTGGCCGAATATCAGGAAAAGGCCAACCGCCTGCGTTCCAAGATTACTTCTGCCATGGTGTATCCCTGCATCATTCTGGTGATTGCTGTGGGTATCCTTACGTTCCTCATGCTGGTCATTGTGCCTAAGTTCAAGGAAATGTTTGAAGGTCAGAACATGGAACTGCCCGCACTCTCCGAATTCGTGTTCAACTTCTCGGATAACTGCATGCAGACCACCATTCCCTTTGTGCCGAATGCCGTGCTGGTGCTCGCGCTCATCGCCATTGCCATTGTCGGTGTCTCCATCTGGAAAAAGACCCCCAAAGGTGGCCGTGCCGTTGACTCCCTGATGCTGAAGCTGCCCAAAATCGGAGACCTCACCAAGGTCAGTTCCGTGGCTCGTTTCTCCCGCACTTTCGGCACCCTGGTTTCCTCCGGCGTTCCGATTCTGCAGGCTCTTCTCATCACCCGCGATACTGCGGGCAACGTGGTAGTGGCAGATGCCGTCACCAAGATTCACGATGCCGTGCGAGAGGGTGAATCCATCGTCTCCCCCATGAGCACCTGCAATGTATTCCCGCCCATGATGATTTCCATGGTGGACGTGGGTGAAGAAACCGGCCAGCTGCCGGATATGCTCATGAAAGTGGCAGAAGTGTACGATGAAGAAGTGGATAACACCGTGACTGCCCTCACCGCCATGCTTGAACCGCTCATGATTGTGTTCCTGGCCGTTGTAGTTGGTAGCATTGTGCTCGCCATGTTCATGCCGATGATGGAAATCATCAAGACCGTATAATACCCCCACCCAGGCAAGCATGAAACTGACAAAACAAGCACCCAAGGGGTTTACGCTGATCGAAATTCTGATTGGCGTAGCTATTCTGGCCATGCTCGCCGCCGGCATGTGGGTGGCGGTGGGCAGCTTCGAAGACAAGAAACTGCGCAAAAAAGCGGAAACAGAGGTAGCATACCTCGTTACCTGCATGAATGAGTACCGCACCGACAACGGTGGTATTCTGCCTTTCGGACGCGGAGATGAAGAAAGCTCCAACATCATGTACCGGGCTCTCTCGTTCGATGAAAACGGAGACGGTGAACCGGACAACATCGATGGCGTTACCCGCATGCCTTATTGCCCGACCTTCAATGTCATCAAAAACCCGAAAGAGGCGGAACAAGGAGAAGGCATCCCCGTGCTGAAGGCAAGCATCAGGACTAAAACCAAGGGTCGCAAGAAGATGCTGGTTATCGTAGACCCCTGGGGACGCCCCTACCGCTACCGTCTCGGCTGCGAAGCTGAAGACGAGCGTGGTAAGACGGGCGAAGGAGTCAATGGCGACTTCGACATCTTCTCCCAGGGTCCCGACGGCAAGGGAGACAGCACCAACAAGAGCGTTGATAACGAAGACAACATCTCCAACATCAAATTCTGGTAAATCTCACGCCCTTCACACAACGTATGAGTCATTCCCTCCATACGGTGTTTCTTGCAGCAGCCAGCGCTATTCCAGTGCTGGTTGCTGCGTCTTCACCCTGCACCGCCAAAGAAAACTACTTTTCCCCAGCTCAGGCACTCGTAAGGCGCGTTACCCCCGAATACGCTGACAAAGTCACCTTCCGGCAGAACAAGAAACTCCAGCAGCCCACCATCGGCAAGAAGAAAAATAAGCTGGTCATCACAGCCCGGAACGTGAAGGAAGCCATTCGCGCCTACGGATACTATCTCCGCAAGGAAGCAAATGTCCACTTCTCCTGGAATGGAGATAACAAGAGCGCCGCACAATTCAAGCTGCCGAAGAAAACCATCACTGTTCCCAAGGCGCTCGAGTTCAACTATGCCTACAACTACTGCACCCTCAGTTACACATCCACCCATTGGGATAAGGAACGCTGGGAACAGGAACTTGACCGTCTGGCGCTCGCCGGCTACACCCATGTGCTGGTTACCGCCGGTCTGGAGCTCGTCTGGCAGCACTTCCTGGCAGATATCGGCTATCCGGAAGATAAGATTGCAGCCTATATTCCCAATCCGGCATATGCCGCCTGGTGGAACATGGGTAATCTGGAAGGCGAAGGTGGTCCGGTAAACCAGGTAATCATCATACATGAAGCCGAGCTCGGAAAATTTTTAGTCCGCCGCATGCGGCAACTGGGCATGGAGCCAGTGCTGCAGGGTTACGTGGGATTCCTGCCGCACGATATGCCGACCGATAAGATAAAAGGCAAAATCATCCCGCAGGGCAAATGGTGCGGCCATTACAATCGCCCCGCCATCATCCAGCCCACAGCAGAAGATTTCCCGCGGCTGGCAGCCCTGTGGTACAAGCACCTGAAACGCGTCTACGGCTACCAGGGCAAGTTCTTTGGCGGCGACTTATTCCACGAAGGAGGCAACCCCGGCGGCACTCCTTACACCCCTGCGGCCAAGGCAGTGCAGACCGCCATGCTCAAAGCCTCCCCTTCCTCCTCCTGGCTCATTCAGGCCTGGGGCCACAACCCGCACAAGGATCTCGTTGCCGGCACAGACCCGAAGCACACCATCATCCTGGCGCTGGATAAGGATATGACTCCGAACCACAACATTTCCCGCAATTACCAGGGTCGCCCGCATGTCTGGTGCGAGCTGCTCAATTTCGGTGGCAACCAGGGCATGTATGGCGGGGTGCAGCTACTCGAAAACATGAAAGACAACGCAGGCGGAGCCATCGGAATAGGCCTCATTTCGGAAGGGCTGGAAACCAACCCTTACTACTATGCCCTGCTTACCGAGCGAATCAACACCCGCAAGCTCATCGACCCTCAGGCCTTCATTGAGGAATTCACCTATGCGCGCTACGGCGTCAAGGATACAGACATCACACGCGCCTGGAGTCTGCTGCGCGAAAGCGTCTATGCCCCGGTGCGCCTGCAGGAAGGCTGCCAGGAAAGCATTCTCTGTGCCCGCCCCAGCCTCACAGCCAACAAGGCTTCCACCTGGTCCAAGCCCAACGACTACTACGACCGCGCTAAGGTAGCGGAAGCCGCTCAACTCATGCTGAAGGCGGGGCAGAAGCACAAGCTGAACCGCCTGCGCACCTACCGCAACGACATGGCCGACATCTGCCGCCAGGTGCTCGCAGACCGCGCCCGCACACAGCTGCCGAAGGTCAAAGCCGCCTACGATGCCAGGAACATCGCAGACTTTGAAATAGAAAGTGAAACCTATCTGCAACTCATACGCGATACTGCTGCAGTGCTCGCTACCTCTGAAGATTTCCTGCTGGGACGCTTCCTGAAGGGGGCAGAAAGCAAAGGCTGCAAGAACCAGGCAGCACGCGGCCAGATGCGCAAGGCCATGCTGCAACTCATCACCACCTGGACCCCCACCCACGGCATGCTCAACGACTATGCCCACCGCCAGCTCTCCGAGCTCATGAGCCTCTACTACCTCAAACGCTGGGAAGCCTTCTTCAACGTGAAAAAAGCTGAACTGAAAGGCGAAAAACTCGAGGGAGAAGGCGGACAATCTGCCACCCAGACCACTGAGAACAATGGCGAAGCCGTCAGCACCAGCTACGAGCTCAGCAAATCAGTTGATGCAGTGGAGCAAGGCTTCCGCAACGCCAAGCTCAAACTCCTCACAAAGCCCGTTGGCGACGTCATCGCCGAAACGGCACGCATTCTCAACCACAAATAATCCCGGCAGGCGCACAATTCTCCACACTGTACCAAAGTTATTGTGCTAAATTGTGATTTACCGGCAACGCCGTATTTCACACCGCAGGAACTGCGGTATTTCATTGAGGG
>CAJGCV010000057.1 GCA_904501915.1 uncultured Akkermansia sp. | reverse complement strand
AGTTAGCGGCTTACGCCGATATACCCGCAAGCGAACGCTTACTGCCGATGGTGGAGCAAGTGATACTCCAACGCGATTTTTCACGCAGAACACTATGCCTTTATGTCGTTTAAGACTCTTTTCCCATAATCTTTGGGACACGTAGATTTACGATTTACAAATTTAACAATCAGCAGATTGCGCTGAATGTCAGACAAAGCTGGGTTCAATTTCGTCCGTCGCAGACGGATTGCGATACTCCGCAGGAGTCATTTCGATTGCCGGAGGCAAATTTCATTGAAATGAAAACGCGCTCTCGCGCGTATGATGGATGAAAACAGGCTGCGCCTGTGTGAAAACACGCGCCCGGTCGGGCGCGTGTGAGATATGGGATAACAGGCCCTGCCGGCGGAAATCCGCCGGCAGGGCGCAGCTGATTAGAAGTTCACGCGATAACCAACTGTACCGTTGACATTGGTGTAGTCGGCGCGGAGCTCGACGGAGGCATCCATGAAGAGGCTGGAGCCACCATCACCCAGCGGGATGGTGAGGCCGGCACCGGCTTCCAGACCAAGAGCACCAACTTCGGCGCTTTCAATCTCGGCGGTGCCACCGGCCAGGTTCACCTCGGTGCTGCTGCGGCGGTCGCCGATATCAGCCTTGGCAAACAAGCGGCATTCGAAGATGCTGGCGCGGTTGTACATATTCTCACCGACGATGGCCTGCACGCGGGCACCCAGACCCAGGGTCACGGTGTTGAGCGTCTGGCTATCCACCTCGAGGGCGAGGTCGTTGCCGTCTTCCTGGTAGCCGTCCACGGAGGTGTGGCGCCAGGTGATGTTGAAGACAGGCTGGATGCAGGAGGTAGCATCTTCATCCAGGGCGTACACACGACCCAGTTCGTACATAAGGCCGAAGCTTGTGCCGCTGGTGGTGTATTCCTGCTTGCTGTTCATCACTGTGCGTTCCATGGCGAAATCGGTGGTACCCAGGGTGGCCACGAAGGTGTGGGTCCAGGCGCTGGCGCAGTAGCGTGCGAAGGCGCTCAGGTAGTAGGTATCGAAGTCGCCGTGGGCATCGTCTGCACCGGTTACGGTCAGGTCACCATACATGGCGGTGAAGGCCAGGCCGGCGGTAACCGTGGGTGAGCAGTCCACATCGAAGCCGACGGTGCCGCCCCAGCTGCTGAGCTTGTAGCCGCCTTCGGTGCCGTTGTCGCTCAGTTCGCGGTAGTCGCCCTCAGCGTTAATCCAGGCGTTGAAGTACGGGATTTCCGGGTGTACCACGCTCTGGTCCACACCCATGGTGGTGGTGCGGTTGCGGATAGCCTGCAGCTGGCGGTCGAGGTCGCCGTGGGCAGCCATACCCAGCACTGCACTGCTGGCGCCGGCCAGGGCTGCGCCCAGGTGGTCCAGCTCATCAGTGCCGCCGTCTGCCGCGGCCTTCTCAATGGCGTCGAGCATGGTGGCCAGGCCACTGCCCTGCATTTCCACCTGCGGGTTGAGGTTCAGCAAGGCGGCATCTGCCAGTGCCATACCGGCCATACCGTTGCTGGTCACCTCCGCATCGGATACCAGGTCAGAGTAGTAGCTGGTGTTGCGGTCGGCCACCACAGCGTTCTTATTCGCATCGAAGCGGATACCGGAGAAGTACTTATCCAGCAGGGCAGACTGCACACCGTCCTTGCCGATGACGATATCACCGGCAGAGCCAGTCATCTTAGACATATTCACCAGAACCTGACCGGTCTTGGAAACACCGGTCATATCCATGGTGGTAGCGCCCTTGTCATTGTAGGCAATATCCAGGCCCGTGCCGTCGAGTTTCAGACTGCTGGCTGCGGCAAGCGGTGCCTTGCTGCCGGACTGGAAGGCCAGCTTTTCGCCGATATCCAGCTTCAGGCTGCCGTCTTCCATGTTGCCCTTAAGCACCACGCCGCCATCTGTGGCATCCACAACCGTGTTCGTCACGTTCAGGTCTGCGAGTGTATCCGTGGTCAGCCTAATGCCGCCCCTCACCTCTGCCGGCTTGTTTGCGGCACTGCCCTGCACCGTGGCATTCACCTTGTTCAGCACCAGCTGACCGCTGTAGCCGTCCGAGTCAACATCGATGTTCACAACATCTGCATCGGTATTCTCACCACGGATAGTCAGGTTCTTATCGCCCTTCAGACCGTGGATATTGACCTCAACAGGTTTCACCAGATTACCCTGGTCATCCACCTCTTCATCGGGTGCATTGCCCGTAAGATCGATGGCAATGTTCTGCTTCACTTCGACGCTCTGCACATTGTCCAGAATGCTGTTCTTCAACAGCTTAACCGTGCCGTCAGTCATCGTGCCGATAACCAGACCTGCAGAGGTCGTGAGCTTGTCGTTCTCCACCGTCCAGGTGGCGTCATCCACCGTCTGTTTCTGCACATCGATGGTGACCTCCTGATATTCAGGCGTATTGCGCAAAGCAAAGGTGACTACCTCAGGATTCAGCGGGTCTTTCAGGTTGCTCAGCTTATAACCGGCAGACAGCAGCTGCTGGTAATACTCCGCGAACTCTTCATGCTCTGCATAGTCCGCAGCCAGCACGAAACCGCTCACGTTTTCGGCAATTTCCTTCACTGCCAGCAGTGTAATGGTAACGGTTTCGCGAACATTACCCTCAGTATCCGGTTCAAACCAGGTGGACAAATCCTGCACCAGTGATGTGACACCTTCAGCGCTTTCCAGCTGCGTGAAGTGAAGTGCGATATCCTTCTGATTCGGATTACCTTCAGCATCAGTCCCTTCTGCCGTACTGGCAATGCTGGTCATGGTCAGAATGGGGGCTTCAATCTTCTGAGTCGAATCCGTCGGATGATCCTGGACAACCAGTTCCATGTTATCGAAGCGGATTTCATCGGTCACCACTTCGCCCAGCACCGTGCCGGAAGCAGATTCGTATTCCTTCACGGCTTCCTGCGTATCCGGGTCAATGACCACATTGCCAGCTTCATCAACCACATCCTTCATCTGGCCGCCGATGACAAGCACCGGAGCCTCGATGTTACCACCTTGCTCTGTGCTTTCACTGATAGTAAAGGAAGGTGTGGTTTCGTTACCTTCATCATCTACCACCGGCGTCATCACAATCTTACCATAGTTGGTCAGTTTGCCGGTGAAGTCAGCAGAATTGGCGATAGACAGGGTACCGCCTTCAGACACCGTTACATCACCGCTGCCATCAAGCAGACCTATGGTCAGGTTACCACCGTCATACTGGTCGTTACCCTCACTATCTTTATCCGGCAGCAATTCAGCCTGAACAAACAGCCCACCATTATTGTGCAGTGTGCCGATGTTTGCATTCTTTGCCGTTAATGTGCCATCATTGGTCAGTTCTCCAATCGTAGCCGTTTCACCAACGGTTACATTACCACCAAAGGCAAGCTCCATTTCGTTAGCCACCAGGTCGCCACCCACGGTCAGTTCCGTACCCTCACCCACGGTGAGAGAGCCGGTGGTGGCTACCACTTCATTGCCGCTGGCATCCGTTGTCAGCTCAGAAAGAGCCAGGTCACCGGTCACTTCCACGGTAGAGCCTTCGCCCTGCACCGTCAGGCTGCCGCCGCCGTAGTTCACGAGGTTGCCGTTCACCGTCAGACTGCCGGTGGTGGCTGCCTTGGTTTCGTCAGCATCGGTTGCGGGGTCATCCTCAATAGCAGCGGTGCCGATGGTGATGCTGCCGCTGGTGTTATCCAGCGCGCCACCCACGGTCAGGCTGCTGCCGCCGTCAATGTTGATGCTGCCGCTGGTGTTATTCAGTGCGCCGCCTACGGTTACGGTGGCGTTTTCATCGATGGTGATGCTGCCGCCTGTGGTCTGGCCGTCTACGGTAGCCGTGTTGTTCAGCGCACCGCTCACAGCCAGCGTACCGCCGGTGATATCCAGCGTGCCGCCGCCGTTGGTCAGGTCAGCGGTGGCAGACGTTGTGCCCACGGTCAGGCTGCTGCCCTCGGCAATGCTGATGCGGCCGCCGCTGGTGTTATCCAGCGCGCCACCCACGGACAGGCTGCTGCCCTCGGCAATGCTGATGCTGCCGCTGGTGTTATCCAGCTTGCCACCCACAGTCAGTGTACCATAGGTTGCCGCAGCGGACTCATTCGTGTCTTCCGTTGCAGGGTCATCTGCAACAGCTGCAGAGCCGATGGCAATACTGCCGCTGGTGTTATCCAGCGCGCCGGTCACAGCCATCTCAGCACTGCCCACAGTCAGGCTGCCAGCTTCAGCATTATCCATACTGCCGTTGATGGTCACCGTGCCGCCGTTCACTACCACGCTGCCGGTATTCACCAGAGAGGTGGTATCAGCCGGGGTGCCTTCAGCACCGATGGTGACATTACCCAGGGCATAATTAATCAGGTTGCCCTTATTGGTCACCTTGCCTGTGATGTCGATGGAGGAAGGCCTATCGCCGAACGGAGCACCCGTCAGAGCCATCACGCCGCTGTACAGGTAAGCATTCTCTGCTATGGTTACATCGCCATTTACATCCACATCACCCACGTTACTGAACTTACCATTCACCGTCAGTTTACCGGCTGCCGTTTCGTCAACCTCGGTTTCGGGGTCATCTGCGACTCCCACGGTCAGCGCAGCATTAGCAGCCACAATCAAACCGGCACTCTCGTTAATCGTCAGATTATGGTGAACGTTGACCGCAAGACCTTCCGCACCATCAGCAGCAACTGCATCACCGACGATGAGGTTACGGTTGCCATTCACGAACATATCCTGATAAACCGTGATGGAATCTGCAACAGCATTGAAGGTATCCTCACCAGCGCTGATTGTGAAATCACCATGCTCAACACCCCAGCGGTCAACCGTCAGATTGTTTGCCTCCACAGCACCATTCACAACGATGAAATCCTGCGGCATCGCCTCGTTGCTGAGCTCAATCACCACACTGGTATCCTTCGTCACGGCTTCAGCAAAACCACTGGCAGCTTCTTCAGCATCGATAAAGTCAGCATCCTGCAGGCCGGCTGCATTCCAGCGTGTGCCGGTGGCCTCATTCCATTCAGTACCGGCAAGGGCCGTCACCAGCGTGAGAGCCTTACCGTCTGCAGACACACAAAGCTCGTATGTGAACTGACCATTCTCAGAGGAACCAAGGGTGCCATAGGCATAATCATTCACCGACAGAATGCTGGTATCCAGCGTGGCATTTTCCCCGGTCAGCGTCAGAAGGGTCATTGTCTTATCCTGCGTTCCCAGCAGGTTTGTCAACAATGCCTCTGTGATGGAGATATTCAGTGCGGTGCTGGTCAGAGAAGCGGCTGAGATGGCATTGCCCAGGTTGTTCACCTGCACTTCTGCCACACTCATGGCGCCATTCACCGTCAGGGCGCTGGCGGCATCAGCCTTGCCCAGGGTCAGGGCGCCGGTGAGGGTCAGCGTGCTCACGGTGTTGCTGGCAGCCTGCAGGGTGAGAGCCCCGGCTTCAATGCTGCCGTACGCGGTAGTGGCGGATTCACCTGTGCCCGTTGTCACGCCGGTGATGCCGCCGGTCACGGTCAGGGTCTTGCCGGTGGCGGTCAGCGTGCCGCTGTTGGACAGCGTGCCCAGGGTGGTGTCGTTCGCCAGGCTCAGCGTGCCGCTGTTGGTCACAGCCAGCACATTGGAAGCCACAGCGTCATCCACGGCCAGGGTGCCATTCACCGTCATTGTGCCCGCGTTGGTCACTGTCACCGCCTTCAGCGTGGTACCGGCAGCCACGGTGGCTGTCTTCTCAGCATTGTTGGTGAGGCTGCTCACGGTGGTGGCAGCGTTCAGATTCAGTGTGCCGGCGTTCGTCAGGCTGCTCACGGTGGTGGCAGCGTTCAGATTCAGCGTGCTGGCGTTCGTCAGGCTGCTCACGGTGGTGGCGGCATCCACATCAAGTGTGCCGTTGTTGGTGAGGTTCAGCGTGCCCGTTCCGGTGTTGCTCACAGCGGCGTCCAGGTCAGTATCGCCCTGGATGGTGAGGTTCAGCGTGCCAGCACCCTTGTTGGTAATAGTGCCGCGCATCGTGGTGGCCGTTGTCGTGTTACCGATGGTCACGTTCATAACACCGCCGCGGTCCATCTCAATACCGTTGTTGGTTTGGGCAAACATATTGCCGCCACCCGTGAGGCTGAGCGTCAGATTAGGCGTGTTCTCTGAAGTCGTATGCTGCACCAGCTTCACGCCGCCGGACCACTTCTCCAGGTTGCCCGTCAGGGCAATGTCTGTATTTGTATTCGGAATCTCAATGGTCAGGTTGCCAGTTCCGCTGATGGCACCGGACATGGTGTAAGTGCCGTTGCTGCTGTCATTCAAGGTGAAACCATCGCCCGACAGATGCAGAGCACGGCTGATGGTGCTATTCAGCGGCAACCAGCCGGAAACGCCGGCCAGTTCCACAACGGAAGATGCACTGGCAAGGCTATTCAGGTTCAATCCGCCAATGGTGCCGGCCAGTTTGACTGTACCAGTCCAGGAATCAGAGAGCACCACTTTCAATGTGTCAGCCACATTCGAACCCAGATTGCTCACACTGCCCAGGTCATACACACCATTGCCGGTGAGGGTGGCAGTGGCTGTGGTATTGCCCGTCACGCGGGAAATCTGGCTGGCCTGCAGTACCACCTGTGCGGTGTCCGCCAGGTCGGCATCGTAGATATTGATGGTGCCGGAGCTGTTGAGCTTGATGCCGCTGCCGCCCTCACCCACCAGGGCACCGCCCAGGGAGGTGGTGAGCTGCAGGGTGCCGCCATCGAGCACCAGCGCGGTTGCATTGCCGAATTCAGTAGTGTTCGTAGAGGCATAGACCACATCTGCCGTTGTCGTATCCGTATCTGCGCACACCCAGTATTCCGTGGTGCGCTGACCAGCAAAGGTCACAGTCTTGTCCGTGCCGTTAAACACACCGCCGTTGATGGTCTTGTCCGCTCCGTTCTCTGTCACAACCACAGACCAGGTGGTGTCTGGCGCTTCGGTGTTGGTATCCTGGAACTCTGTCATCGTGCCGGTGCTCAGCTTGGCACCATCCTCGCCCAGGGCGGAGAGGGAGTACACATCATCCACCACTTTGTAACCGCTGGTGGAGGTAGTGCCGTCTGCCTTGACATAATGGCTGGCTTTTGTTGCCGTCGGGGTGTAGCCCTTGGCCAGGGTGATGGCACCCTTGAACTGTACTTTGCCCGTGACGGTAAGGCCGCTGGTCAGATTCACAGTGTCCAGGGTGATAACACCCGTGCCGGCGCGGGTATCATCGGCCACATCGGTGGTTTCGGTGTTATCCACCTGAATGTTGGCTATGGTGGCACCACCAATATTAACGGCAGTTTCATTCGTGCCAGTAATTGACCAGCTGTTGTCACCCGTCTGCAGCGTACCACCGGTAATGGTGGTGGCAATGTAAGATTCAATACCGCGGGTGCCGGTGAGTTCCAGCACACCATCTTCCATGGTGAAAGTATTGGTATTCAGCTTGGTACCGGTTCCATCATTATCATCGCCACGAATAATGGAATCAGCCTTGATGCTGCCACCTTCGAGCAAGGAAAGGGCGCTGCCGACCGTACCAGTGCCTTGATTAGAATTACCAAGCTTAATTGCACCTGGGGCTACAATTGAACCATCTTCATCAACAATCAGATTGACGTGACGACCAACCTTGACATCCCCGCTCGTTATAATCTTCTTGCCCACGGTCCAATCCATGGAACCATTTTGACGAAGAATCTCAAGGGTACCATTCACGTTAATGTCGGCGTTATATTCAAGCGCGGTCAAATCATTAATGACGCACCACCCACCGGCAATCTGAACCTCGCCCGTACCAGTGGCTATCTGCAGTTTCTTCATCAAATCTGCGTTAAAGCCAAGTCCCTGTATATCCAACACGCCGTTCACGGTAATGGTTTCCAAAGCGCCGAAATTGAGCGAGCCGTTGTTGAACTTGGCAGTACCGCTGGTGACGGTGAGGGAGGAGGTAGTCAGCTGGCCATTCACGCCCTCGCCTGAGCCGACGGCGAAGGTGTAGGTCTTGCCGGTGCCGGCATCCACCGTGACGGCGCCTGCCGTAAGCGGTGCAGCTGTCGTGCCGGAGATAGTGACAGTAGCATCGGAAGCAAGCTGACCGAAGGTCACCTTATCTCCATTGGCAAAGGCCTGGGTTTCGCCACCTTCGATGCCGTCCTTGTCCAGCTCAGAGCCCACGGACCAGGTGCCCTGGCCCTTTATCCAATACAGGGGGTCAGATGCATTGATGGTAGCCAGAAGCTTATTGCCGCTGTAGGTGAGAACAGCATTAGCAAGAGAACCGGAAAGCTCCTTGAAATACGTGCCCAGGGTGGCGTTCTCCACCAGTTGGGTATCCAGCATCACATCGGTAAACAACACAACCTCACCACCGGATGTCTTCAACTCGCTCGAAAGATTCATGGAGAGCGCCGTCTTGTTCGTGGAATCCAGGGTCAGTACCTGATTATTCAGGGAAAGACCACTACCTGCAGCCCAGGCCGTATCGCTTGTGCCAAGAGTCAGCGCACCACCGCTCAGGGTCAGCGCAGCATCCAGCACGGCACCGTTTACAGCCGAGAGGCTCTTGCCGCTGCCGAGAACCACACCAGCGGTATCTGCCACAGCCAGAGTGGCGCCGGCAGAGGTGATGCTCATGGCCGTAGCAGCGCCAATGGAGCTGACACTCAGCGTGCCGCCGCTCACGGTCATGGTGCCGTTGAAGACTGACAAGTCGCCCGTAAAGCTCTGGGAACCTGCTCCTGTCTTCACCAGATTAAGCTTATATCCCAGGCTTGCATTGGTGCTGTGAGCATCGCCCTCCCTGGTGGCAATAGTCAGCGTGCGGGCAGTGGTAATATTATCCTCTGCCTTGTCGAAGCTTTGTGTATTCTTGTCCAGGGTGTAGGCACAAATACGACCAATCGTATTGCTCATGGTGCCGGCAATACCGCGAACGGTGGCATCTGTGCCAAGACCGATGGCAATATGGTCGTCGGTACCGTTTTGCTGCACATAGGTAATAACCGCATTTTTGGCAACATTTGCACTGTTCAGGTTCAAAGCAACCCTGCGGCCATCCTGAGCATTGGCGGTGAGCTTGATATCACCCACATATTCACCTGTACCTTCCAGATTAAAGGTAGTCGTTTTGCCAGTTTTAGAGCCGGATTTCAGATGCAGAACAGCCGACTTATTGTCAGATGTCAGATTCTTTACATCAAAAGCCATCTGATAGGCACTGTTATTAGTCACCGTCTCCAGCGTCGATTCACCCGCAATCTTCAGCGTGTCGATTGTGATGCTCTGCTCATCTCCTCTCGGATGGAGTGACAAGGACGCATTATCAAGAGAAATGGTCCTTGCTGCAATTGCAGCATTCTGTGTGGCCTGTGTCTGATATTGAACCGTTGCTGCGTTTTCAACAATAAGGGTGGAACCTGTGCCGAATTCTATCTGGTCAAATGCAGCATTTGCACGGAACGTGGCAGATGCATTTTCTGCCAGGGTCAGCTTACCGGTGTTGGATACTCCTCCACTCTTATCATTCCCGACTTCCACAGCCGTACCGATATTACCGCTGCCGTCGAATACCCAGCCTGTGCCATTCACAGTTACGCCACCCGTCGCCACCGTACCGGTAATAGTAACGATCTCACCGGTGGAAGAGGAGTCATCACCGAAGGTAACGGTAGAGCCATCCACGAAACGAGTGCTGACACCATTGACCGTCCAGTTTTGGAACGTAGCGCCGCTGGTCCAGTCATCGGTTATACCATCTGCATTCCACTTCAAATCACCAGCGGCAAGCGGTGTATCAGACTTTGTCAGTGTCACGATACCGTCAGCATAGGTGGCGCTCACATTTTCGGCAGTGAGGCATTCCACCACGGCCGTTGCAGGCTTGTAATCGCCATCCGCAACGGTAATCTGCTTGGTGTTAACGCCTTCTTCAAAGGTAATGCCGTCCAGCACAAAGCAGATATCACCCGTGGGTGCGGCACCCAGGGTCAGCGTTTGCCCGGCGTTCAGGCGGATAACGCCAATAACGCCATCAGTCATGCTCAGGCTGCCAATCTTGAGGCTGGTTGCTCCAGCTGCCAGGGTGATGATACCTTTATTCACCACGAGGTTGGAATCCTTCATCACCTCTGCACCCAAAGCAAGTGTACCCACACCATCCTTGATGAGGGAATGCTCACTCGAAGTCACAACACCATTGAGGGTGATGAGACCCGCACCACCCGTATACTTTTCTGCTACCGCATCATACTTCTCAGTGTTGATGGTGAGGTCTCCATTCAACTCCAGTGCCTTGTATGTAGCCCAGCTGTCTGCAGAGGAAAGGATACCCAGCTTACCGCCATTGATATTGAAGTTGAAATCACCGTTATTACCGGTTCCGTCTACAGCATGCCGGCCAATGCCGTAGGAACCGATATTGATGGTACCGCCAGCCTCCAGCCGCACAGTAACCTTATCCTTGCTGGAGCCCTGTCTGGAAAGCGCCGAAATGTTGAGGATGCCGCGATCCTTGATATTCAGGACGGCAGACTTAGCTGCATTATCAACTACAGTAAAGCCGCTGTTCAGAATATTCAGCGTTGCGTTCTCGATATTCACCTCGCCCCGGGCGTCACTCCAGTGGGCCAGCAGGAACGAATCCTGATTATTCCCATTCCAGGAAGTTCCATTAACGTTGACTACAGCTCCAGCGGTGATGTCCAGACGTGTCTCTTTAGAACCGGCATCACCACCGTCATCACCGAGATTCAGTCTATACGTTGACACCACCGTATCTTCACCGGTAATGATAAGGTTAGGAGTGGTAATGGTGCCGTTTGCTTCATCATATTCACTAGTGCCGGTCAGGCGCAGTCCTCGGTTAGCCTGGTCGTTACCATTGATGGTGATATTACCCTTCATGGTAGTGTTAAGCGCTTCCGCAACAACACTACCTGTCACTAACAGGGAACCATCTGTAGCATCCAGCGTGGCACCATCCACTGTGAAATTGACATTACCCGCCGTGCAATCATCTGCAACCACCAGGTTGCCACCACTCATCGCAATGGTATCTGCGTGTGTTGACTTAATGGTGTCCTGGTCACCACCCATGTATGCCGTACCTGTAACGACATGCAGGGTCTTAAAATCAATAACGTTACTGATGGAACCGTCGCTGGCCGGAGTGTACTCTCTGCCTGCATACGTAAAAGCGAGACCAGGTATTACGGAGCCACTCATAACAGTTACCGATGCTGCGCCGCGGAAACCATTTTCGGAAGTTTCGAAAGCACCATTCACGTAACCTTCCTGCTGGGTCTGACCAACTAATGCATCATCCAGGATGATGCTGCCGCCCTGCTCCACGGTAATACTACCGCTATTGCTGATGGCGTGGGTAATAGTCAATGCAGAGTTGACGTTTACAGTTGCACCTTCGGAAACAGTCAGTGCACCGCCCTGCACGCGAGTGGTATTGTTGAAATTCACAATACCTCCCTCCGCATAGAATCCTTTGTAAAGAATGTTATTTGCCCCAGAGAAGGTCAGCGTGCCGGCTCCTTTCTTGGCAATTGCGTTATTACCCGCACCGCCACTGGCATGCACGCGCCCTACCATATTAAGGGTATCTGCTGCATTGGTTACTTCAATTTCGTGAATCGTACCATCATCCAATTGTGTAGATCGAGAGTATATCTCCGACTCTATGGTGTTATTAGTACCCGTAGCCGTAATCTTACCACCGAAGAACTCAAGTTGTCCACCTGTCACCAAGGCGTTACCACCGAGAGTGACATTTGTCTTCATGGTCTGCTTTTCCGTCACCTGCATCTTAGCCACGGAACTTTCGCTGTCGCCCCGGAGCAACACATCGCCCATGCGCTCAGTACCAGCGGCACCCCAGCCCATTGAATCGTCCTGTGTCAACTTCAGCGTGCCACCGCCCAGCACCTCAATGGCAGAACGAACCGATGACCACTGTGATGAGTGATTCACAGACAATACAGCACCAGCACCCACCTGCACCTTGCCAGCACCGTCCATGGGTCGGGAATGTGTGATATCAACCGTCGTATTGACAAACTTGAGTACGGCATTCTCGGCAATGTTAAAATCAGGATTATTATAAAAAAATGAATTATTGATCTCTACATTGCCACTCACATCGAATGTGCAGGGGCAATCTGCCAGAACATACACTTTGCTCAGCGTTATATTGCTCAAAGTAACCGTCTGAGTAATATCTGAAATAAGGTTACTGAAAACAAGGTTTGCATTCTCCAGCGTTGCAGGAACAGAACCCGTAGCACTAATCCAGTTCGAAGCATCCGCTACAGAAGCATTACCATCTTTTCCATTCCAGTATACAGAACTTGTTGAATACACTACATTCAACTCAGAGTTCATCGTGGTTCCGGCACCACCACCATTCATGTTTCCTTTGTATCCACTTGCCATGGTCTCCAGAGCCTCTTCTGCACCTTTTTCAAAAAGTGCTACTACCTGGTTCTGGTCTCCACCCGTAACCTTGACTGTATATACCGTACCTGCTTCAAGGCTTCTTGCAAAGGTATACGAGTCAGCGTCAACAAATTCCATTCCCGCAACAAGCGCATCTGTCGAACCCGTCAGCTTACCACGACCCACTTTCAGCGTAAGGCTCTCTCCATCTCGTATCACCGCATATGCATTTGCTCCATAGTCACCAGTCAACCTATCGCCACCATAGTATGCCACAACATCGGACGTGTTATTGCCCGACAGATAACCATCAGCAATAACGAAATCGAACTCGAAGTTGCCACCAAAGAAGTTACCCCCTGTCGGGACGTTCAGTTCGTTGGCAGCCTGAGCTTGTTGCTGAGAAATGGCGAAGGCCACAACGCCGCCTGCAAAGGTAGCAGTGCCCACGGTGGTTGTTGCGATACCGGCTACGGCTGTGATGCAGGCGAGCACGGCGTTGCGAAGCAATTTCGGGAGATGTAATTTCATAAGTTTGTTCTGGTGGTAAAATCGAATGTGTGCGGGTGTCCATAGTCCACCCTATGTTATACCCTACCATCATACCCAAATGCCCCTGCCAACGCAAGCAGAAAATGCGGAAACAGAGGAATTATTTACGGATTTACGATTTTGGATTATTGCTCCGGCAATTAAAGATTGATGTGTTATCCGTATTGGTGGTGCCGGACAAATTGGAATCTATCGGTGAGCGTAGCGAGCGGAATTCATAGCCCACGGTAGTGGGCGATAGCTCTTAGGCAGGTGCAAGCGTGCGTTAGCACGCGCAGCGCCTGCTCCAATAAAAAAACAAACCAAAACCCGTGATAACGGGTGACAGAAAGTGATGCTTTATGTTGATGCTTAGCTTTCCCGTCTCCGGGCTTACGCCCTACGCCGTGGCAGGCTGCCACCCACTTACTGCGTTCGGGGTTTAGGTTGTTTTATTGTTTAACCCGGGGTTCCGCGACTTCGTCTCTCCACCCCGCGCTAAAGGCTGTCGCCCACTAACGTGGGCTAACCTCACATGTGTCCCAATGTTTCGTAAATTGGATAGGGGAGGCAGACAGCCTCCCCAGCATGTCTGTACACCAAAAGGGTGAAATCTGCATAAATGAGACATTTGTGCAGATTTTTCAAATTCACAATTGACTTT
>CAJGCV010000056.1 GCA_904501915.1 uncultured Akkermansia sp. | reverse complement strand
GAATATCCTGACCACGGTTTCCAATGATTTGGTGAAGCAGCCGATTACTGCCATTTGTGCCATAGGGGCATTTATTTTCCTCCTTGTCACATCTGGTCAGGGTGTGTTGTTCTTTGTGAATCTGGTGTTTATTGCCCTGGCTGCCTGGCCTATCATGGAATTCGGTAAGCGTATTTCGCAGAAGGCACAGCGCGCGCAGCAGGGGCTGGGTGAGCTTAATACCGCCGTGCAGCAGAATCTGGAAAATCAGCGCGAAATCCGTGCCTATGCATTGGAACAGCGTGAAATTGATGATTTCAGGAATGTTTCGCGGCGTTTGCGCACGAATCTGGTGAAACTGGTGAAATACCAGAAAGCGTTGGTGCCGGTCATGGAAATTGTGACAGCTCTTGCCCTGGCATTCCTGCTGGTGCGCGGGCGCATGTGCGGCCTTGCTCTCACAGATTTTATGGCTATTGCCGCGGCTCTGTTCTTCACCTTTGACTCCATGAAGCGCGCAGGAACAGCGTGGAACCGCTTCAATGAAGCACAGGGTGCATTGAAGCGCCTTTCTGAAGTACTGTTGGAACCTAACTCAATTCCCCAGCCCGCCAATCCGCAGAAGATTGAGGGCCGGGCCAAGGGGGAAATCTGCTTTAAGAATGTAAGTTTCGGTTATGACCCGGAGAAACTGGTGTTGCGCGATGTGGATCTGACGATTCCTGCCGGGCAGATTGTGGGTCTTGTGGGCCCCAGCGGTTCGGGGAAGACGACTTTTGCTTCACTGATTCCCCGATTCTACGAAGCCACAAAGGGGGCTGTTACAGTGGATGGTATCGATGTGCGGGATATGCATACACATGATTTGCGTGAGCAGCTCTCCCTTGTGGGGCAGCAGGCTCTGCTCTTTGCCGGCAGTATTCGCGAGAATATCCGCCTGGGGCGCATGAACGCCACGGAGCCGGAAATCCTGGCAGCGGCGGATTCAGCTGCCGTGAGCAAGTTCCTGGCAACTCAGCCGCAGGGGATTGATACCGAGCTGGGGCAGGGTGGCGCCGGGCTTTCCGGCGGTCAGCGCCAGCGCGTGGCCATTGCCCGTGCTTTTGTGAAGGATGCCCCCATCCTGATTCTGGATGAAGCCACCGCTTCACTCGATGCTGAGAGTGAGCGCGAGATTCAGGAAGAGCTGGATAAGCTGGCCCAGGGGCGCACCACGCTCATTGTGGCGCACCGTTTCAGCACCATCCGCAATGCGCACCGCATTCTGGTGTTTGACTACGGCCGTATTGTGGGCGATGGCACGCATGAGGAACTTTATGCTTCCTGCCCGCTATATAAAGAACTTTACGACCGGCAGGGCATTGAATGATGTCCACTAAAAAGCCTGCGGAAACATCCGCAGGCTTTTTTAATAGGTTAATTTGCAGCGCTGGCGATTAACTGCAGCGCTTTGGCTACAACCCGCTGGCGGAACTGCCGGCGGTCCAACCCGGGCATGTACAGTGTTTCCGTATGCACCGGGCGCGCAGCCCCGCGGCGGGCAATAGCAATACAAACCGTGCCGACCCCCGGCTCACCTTCTGGCGCAGCAGGCCCGGCATTGCCGGAGACAGCCACTGCGATATCTGCGCCGCTCTGGCGCATGGCGGCCTGTGCCATGGCGGCCACCACGGGCTCGCTCACTACGGTGTGCTCCTCGATGAGCTCGGTGGGTACATTGAGCAGGCGTTCCTTGGCTTCGTTGCAGTAGGTGACCCAGCCGTAGCGGAATACCTGGGAGACTCCCGGTACTTCTGTGAGGGCGGCGGCAATCATGCCGCCCGTGCAGCTTTCTGCCGTGGTTACGGTGAGCCCGGTGGCTTTCAGATTGCCCACCGCGGCAAAAGCTAGTAAATCAATTTCAGGGTTCATGGTCGTTATGCTTCTTCGGGAACTTGTACGGCAACCGTGGCAAACGCGGCTATGCCTTCTCGGCGGCCCAGTGCGCCCAGTTTTTCGTTGGTGGTGGCTTTCACCCCTACGCGGCGGGGAGCCACTCCCAGAATGGGGGCCAGCGTCTCCTTCATTTGCTGCACAAAGGGCATGATTTTCGGTGCTTCGGCAATGAGGGCGCAGTCTACGTTCACCACGCGGCCACCCTGGGCCTGCAGCAGTTCGACTGCTTTCTCCACGATGCGGAGGGAGCAGATGTTCTTGCAGCTGTCATCGCCCGGGGGGAACCAGTAGCCGATGTCCGGCTCGCCGATGGCGCCGAGAATGGCATCTGCCAGCGCGTGGCAGAGCACATCGGCATCGCTGTGGCCGGCCAGCCCCTTGGTGGGGTGCACCTGCACACCGCCCAGCCAGAGCGGACGCTCTGTCTCGGAGAAGCGGTGAATATCGTATCCTAAACCTACGAGAGTTATCATGAATGATTAATGATTAATGATTAATTTGACTGGAGGATTTCGACGAGGTCGGGGGAGTTCTGCCAGAGCGCTTCACATTCCGGCTTCTTGTCACCATGGATACCGCTGGCGGGCAGCCCACAGGCCAGCACGGCGCGCAGGAAATCGGCATCGCGTGTGTACACTGCCACAAGTACCGGGTCGTTAGGCGTGGGCATGAATACGGCGTCCCTTTCAAACCAGTCGGGCCTGGTTCCCTGCTGCAGCAGGTGGATAATGAGCGGCTTGAACGCGTCCACGCGCTCGCCGTGCCGCTCCAGGGCCACGATTTTCATCATAGCGTACAGCAGTTCGGCAGAATCGCGCCTGCCCATTTCATCCAGCTTTGCACTGAAGTCGAACAAACCGCTCTGCACGAATACGGAAAGCGCCGCAGGCTCGTCCAATAAATTGAAGAGATACCGCGCCGGCGCTTCCGGTGCAAGCTTGTTTTCCTGCATGCGGGGCAGCAGTTCCATGATGCGCTGTATGGCATCGGACTGTTTGAGGTCGGAAGCGGCGAGATAGGCAGCTACAGCTGCATGCAGATACTGCAGTTTTTCGTCCGGATTAGCGGCGCGGTCGGCTTGCTGCACGTAAGTGATGGCATCTTTGCAGGTAACCACGTCCTTTTCTGATTGCGAGGCCAGGCAGAAAATCCACACTATCCCCGCCGCAGCTGCAAGCAGTAGCCCGCCCCCCAGCACAGCGAGGCCGATTATTGTTTTGCGCACGATTTTCCAGATGGATTTCATGAGGGGGGATTATTCGTCAGCCTTGGCTGAGGTTTATATTGCGATGGAGTGTGATTATTGTAAACTATTATGTTCTAACAAATCAGGCTGTTGTTGATTTTTTTGCGTGGCGTTAATGCGCTTCCAGCCAGTTGGGGGCGGTGTTGGCCTCTATCTCCAGCGGTACGCCGTGCGGCAGGGGCAGGGCGGTGCGCATGGCTTCGGTAATCCGGGGAATGAGGTCGTGCTCGTCCTCGTGCAGGTCGATGAGGAGTTCGTCGTGTATCTGCATGATGAGGCGGCTGCGCTTACCCTTCAGCAGCTCGGCCACGCGTACCATGGCAATTTTAATCATATCTGCCGCGGTACCCTGGATGGGGGTGTTGATGGCGGTGCGCTCGGCAGCGGCGCGCAGGTTGAAGTTGGCGCTGTTCAGATCCGGCAGCTTGCGGCGGCGACCGCAGAGGGTTTCGGCATAGCCCCGCTCGCGGGCTTCGGTTACCAGCTTGTCCATGCATTCCTTCACGCCCGGGAACTGGGTGAAGTAGCTCTCGATGAGGGCGGCGGCCTCGCCGCGAGGACAATCCAGCCGCTGCGACAGGCCGAAGGCCGAAATGCCGTAGATGATACCGAAGTTCACCGTCTTGGCCTTGCGACGCATATCGGCGGTCACTTCCTCATGCGGCACGCCGTAGATGCGGGAGGCGGTTTCGGCGTGGATATCGCGGCCGGAGGTGAAGGCGGCAATCATGCCCGGGTCGCCGGAGAGGGCTGCCATGAGTCGGAGCTCCACCTGTGAATAGTCAGCAGAGAGGATGCTGTGCTGCGCATCGCGGGCCACAAAGGCGCGGCGGATGAGCTTGCCGGCATCGGACCGCACGGGGATATTCTGCAGGTTCGGGTTCTGGGACGCCAGGCGGCCGGTGGCCGTCACCATCTGCAGCAGGGTGGAGTGAATGCGGCCATCCTTCGGGGAGATGAAGCGGGGAAGGGCATCCAGATAGGTGCCTTTCAACTTGCTCAGCTCGCGGTATTCCAGAATATCCGCCACCAGCGGGGATATGGGCACCAGCTTGCGAAGCGTCTCTTCATCGGTCACGTACTGCCCCGTGCGGGTCTTCTTGGGCTTGGCGAGCAGCTTCATCTCATCGAAGAGGAGCTCACCGAGCTGCTTGGGGGAGTTCAGGTTGATAGGGCGGCCTACCTGCTCATCAATACGGGCGCGGATGGCATCTATCTGCGCGCCGAGTTCATCAGAGCTCTTCTGCAGCAGCCCGGGTTCCACGCGCATACCTTCCTCCTCTATACCGGCGAGCACCGGCACCAGCGGGAACTCGATGCTGCGCATGAGCTCATCCTGCCCGGCTTCCACGAGCTGGGGGTGCAGTACGTGGTACAGGCGCAGGGTCACATCCGCATCCTCTGCGGCGTATTCGGCCATGGTTTCCACGGGTACGGCGGCGGTATCCATGTCCTTGCCCTTGCCGGCTATGTCTTCCAGATGAATGGTCTTGTACTGCAGCAGCGCTTCGGCCATGTCGTCCATGCCGTGGCGCAGCTCGGGGTACAGCGCGCTGTGCGCCAGCATGCAGTCGAAGATGGGGCCGTTCACCACCAGCCCGGCCTGGTGCAGCACCTGAATGTCGAACTTGGCATTCAGCCCGATTTTCTCGGCACTGCCGGCAAAGGCGGTGCGGAAGCAATCCAGCCAGCCAGCCTCCGCCGCAGGAATGTAATAGGCCTCGTGCTCATCCAGTGCCACGGAGAAGCCCAGCAGCTTGTCCGTGAGTGGGTCGAGCCCGGTGGTCTCGGTGTCGAATGCCCAGCGTGGTGCCTGCTCCATGCGGGCAGCCAGCGCGGCGCGGGCTTCAGGGGAGTTGACCAGGTGGTACTGGTGCGAGGTGTTGTTGATATCGGCCAGCTGGGGCAGGGTGAACAAATCCAGCTGCATGTCGCCCTCTGCCGGATCGGCGGGGGCGGCTGCAGCGGCAAAAAGCTCGCCCATATCGGCATCAGTGGGTTGTGTGCCGCACAATTTGCGCGCCAGTTCCTTGAATTCGAGCTTTTTGAGAATGTCTGCCAGGGCTCTGGTGTCGAATTCCTGAATTTTACAATCTTCCAGCTTCAATTCCACCGGTACATCGCGGCGGATGGTTACCAGCTCGTAGGAAAGGCGGGCAGCTTCGGCATTCTGCTCAATCTTTTCGCGCATTTTGCCCTTGATTTCCGCGCTGCGGGCCAGCATGCTCTCAATGCTGCCGAATTGGGTGATGAGCTTTTTAGCCGACACTGCGCCCACCCCGGGCACGCCGGGAATGTTGTCCGAAGCATCGCCCATGAGTGCCAGAATATCAATAATCTGGCGTGGATTTTCAATGCCCCATTCTTCCAGGAATTCGCTCACCCCCACCGTTTCGAAATCGCTGCCTTTTTTGCCCGGCCTCCAGAACGAGCAGGTGGGCGAGAGCAGCTGCCCCAGGTCTTTATCCTTGGAAACCATGTAGGCGTGCATGTTGCCCGCTTCGTCGCTCATGCGCGTGATGGTGCCGATAAGGTCGTCTGCTTCATACCCGGGCATGCGGAGCGTTTTGATGCGCATGGCTGCCAGAATATCCACAATCCAGGGAATGGAATCGCGCAGTTCCTGGGGCATGGCCTGGCGGTTGGCCTTGTATTCGGGGAATCGCTCGTGGCGGAAGGTAGGGCCGCTGGGGTCCAGACAGGCTACTATATGTGTGGGCTTTTCCTTTTCGATGAGGTGCACCACCGTGTTGATGAAGCCGAACATGGCAGAGGTGTTCAGCCCGGAGGAATTACGCATCGGGTTGTTGATAAAGGCGTAGAACGCGCGGTAGATGAGCGCCATGCCGTCCAGTATGCAGATTGTAGCCATCAGGCGGCTACTCTAGCATATATCACCCACTTTGCGCAAGGGAAATGCGGGACAGTACGCAGGAAAAGAGCTTGCCATGCAACGTATTCTGATATACGATGCTTTGCATGCCCGTTTCGCCAGAGAAATTGCAGAAACTCCAGGACATGATGCAGCGCCTCGGGGTGTATAAGAATGACCTGGAGGAGAAATTTGTGCGCGGCAGCGGCAAGGGTGGGCAGAAAGTCAATAAGACGAATAATTGTGTGTATCTGACCCACGTGCCCAGTGGTATTGTGGTCCGCTGCCATTGCGAGCGGGAGCGCGAAATCAACCGCTATCTGGCGCGCCGCACGCTTTGCGAAGAGCTGGACCACCGCCTCAACGGCGCGCCAAGTCCCCGGCAGCTGGAGCTGAAGCGTGCCCGCAAACGCGGCGGGCAGCCCCGCTCGTGCAGCATTACTCAGCGCAAGATGGAGGGGTAAGCCTGCGCCTTGGTGGGCGCAGGTGCTGCCGTAGCCACCAGCTCCGCAAAAAATAAAGGGAGTCCTTAAACGGGTGACAGAAGAAGGTAAAAACAATGTAGCGCAACAACTTTGGTATGCTTGTGGGGTAGTCCGGGTTTGTTTCGCAAATAGTAGAGAGGCTAAAATCTTGACTCTTCCTGCATTATCCATTAAGATGCGGAGCATGAAGATACGTGCGGTTCTGACTACGTTGCTCAGTGCGTTGATGCTGCCGGTTGCGGCGGTGGAAACGCCTGATTTCGGCCTTGATATGTTCCGGGAACTGGTGAAGGAACAGAAGGGAAATGTGGTGTTTTCTCCGACTAGTCTGGAGGGTGTGCTGCGTCTCCTGCAACAGGGGGCTCGTGGTGAGACTGCCCGCGAACTGGAACAGTTGCGCATGCCCGCCCGCTTCCTGCCTTCCGCCATGCAGCCTGCCGAGGCAGATGCCCTTTTCGTGGATGAAAAATGGAAGCTGAAACCCGGAATCAATGTTGATGCTGTTATTCCTGCTCCGTTGATGTCAGATGCCGGAAAGGCCGCCGCTATGGTGAATGCCTGGGCTTCTGAGAAAACGCGCGGTATGATTCCCAGCATCATTAAACCCACCGACCTTGCAGGAAAGGATTGTTGCATGATTGCGGCCAATGCCATCGCTCTGGAGGAAAAATGGCGTGTTCCTTTTGACCCGGATGCTACATTGCCAACGCCTTTTCATTGTGCAGATGGTACCGAAATGGAGGTTCCGATGATGCTTAAGACCGCTCGTTTTTCCTACGCTGAGGGGGATGGATGGAAGGCGCTTGCCTTGTTTTTCCGGGAGGATGACCGCGAGGGCGTTCCCGGTTGCTTCCTTTCTATTCTGCCAGACCTTGGTGATGCCCGTGAGTTCGCGGCTACTCTTACCGCTGAACGCTTTCTTGGTATCTGCCGGTCACTTCGGGAGACCCGCCCCTGCCAGGTGCGGGTGGGCATGCCGCGGTTTGAGCAGCGCACCGACACGTTTTCGCTGACCCGGGCGCTTAAAAATTGTGGTTTGCGGATTATCTTCACCCCTATGGCTGATTTGAGCGGCTTTGCCGATGCTCCGCTTTACCTGGGCAATGTCTTGCAGCGCTGCTATGTGAAAGCAGATGAGCAGGGGGCTGAAGCGGCGGCGGTCACGGTGGGCATGGTTCGTGTTTTTTCTGCTGCTCCCCCGCGCCGCATGCCGTCATTTATCATGGACCGCCCCTTTATCTGGGCCATTACGGATTTGGAGAATCCCGCTGCACCGTACTTCATAGGGCTTTTTGATAAACCGTGAGCGGTGCATGGTTTCCCACCAGACCGTCACTAATCGCGTTTGGAACTGCGCGAAAGCTGAATATAACGGGAACTTCTCATATGGTTGAAAACTACAATCCCGCCAGATAGACATCAACGTCCGGCGGGTATGCGTGAGAGATAGTAATTTCTCTCGTTATTATGGTGGAACGGCATCAAAACTGCTCCGGAAATTCAATACCACCAGCAGAACCAGAGAACTCCGGCTGCCAGAAACAGGAACGTGATTGCCAAGCGACCCAGTTTCCTGACCAGACGGTGGCGTTTCAGAAACAGGCGGGTGAGGGGGATGGGGATACTGCCATTGGTTGCTGCAAGGATGATTCCGAATGTGCTGCCTTGCAGTTGAAGAAAAGCATGCTGGTCTTCCAGCTGGGTGCCTTCGGTGAGACTGCTCCAGGGAATAAAACAGCGAGCGCCACCATTCATGCGGAGGCTGACGCCGCGTTTGCTGCGGCGTATTTCTTCTCCCATGTATGTTTCTGTGCCCCAGTCATCTTCGAAATCCGTGAGCGTCATGCTTCCGATGGACCCCGCCAGCGCAAAACTCAGCACACAGGGAATGATTTCGCCCGGCCAGAAGAAGGGGCAGAGCAGTCCCAGCGCCACCCAGGGAAGGGGGTATTTGAGGTGCTTCCAGGTGGGGAGCAGATGCGGGCTCATCAGGTAATAAACCGGCTTGCAGACGGTCTCGTCCTGCTGGCTTCCGGTGTGGTGCAGCCGGATGCATTCCTGAATGCGGGCGAGACATTCTGTCTGCTGGCTTTCTGCCACGGGCAGTTCATAAAAGGTATCGTTCGTGGCATCTTCCAGCGTGATGCCGTTTTTGCACGGCCTGGCTGTATGGAGACTTTCCCACGGCAGGAAGAGGCAGGGCATGGGCTTTTGGTGGCAGTAGATGAGAATACCCCGGCGGGTGCTGCGCCAGTGCGTGCACGAATGCTCCAGCCAATTTCCCGCACGGGAGCCGTGAGTGTAGGGCTCCTCGATGCGGTCTGCCCACATGCAGCTGAGTACCAGCCCGGTGGTGATGGTAAAGGCGCTGGAGAAATGCCCCGTCAGACACCAGAACAGCAGGCCGGTAAGGCCACCTGCCAGCAGGGCAACGCCGCAGCGTTTCCGCCAGTTCGGTTTTGCCGGGGTGGGCTGCCAGTTCTCGGGAATCACGTGAATCATCAGTTGTCCTTATCCGGATAGGGGGCTTTATGGCTTTCGGTGTATTGCCAGCCGGGCAGCAGGTGTTTCCAGAACGCGAGGTGTTCGTTTCCCGCTTCTTCCTGCATGCGCTCCGGGGTCATTCGGAAGGGGTATACCTGCACGGGTACGTATTTTTCACCGGCTTTGAACGCCTCGTTTACCAGCGTGTAGATTTCCTCGATGCAGGCATCCGTCATGGCAAAGCAGCCGATGGAAACAAAACTGCCGTGCACCATGATGTAGGACCCGGTGCGTCCCAGTTTGCGGTCGTAGGCGTTCGGGTAACCAATGTTGAATGCCAGGTGGTAGTTGCTCCAGGGATTCATGCTGCGGGGGAAAACCCGGTAAAATCCTTCGGGGGCCTGCTCGTCGCCCTCTGCAGTCTTGGGACCCAGTTCCCCGCTCATGGCTGCAATATCATACGTCTTGTATATCTCCCACTTGCCGTCATTGCCCTTCAACCATAGCTCTAATGCATATTCCTCTTTGATGATGCGGATGAATACGGCCTTGCCGAAATGTTTGCCCATTACCGCCTCAACATTCTGGCGGGCTTTTTCTTCTCTGGGTTGTCCTCCTGTGGTTGGCTGGGTCATGATTAGTGATAGCAGAATGAGCAGTGCCTTGATGAGATGAAGCATATGAATTCTCTCCCTTTTTTTCTGCCATTCTACCAGACACGCTATCGGTGTCAATGTTATAAAAAACGGCAAGACTACCTTCGGGGCGGATATTTAAGGATTCTGAAAGAAAAATGCTGCTTAACCCGAAATTCAGGGCTTGCAGTGTAAAGGTATATGTGGTATAAAGTATCAGTTGCCTATGCCGAGAACTGCGGTCATCAGTGATATTCACGCCAACCTGCACGCACTATATGCCGTTATGGCAGACTATCAGTGCGAGCAGTGTACGGATGTTGTGTGCCTGGGGGATGTTGTTGGTTACAATGCGTACCCTCAGGAGTGTGTGAACGAAATACGGGCTATCGGATGCCCGGTGGTGAAAGGGAATCACGACGAAGAAGTTTGCCGGGAGGACCAGACACGGATGAATCCCATTGCCCGTCAGGCAATGGATTGGACCCGCTCCCGCCTGGATGCTGAAAGCCTTGATTGGTTGCGCCGCCTGCCGCTGCAGCGCATTGAACGTTCGAAGTTTGTGATGGTGCATTCCAGCCTGGATCAGCCAATGGCATGGAACTACATCCTCAACGCGCATGATGCTGCGGGCAATTTCAACCGCCAGTTCCTGCCGGTCTGTTTCCATGGGCACACCCACCAGCCCCGCGTCTTTGCGTGGGATGGGCATCACTCCGTAGAAATGGTGGAATACTGGCAGCAGCTGCTCCAGGATGGTGAAGTGATTGTGCCTCTGCAGCCCGGGCTTAAGTATTTTATCAATGTGGGCTCTGTGGGGCAGCCTCGCGACGGCGACCCGCGCGCCTGCTACGCCATATACGACTCCGATGCCGCCACTGTAACCCTGCGCCGCGTGGAGTACGATGTGGCAGCCGCGCAACAGGCCGTCCTGGCTGTAGGTTTACCGGAATATCTGGCAGAACGCCTGGGAACCGGCCAATAAACATAACCCTTTTCTGAAACATCTCATCCACTCTCTCTCCCGATGTCATTTATCAGCCGCACATTTCCAGCCCTTGCCCTGTTAGTACTTGGCGCGCTCCTTGCCATGTATCTGGTGCCGGGAGAACTCGAGCAGATGAAATGGGAAGTGCCCGGTATGCCGGATACTTACCCTGTGGAGCAACTCTGCCGCCCGGTGTTCCTGGGCGTGTTGTGCTTCCTGCCTTTTGTGGCGGCGGTCAGATACGCATTCATGGGCACGATGGACCGCTACATGACCCGCAACTTTGTCTCGTACTTCCTCATGTGTACGATGATTCTGCTGCTCATCTACATACTGGCGGATTTTACCGACAACATGGAGCGCTTCCGCACCCGCTTTGAGGACCCCGTGCTGCAGGCCTTGCATTTCTACGGCACACAGCTGCCCATGTTCCTGTACCAGATTCTTCCGTATACCTTGCTCATGGGTACGCTCTGGTGCCTCAGCAAACTCTGTGGCGGCAGCGAAATTACCGGCATGCTGCAGTCCGGACGCTCCCTGCTGCGCGTGTGCAAACCCGTGTTCATCATGGCATGCTTCGTGTCCCTGGGGTATGGCATCTGCGGCTTCCACTGGGCACCCAGCGGCTCCCTCTACCGCGAGATGGTCATGAAACGCAACACCAATGCAGATGGTACAGCGCGTTCCATTGTATACCGCAGTGATGCAACAGCCCGCATCTGGCGTATCGTAACGCCCGCGCTGGCAACAAACCCCGGCGCCCCCATGCTCGGCGTCACGATTGACCAGTTCGACAAAAAAGTCCGCGGCCGCCAGCTGAAGCAATACCGCGCCGACCGCGCCACCTGGAACAAGGAAGAATCCACCTGGACACTCGAGAACGTCTACGTCCGCGAAATGGCAGCACCCGGCGTGCGCCCGAAGGACGATGAATACGTCTCCTCCATCACACTCCCCTTCGAGGAAAAGCCATACCAGATTATCAGTCCTGGGCACAATGACCGCGTCGATGCCATGGGAACCTCCGCCATGTATGAATTCCTCAAATCCGGCGCCGGTTCCAAAGAAGACCGCCGCAAGCTCCGCACCGAGTGGCATGTGCGCATAGCCCGCATATTCTCCTGCCTGGTGCTGGTTCTTCTGGCTGTGCCCAGCGCCATCACCTTCCAGCGTCGTGGCACCATGAAAGGCATCGGTATCGCAGTGCTGCTGGCTGCACTCATGCTCTTCTTCTACCGCGTGTTCCCATCATTGGGTGAAGCTGGCATCCTCAAACCCTGGATTTGCGCGTGGATTCCGAACATCCTCTACATCGGCATCGCCATCTACCTCTTCATCAAGAACCTGGCCCACCGTTCTGCCCGTGAATGGCTGCGCGCCAAGCTGAACGGAGAACTCTGATAGCCGCCCCATACACGCCCATGCTCTTGCCCAAAGGAATTATCTTTGATTTCGACGGCGTCCTCGTAGATACCGAATGGGCCATCTACCAATCCTGGGTGCAGCTCTTCGCGCGTGAAGGGCAGAAAATCTCCATTGCCACCTATTCCCCCTGCCTGGGCGCCGGATATTCCCACTGGGACCCCGCCGAGCACCTCGAAAAACTCACCGGTAAGAAATACGACTGGGAAAAGGAAACTCCCGCCCGACAGGCCGTGCTCGAGGCAGACCTGGAGCGCTCCGGACTCATGGCGGGCGCGCAGGAATTACTGGATTGGTGTGCAGGGCAGGGAATAACGCTTACCGTTGCCTCATCCTCTTCGCGTCGCTGGGTGCAAGGCTGGCTCGAGCGTCTGGGCATATACGCACGCTTTGCCGGCGTATTCACCCGAACCGATGGTTACGCCGTCAAACCCGCCCCGGACCTCTTCCTGGCAGCGCAGCAATGCATGGGATTGGCCAAAGAAGAATGCCTCATCATCGAAGACTCCGAAAACGGCACCATATCCGCACGGAATGCTGGCATCTCCTGCGTTGCCATACCCAACCGCATGACCTGTTATAGCGATTTTTCACGCGCCGCGTACCGCTGTGATTCGCTTTCTGACCTTCTGGCGCAATTGAAAGCTTCTTGCTAAACTGTCCCTTGTCAGTGCCTTCTGCCGATTTGATAAAAAAATCAGAAAAATTACCAAAAAAATATAATTTTTGGCTTGCAAAGCAGGTGAATCTGGTGTAAACTTCCCCCGCACCCCGTCCAAGACGGGCTTGCAGAATGGCTCGGTAGCTCAGTTGGTAGAGCAGCGGATTGAAAATCCGCGTGTCGGCGGTTCGATCCCGTCCCGAGCCATTTTTTTTATGCCCGCGTGGCGCGAATATCTGCTCTTCCCATCGGGGCGTAGCTCAGCCTGGTAGAGCGCCAGCTTTGGGAGCTGGATGTCGCAGGTTCGAATCCTGTCGCCCCGAGCAAATTTCACCATCAATAACGCACTGTAGAAGATGTAACACCTTCACAGTGCGATTTTTTGTCTTGTGTAGTGTCAACCATGTATGGAGTAGTGTGTCACACGACCTGCCACACGACGTGTCACATTCTGGCTCGTCGCTATATTATGGGAAAAGAGGTATTTTGTTCTACATCTGATTAAAAACTCTTGCTTTTTACTCAGATATGAGACATAATCAGGTATCATGAACGAGAGATGGCCACTCTATCCGCAAGCTGCAAAAGCCCTGAAGAAGATGGGAAGTGATTTGCGAGATGCCCGGCGCCGGCGGCGTATATCAACGACGACGCTGGCGGAGCGTGCGCGTATATCGCGAGCAACACTGTACCGCATCGAAAAGGGAGATGCCGGGGTGTCCATGAGCAGCTATGCAGCGGTTATTTTTGCTCTTGGCCTTGTTGAGCGCCTGAGCGATGCTTTTGATGCGCGTCACGATGCCGTAGGATTAGGTCTGGAAGCAGAACAGATGCCAAAGAATATAGTGAACAAGCGCTATGACCAATGATACAGAGATAGGGGTGTATACCGATTTATTGCAACCTGGTGCAGACTGCATACGGGTCGGGACATTGTGGATACACCACCGCCGTCAGGGCTCTGCCAGTTTTGAATACAGCCAGGAGTGGCT
>CAJGCV010000055.1 GCA_904501915.1 uncultured Akkermansia sp. | reverse complement strand
GATGTACAGTACCCATGGAAGGTGTTTTTTTAGAGCAACACCAGCATACGTTTTGCTGGTGAAAAAATCAACCTTCCATTTTCTTTGCCCTGATTTTTGCTATTTTGCTACCATTTGAAAAAATCTTTGGGACACATGTGAGTCTCACGTTGACAAAACTCTGCCGGATGGGCTAGACTGTGTGCATCGCAGAGCAACCCACATTTTCGCTGAGCCTGGCCGGAGGACGGCTGGGCGTGGTGCCGGCAGGGGCTTTTCATCCGCCGCGGTTCACACAGAGACACTGCAGATTTTATAAAAAAACACACAACAACAGCAATAAAAGGTACTGCATCCTGCGTCCATGTAAATGAAACAGGATGATACATGATTCAACAGAAGGGGGCAACATGCCCGATTGGGAATCCTGGCTGAATGAGCACGGGCCGCGGCTGATGCTCTATGCGCGCCAACGCACCCGCAACATGGCCGATGCAGAAGATGTGCTGCAAAATGCGCTTATCGAACTACTCAGGGTTACCCGGAAGGGAGAATTCCGGCGCAGTCAGGAACAATGGGTTGCCTATGTCATCCGTTGCATCCGCACCAAAGCCATAGATCTGGGCAAAGCCAGTGCCCGCCAGCAGGCCACTGCCATGGCCGCAGCCCAGGAAGCCCCCACCCGCTACACGGAAATGCCTTGGTTAACCAGCACAATGGATACCAGATTCCGGCAGCAATGCATCGAAAAAGTCTTGCGGGAGATGCGACCGGATTACGCCGAAGTCGTGATTCTGCACATATGGGAATCTCTGACCTTCCGCGAAATTGCCACGATTCTGAACGAGAACCCCGCCACCATCGCCACCCGGTACCGCGCCGCGCTGCGATTATTCCGCCAGAATCTCGAACACGAAATAAACCGACCGGAATGAAACCAGAAATACCCGACATTCATGACCTTGCCCGGCAGCATCCGGCAGCAGCCCTGCCGCCGGATGTACGGGCTCGTATTCTGGCGGCCCTGGCGCAGGAAGAACGCGAATGCGCAGCAGATGAAGCCCTGGAACACGAACTACTCACACAATACACACCGTCTCCCATTGTCTGCAACGCACAGCAGCACGTATCTGCCACTGCATATCACGTTTCGCGGAAAAAGCACTACATAACAGCTGCCGCTGCCCTGGTGCTGGGCGCTTTCTCTGTATGTCTATTGCAGCAGAACGCCGATTCACCGCAGGCAGGCACGCCGCGCCTCATCATGCAACGCGAAAACCAGCAGGACACCTTCATTCTGGAAGATAGCGACCAGAGCCGTCTTGTTATCCGGGTACAATCGCCCCCTCCCCCGCCGCTGCCTGAAAACCTCATATGACCCTCCCGCACACAGCGCTGCAGTTTCTCGTCCTGCTTTACTTCATCATCGTACAGCAGGCAGGAGCATCTGTTGTGTTTGGCATAATACCCGCAGAAAAAACGCCAGCACCAGGAATAACTGTGAGCCACGTGCATCCCGGAACCCCGGCACACCTGGCCGGGCTACAGGCAGGTGACACCATCACCCGCATCAACAACACTCATATCGACACCACCGCCACCCTCCGCAAAGTACTGGCAGCGCAATCACCAGGCAGCATTATCCGCATCTATTACCAGAGAAACAGCAAGCAGCGAGCCGCAATCGCCACCTTGCAGCCCCTCCCCGAATCGCCCCAGAAAAAAACATTCCATGCGGAGTCTCCCGTCTTATCCGCGGAACAACGCCTGCAATTTGCCCAGGCGCGCACGCGCCTCCGCCTTCAATTGGCACGTCTGCCGCACCGCATGAACCGGGAACAAGTGCTGGCCGATATGCGCGAACTGATGGTGCTGGCACGCAGCATTCCGGCCACCCACTCGCAATGGCTGCAAGGAAGCACCGTTGACATGCAGCTGGAACTGCCCGATGCTGCGGGCCGCGTTGTCCTGCGGATGCAGGGGGAGCAATTGTGGCTGGAGTTTCTCAACACCAGAGGCAGCTGCGAATACCGGGCCGCAATCGACACCCCGGCTCAGCGGGCAGCTCTGCCGGCAACAGTGCAGCAACGCCTGCACCAACTACTGGAAATCAGATAGTATCCGGAAGAAGCGGTATCTCCTTACTTCCTTTAGGCGCTTCGACACGAATGCGGTACAACAGAGGAAGCTCCTCGCCCTCCCCGCGGAGGACCGGGGGAACAATAATATCCCAACCTCTACCGGCAGGCAGCTCTGCCGCCACCGACTGCACCAACTCCGGCAAATCATTCTCCGCATGCACAACGCGTTCGCGCACACGCCAATACTGCTCCGTGCCCAATTCCTCCGTTTCCACATACCGGACCTGGTCCAACGGCACTGACGCTCCCGGCAAGGCACGGCACAGAAGGCCATTACTCAGCCGGAGCGTACCAGGCAACTGTTCCTGCAGCTGCATCAACTGGGCAGCAATCTGGCGGCGTTCCAGCTGGCGCAGCTCCTCTCGGACTTTATCGTAAGCCGCAGAAGCATCCTCAAGGCGGGCATCCAGTTCCTCTGCGGGCGGTATGCCAGCCTCCACCCAAGCTTCAACACGAGCTAGGAGTCGGGAATCAGCCCCCGCCTGTCCCTGCGCCACACACATCCCCAGCAAACGGGAACGCAGGGCAAACATTCCAGGCGTTTCCAGCTGAATAACTGGAAGAGCGGGAGTACGCACAGCAAAGTAATCCCGCGCTTCCTGCCGCAATTCCCGGCTCAGCGATTCCCTCACCGCAAAAATCTCAACCGTATGCACCCCGGTCTTTCGCAGGGGAGCGGCATCCACCTCATCCAACAGCCCTACCGGAAGCAAAAAACGCCAGGCAACACCGCGGGGCGCTTCGTACATCGCCTCTCCCACCATCACAGGCAAACCGGAAACTGATACCCGGAGTCGGCTTCCCGGCACATAGGCCTCCAGGGCATGCGCCCGGCGTGCCTTGTAATTCTGACGGCTGGAGGCAGACACAAACACATCATACTGCACTCCGGAATCAAGCTTCACCACCCCTGGCTGAGCCGCATGGGGCGTAAGGAAATCCGCTTTTTCAATCTGCGAAATCCATAATTCCCTGCTCTGCCTGCTCAGCATCTCAGACATCTCAAGCACGGTTTCCGGCTTACAGCTCAGCCCCTCACGGAATCCCTGCATGAATAACGCCCTGTCCACAGCGGGAAGAAGCGCATCTGCATCGGGGGTCAAACCTTGCTGGATACGCTGGAGCATCAGCAGAGCATCGCGCTCCAGACGCGCGTCCTCACAACGTTGCACCAGCCCGGCCTCCTGTGTGGCCACGGCAACAGGACAAATAACAGCAACAAGGGGCAGATAGAAAACAGAATTCATGGACGATAATATTCAGCTTGAAGAAGTAATTGAGCCAGAGATTCCGGCAGGCGGGCTGCATCGCGCTGGTAGAAATCTGCGCGCAACACAACATCGGGCACATGCGGCGTATTGGAAGAAACACTCAGTATACGCTCGGTCGATTTGATACAAAGCAGGTAATTCTCCTGCCGCAAGTACAGAACACAGGTCGCGTATTCATCACGAGAAGCGAGCCCGGCATCAGCCAGCTCCAGCATCTGCCGCCGCACCGCCGGGACATCTACATCAACCTCTCCCGGAGGCACCAGCAGGAGGAGCAATTGATTCAATGCCGACTGCTGCTCCGCATTCAGCACAGGCTGGCAGGGGCGCCCGCCCAAGGAAAACTTCACCGTCAACAGCACCCCCAGACGCACCAGCTCCAGGTGCAGCACATCTCCGGCCTGCATCTGCTGCACCAGGCACGCCAGGTCTGCAGGTTTGCGCAGCTCCGTGCCGCCAGCCCGCAGCAGAATATCACCAGGAAGCAGAAACTCTGCGGCCGGTGTTCCCGGTGCAACGTAGCAGATTACCAGACCCTGATTTTCCGGCAGGACATCGGCAAAATGCACCCGCACCCCGGCATCCGCCTCAACCACCCGCACTCCCAGTACGGCGGATTGAGCCATCGCCGGCAACAGGCAGAATAAAATCAACACGAGCGTTCTCATCGGACAATCACGGCAGGTTCAGGCAAAGGTTCATGGTACCGGAAAAAAGCCTCCGGAGTCAACATAAAATCTGGCTTCAGCAGGAAAGGCTGCACCTCTCCCTGCCGGAACAGGCAGCCGATTATCAGATTCCGCTCTTTCTGCACTGCATCCAGCGCCCTGGCTGACTGGGCATTTTCCAGCGTGGTATCCGGCACAAAAAGCTGTTCGAGTTCCAGCAATTCGCGGCGGTACTCCTCCGTGTACTTCAACGGACGCACCCGGGTATTCTGTGGAGCCGCAGGAAGAATGATATACTGCCTGCCCCACACCTCAGCCGCCTCAGGGTGCAGCATCAGGTACTGCAACAGGCCCTGCACATCGCCCTTGGCAGCAGGCGCACAGAGAAGCAATATGGGTAATTTGTGTCTGGCAGAAAGCTGCAGAGCTTCCTGCGGCGTGGCAGCCAGTTTCAGGGCCTTGACGGCCGACTGCTCAGAGCAGAACACATGAGCCCGGTTCCGCTCAGCCTCCGGAAGTCCCCAGGTTCGGAGCCACTGCACCATCCCGGAATCGTTCATCACCGCCATGTAATAAGCCCCCGGATGCCCGAAATCCGGCAGCGCGCCCACCGGGCGCCCCGTGACCTTGACCACATAACGCTCGCTGAGTTCATCCGGACGGGCAGACCATGTTTCAAAGCCATTCTTTTTCCGCCACTGCTGGAAATACGGCTGCTCATCACCCGCCAGCTGCTGGACAGGAAGAACGCGGGTTGAGCCTTCCGGTAAGCGCAACTGAATCGACTTTCCACCCTGGCAGAACGACATCAACGCACCTTCAACCGATGAACCAGTCTTCAACTTCCAGCTGCGGGCAGGAAGAACCGTCAGCGCATCACCCACAGCCCCGTGCGGAATCATCTTCTCCTCTGCTGGCTGCGAAGCGGCTTTCGTCTCCAGCGCAGCTAATTCACGCGCCTTTGGCTCTGCTGGAGTCCCCGCCACAGCAGCCAGAGCCGTTTCCACCAGACCTGGAGTTTTCTGCAACTTACCCCGGCAGATATCCGCGTAGGCTTTGTAATAGAACAAATCTGCATGGCTGGGCACCGTGCCATAAGGTGTCGTTGTTGTCAACCCCTGGGTCAGCATGTACTCAAAGGCAAACAGTGCAGATTCCCAGCGACCGCGGCGGGCATAACTGAAACCAAGCCCCGGAGACATTCCAGCCTCGCGTCCCCGGCTGAACATCAACTCCAGGCGCATGATATCATTTCCTGCATCCCCCTCCTCTGCGAGTTCTGCCAGATAATCAGCATACGTAGTATAGTCCACATGGCGGTACAACATTGCCAGCAGCAAGGCATCTTTCCGGAAGCGGGCTGCCTGAGCAGAATCGGCACAAAGCAGAGCACGAGCCAGACGATAAGCCGGCGTTGTATCCGTTTCCGGGTCTGCTGCCATCATCTGGCACAGGCGGTCTGCATCTTTCTGCTTCCCTTGCGACAGGTATGCCCGGATAAGACGCAGACCATTTGTAGCATAATTACCGCGGAAGTACCTGGGCGGGCAATCCTGCCACTGCATCACGGGCTCTGTCATTCCCCAGCGCAGAAGATGCAGCAAAATATCCCCGGTAAGGCGGGCATCATCGTCCCACGCATGCTCACGTGCCAACTCCATAAACACCTCTACCGCATCCTGGCGTTCCTCTTGCGAAGCAGGCAAAGCACCACTGATGACCGCCGCCCGCAACAGATTATCTCCCAATTCATCTTCATGCCCCAAGCGGGCAATGCTCATTTCATGCCGCAGCCCCATCGCCTCGCCATATTCAAACAAAGCATCATCCTCACCCTCATAGTCGGCAAACAAGGTAAGCAGAGCACGTGTACTGAAGCCCCGCAATTCACGCTGGCAGATAACCAGAGGCCAGAGCTCACTGCGGTTGAGCACACGAGCCAGCTGGGAACAGGCCTTTTCCAGTTCCTGCACATTTCCCTGCTTTTCCAACACTGCCAGCATCAGCGTGAGGCGGTGCAAATGCTGGGGCAACATGTACAGAGCTTTGGCCATGAGAGGATCCGGCATTCCCTCGCATGTAATCTGAAACTCATCGTCCTCCGGCAGATAACTGAGCGTCACACCGTCCTCTGCGAATCGCATCGCAATGCGATGGTACACCGGCGTCACCAGATCCCGGCGATTCGGGCGCACTCGCTCGCACTCACCAAGGGCAGAAGCCAGCACAAATCCGGTACCGCGGTGCTGTTTCACATCTGCTGTCAGTTTCTCGAACAATTTCAGCTCTTTCTGAAACTCAACCGGAATAGCGGCGCCAGCTTTCACCCCAAGCAAGGCATCATCCCACCTGGGCAACTGCACAGCCGAAGCATCAGGCCAGGAGGGGTGAATCCTGCCGCGGGTCGAAACATTGACAGGCTTCCAGATACCCGCCACGCGGCGTCCCAGTGCCAGCAGACAGCGTGGAGCCAGTGGCAGCAGCTCCTGTTCCAGGTTTTTCACCTGCTGGAGCAGCGTCTTTTCATTTCCACCGGCCAGTGCCGACAAGCAGCATTCCGGCACTTCCTGCCCCATGGTGCGGTAATGCTGAATACCGCGGTATTGCAGATAGCGGCGCAACGCATCCGGCTTGTGTTCCAGCAAATCATACCCAGTCAGGCGCATACAGCGCGCCAGCTGCACCGCTTTTGATGAATCACGCCAAAGCAGAGCATTGAGCGTCAGGTGTTCCCAATCATATCCCCCGGTCAGAAAACGCGGCACGCTGCCATTCAGGCTGCGTTCAGCTGATACAAAACCCGTCAAATGCGGGTAACGCACCGACATATCATATTCCATCTGAGACGAAAGGCGCACCTCTTTTCCGTTCCGGAACTCCTGCAGGTAAATGCGCGCAGCAGCACCCGCCACCCGGTACGCCCCATTCACATCGCACCATGCCTGCAAGCCGCGGCAGAGGATATCCAGCTCCGCGTGGTTGAGCTTTTTATCATGCTCCAGCATGCGGTAAATCTCCTGGATGAACTGTTCCTGGGGTGTCTTATCCCGCAGATGATTTCTCAATGAGATGATGAATTCCCGGCGCGGGGCCTGATTCAATCGGCGCAACCAATCCACATTCAACCCCGGATAGCGGTAAATTTCCCTGAATTGTTTGAGAGGGGCCAGCGCCGAGAGCTTCTCCTTCGGCACGCTGGAAAGCAACATCTGCACCAGCTGAGTCACATGCGGCTGATTATCCACCAGTGCGCAGAATGCCTCCTCGTCATCCGGATCAGCTTTGAGGCGCTCCACCATAGCCTGCGTATCAGTCACATGCCGACGGCAATATTCGCGCATGCGGGAACGCTGGTTCAGATCCAGGCCGGGGAACCACTCCACCGGGTGCACCTCAGCTGGCACAGGTTCGCGGCAATCCGGGAAAAGGTACAGGCGCAAATACTCATCTGCCCACGAGGGAAACACCAGAAATGCCAGGGCGGGTATAAGAGAAAACTTTTTCATCTACGTAAAAGGGAGTTACTTACTGTAAAAATTAAATTCATCCTGGCGGGCGTTAAACAAACGGTCGGCAAACACCGAGCCGCTGAGCATGCCTTTCTGCGCCCTCCGCTGGTAGGGGTTGCCATTCAACACATGGTGATAGAACACCGCATAATTAACCTGTTGCGTATTATGCAAAGTCGCGTTCCGGAGCCCGGCGGTGGCAGCTTCCGAGTGAAACGGATACTTGGTGTGTTCACTGACCACATTATAGGCATAGTACAAGCGCATGGTGTCTTCGTGGCACTTAGGGGAATACAGGCCGTTATCATCCGCATACATCAGCATGAAAACGAACTGCTTTCCCCAACGGTTCACCCATTCCGGATGTGCCTCCACATACTGCCGGAACGCCACATCGACCGCGCTTCCCCGACGGTTCAGATACATCACCACTATACCGACACGGTGCAATGCCGCATACAGCAAAGCATCATCCACGCTCGTCACAACGGGTAACACCGGCGCTTCCTCCGTTTTACAGGCCGCATAGCGTTGCAGCATTTCCAGAGTGGCATTCGTCACCTTAAAGCGGTCATCCACCTGTACTCGCGCCTCTGTTGCCGTCATCGGTTTCAGATTCGTTTTAAGCGCATAGCAGTTTCCATTACTCAACACCAGGCGCACATAATACGAGTCGCGCAAGGGAACAACAGAAAGAATGCGCACCAGCTGCTTTCCCTCACGGTAGGTCTCAAAGCTCTCAAATGAATTGGCCTTTAACCAGGTACGCACCACATCCAGATCCGCATCTGACAAAGTGTAGGCAGCATACTCCAGACGCCGGCCGGTCGGCGTGCAGAGAATCACCGCAGCCTCATTTCCCCACTCACCTTGAATCCCCTGCAGCTTTGCCCGGAACGGCCGCTCACCAGCAGGAGTCCAGGTGCGTTCTTCCGAGGGCGTCAGAAACTGCGGAGGTGTAACCGTACCCTCCACGCAACGGAACTCTGCCGCCAGAGCCGCCCCCACGCATCCTATCAGCATCAACAAGTGCTTCATTTCGTATCCTCCTTCTTTTCGGGCAGATTAAAATAACAAGGCATCACCAGCACCGGGTCATAACTGCTGTTCCCATTCCCGGAACGCCCTGCATATACCAGACCATAAATGACCTGGCGGCCAGTGCTCGACAAACTGCTGAAGCGGAACTCCGCCGGCAGGTGCAACTCTCCGAACACCTCACGTGTAAACCGGTTCACAAATGCCGCATAGTCCTTTTCCTCCACAGTCGAGGGAATCTCAAAAGCCGTTTCAAGCGTGCGGCCATCGCCTTTTCCCAGGTCATGTTTTCTGCGGAAATCTTCCAGCCGCGCAGCGGCATCATTCCACAATTTATTACCCTTCAGTTCAAGCCTTTTCTCATCCCATTCACCGGCTCGCATGTAAAAATATTCAGCCAACGCTGATCTGGAATAATAGGTTCCCAGAAAATCATCCTTCCGTAACAAAAAACGCTCTTCCAGATTTCCATTACCATGAAAACGATTGTTGCACAACTCATGCAGCGCCTGTTCATTTTGCTCGATGAGCTGGCGCAGATGCATAGCGGTCACCGGATTCTGCTGCAAACGCGCCACCACGGGCAGCACCTCATCATAAAGCTTCACGAAATCCGCCTCCAGCGCCCGCCAATGCGATACAGGTGCAATTTCCCGCAAAAGAGTAAACAGCTTCTCCACCTGTTTCAAATCCTGCACCTCTGCCGGTTGCAAAGCACCCACGACTTTTTCATCCTCGCGTTCGCAGATAGCCAGGAAAAGCTGAGTACTTCCCTGGCAGCCTTCCTTCAATTGTTTATGGACAGTCTCATTATATTCAGCTACAGGAAGTAAGCCGAGCATCTGCACCAGCTGTCCCTCCTCATACAATTGCTCCAGGGTCACGCCAGTGTCCATCATTGCCCGGGCTGCTTCTTTCACCCGTTTTTCAGCTTCGCTCACCTGCCGCACCTGCACCGCTGCAGCATCGGCCGCAGACTGAGAATTCGCTGCAGAAAGAGCATGTGTTGCAGCACGCAACTTCTCAGCCAACGGCACAATGCCGGCACGAAAAGCCTCAACACCTCCCAGTTGCTCCTGATTCATGGGCGGGATTTCCTGCCCGGGCTGCCCGGCGGCACATATCGCAGGTACCACCGCTACCCACATTGCAAAAATTTTATTCATACCAGTATCTGGACGCTTTTCCGTCTGTCCTTTATTGAGTTTAGCGATAATTTCATCAAAAAAACAGCTTTTTTTACCCTATTGACAACAAAGGGGAGGGTAAGTTAGACTGAAAGCATCGCAGAACAACCCACATTTTCGCTGAGCCTGGCCGGTGGACGGCTGGGCGTGGTGCCGGCAGGGGGCATTTCATCCGCCGCGGATCACACAGAGATACTGCAGATTTTTTGTTGACTTCTCTACTGAAAGATATTAAATTATCCACACAAACAAATCAACATCACTTATCAGAATCTGATGTCGTTTTATACAAATGAAAGTCGGTATCAACCAGAGTTCAGACCAGATTGAGCAAAACTATGTGACCCGGAGAGAACTCCAGAGTCAGCGTAAATATATGCAGTTGCTGCAGCAGGTAGCCAATGGGGAAATGGTACGGCTGAAAGCTGGTGTCTATGTCAAACCGGATGCCCTCAGCGAACCGGTACCCGACATCACCCGAATCGTCCCCGGCGGAATACTCTGTCTGTTCAGCGCATGGAGCCATCACGGACTCAGCATGCAGATTCCCACCAGCATCTGCGTAGCCGTCAAACGGGGAAGGAAACTAACACTCCCGACCTACCCGGAAATCACGCTCTACCGCATCAGCGATGCCTTTCTTCAACTTGGTGTCACGCAGGAATGCATCTGCGGCCATCTTCTCCCCATATATGACCTGGAGCGCAGCGTATGCGATGCCCTGCGATACCGGAACAAGATCGGGATGGAAACCTGCGCCGAAATACTACTCAATTATCTCAGGATGCCTGGACGAAATCTGGACAAGTTGCATCAATATGCCACCCGACTCCGGATCGACACCATTCTTTCCACCTACCTGCAAATTTCCCTGTAAGATGAAAAAAGGCAGCAACATAGGCAAATCCATCAGAACAAAACTGCTTACCAACGCCATGACCCATGGCGTAAACTACCAGGTGCTGCTCATACGCTACATACAGGAGCGCCTGCTATATCGATTATCACAGTCAGACCAGCGCCATCATTTCATCTTGAAAGGAGGAGCTCTTCTCTATGCTGTGAAAGATTTAAAATCCAGGCCTACTCTCGATTTGGATTTTCTGGGGATAAGCATACACAACGGCAGGGAATCGATTTTACAAGCATTCCGGGAAATCATCTCCATTCCCTGCCCAGAAGACGCCGTCATATTTGACCCGGACAGCATGACCGCAAATGAAATCACCATACACCGAGGATACCAGGGATTGCGGATTCAGCTTCAAGCACATCTTGATACAATCAAGCAATTAATCTCCATGGATATCGGGTTTGGCGATGTCATTACCCCCGGCGTTCAACATCTCGACTATCCGTTAGCCGTCAATGGACTCCCACAGGCACAAATACTCGCCTACCCGCTTGAAACAGTACTGGCAGAGAAATTTGAAGCCATGATCTCGCTGGGGGAGGACAACAGCCGGATGAAAGATTTTTTCGATGTATACATGATTTTACAGGCACACGCAATCCACGATTCTCTTTTACAGGAAGCCATACACCAGACTTTTAAGAACAGAAAAACAGCTTACTCCAATCCTCCCGCCCTGTTTTCATCAACCTTTTCTCAATCAGAGAAAAGAGCTCTTATGTGGAGCCAATTTCTAAAAAAAATACAATTCAACACACCCCTAACCTTTTCCGAAGTTCACGACTACATATGCCAACGCTTCGAAAAACTCCTGCCATCAAGAAATATCATTGAATGATCAACCCACATTTTCGCTGAGCCTGGCCGGTGGACGGCTGGGCGTGGTGCCGGCAGGGGCTTTTCCCCGGCTGGAGCGGGCGTTTGCACGCAGCGCGGGAGCGGGCATGCTCGATTTGCTGCGCCACGGGTTGCCGCTGGGGGCGGGGGCATTCCCGGCGTGGCTGAGGGAGCGAGCGCAGGAGGTACTGATGCAGCACCTGCGGCGGCTGCGCACGGGGGATGACACCGCACCGCAGATTTCTGCGCCACAAGCAGCCGCCTGGCTGGAGGGAATGCCGCCGGTGTATGGCGGCTCAGTAACAGCTGGCATGCTGGCAGAGTGGTTCGGCACGCTGGGGGCAGCACTTGCCTGGCAGGCGGAGCGCGAGCTCACCACCCCGGAAAAATGGCTCGAATCCCTGGGCGAGGGCTGGCAGCAGCTGGGTAAATTGTGCTTTCACCTGGCTGAAAATGGAGGCGAAGGTGCGGAAACGCATCCCTTTGCCTTTCTGGCAACCTTTATTCACCGCGCCGGGCAGGACGGCAAGCCCCGCCATGCCCCGCTGGCCATAGCGCGCCAGCTGTACGCAAATGATGCGAGCACGCTTACTGCCCTGCTGCGCCCGCTGCAAGCGGCAGCCGCGGGCAATCCCTTCCTCCACGAGCTGATTAACAGCGGCAGCATCTACAAACCCTGCGCCTGGGGACCGCGCCAGGCATACGATTTTCTGGAAAGCCTGCCCCTGCTGGAGCAGGCGGGCATCGAAACCCGCATGGTGAACCTGTGGCAGAGCCGCCCGCCCCGCGTGGAGCTGGAGGTACAGCTGCAACCCGCCGGTGACACCCAGAAACCCGACCGCGCCCCCGCGCTCAACATTTCCACCCTGCTGCGCTTCAGCCCGCGCGTGGTGCTGGGGAACTACGAACTGACGGAAGCCGAGCTGGAAGAACTGCTGGCCGGGGAGGACGGGCTCATCCGCTTCCGCGGCGAATGGGTGAGGCTTGACCGCGAGAAGCTCGAAAAACTGCTCAACAGCTGGCGGCAGGCCACCCGCATGGCTGCCGGCGGCATTCCCCTGCTGGCGGGGCTGCGCTGGCTGCTCGGCAAACACAGCAACTCCCTGCCTCACATCCCCCCGCAGGAGGACGGTATGCGCGCCGTGGCAGCCCCGGATTTGCAAGAGGCGCTGCAGCAGCTCACCCTCAGCCCACAGCAGGCGCATATACCCGCGCCGCTGGCAGACAGGCTGCGCCCCTACCAGCGGGAGGGCGTGCAATTCCTGCTGGGTGTGACGGAGGCGGGCTTCGGCGCGTGCCTGGCAGATGACATGGGGCTGGGCAAAACCATCCAGGTTATCGCGTGGCTGGCGCATCTGCACGCCACCGGGGCGATGAATGAACGAGCCGCGCTCATCGTGGCGCCGGCATCGCTGCTCACCAACTGGCAGGATGAACTGCGCCGCTTTGCCCCGCAGCTCGACACCCTGGTACTGCACCCTGACATGCTGAACCGGCAAGACACCGATTACCTGCAGCAGAACCCTGCCTGGCTGCTGCGCCGGGCGCATGTAGCGCTCACCACCTACGGCATGGCCACGCGCCTGGCCGAGCTGCTGGCGGCGGAAGAACTGCCCGCCCTGGTGCTGGATGAAGCGCAAGCCATCAAGAATGCCGACTCGCAGCGCACACGCGCCCTGCTGCAGCTCAGCTCGCCCCGCCGTGTGGCGCTCACCGGCACCCCGGTGGAAAACTCGCTGGGCGAGTTGCGCAGCCTGTTCCACTTCCTCACCCCCGGGCTGCTGGGTAACGAAAAGGAATTCAACGCCATGGTGCAGAAAATGGGCACCGATTACACCCCGCTGCGGCGGCTGGTGCGCCCGTTCATGCTGCGCCGCCTGAAAACCGACCCGGCGCTGCTGCCCGAGCTGCCCTCCAAGACCGAGCAGCCCGCCTATTGCCTGCTCACCCCGGAGCAGACACGCCTCTATGCCCGCGAAGTGGAAAAGCTGCAAAGCATCATCCACGAGCCCGACCCGCAGACGCGCCTCGCCCTGTTGCTCCCCATCCTCAGCCACCTGAAGCAAATCTGCAACCACCCGACCCAATACCTGGGCGAAAGCTACTACGACCCCGCCCAGAGTGGCAAAATGACCCGACTGGGGCATCTGGCGCGCCAGATTGCCGCTGCGGGCGATGCTGCGCTCATCTTCACCCAGTACCGCAGCATGATGGAGCCGCTGCACGACTTCCTGGCGGGCATTTTCGGCTCGCCCGGGCTGGTACTGCACGGCGGCATCCCCATAGCCGAGCGCCAGCGCCTGGTGCAGCAATTCCAGCACCCCGGCGGGCCGCCCTTCTTCCTGCTCTCGCTCAAGGCCGCCGGCACCGGGCTCACCCTTACCCGGGCAAGGCACGTCATCCACTTCGACCGCTGGTGGAACCCCGCCGTGGAAAACCAGGCCAGCGACCGCGCCTACCGCATCGGCCAGCAGAACCCGGTCATCATCCACCCGCTCATCTGCCGCGGCACCATCGAGGAAAACATCCACACCATGCTCACCCGCAAGCGCGACATGGCAGACCAGCTCCTCGCCGGCGGGCTGGAAAAACTCCTCCTCCACCTCTCGCCGGAGGAAATGCTGCAACTGGTCCGGGGAGCGTAAACGCCCCATAAAACTATTCCTCCTTGTGCCGCAATTTACGCTTGCAACGGAGTGG
>CAJGCV010000054.1 GCA_904501915.1 uncultured Akkermansia sp. | reverse complement strand
GTCGCCTGAAAAAACGCGAAAAAATGATGATTTTTCAGTCAAACTATTGACAAGAGGTCACAATTGACTATAATAAAGCCATCAGAACATTGTGCGCTGATAAACAATTCTCCTGAAGTGCCTCCGACTTGTCACCGGGGGTATTTCTATTTTACCCCCTTGTGAACTTGTTCATGAATCCCCGGCTTGACTTACCGCTCCTTTTTCATTATTCTCCCAGCATCTGCATGAGGATTATCAGCTGGAATGCGCAGGGTAAGTTCCGCGAGAAGTTTCCGGAAATCCGGAAGCTTTCGGGCGATATCTATATCATCTAGGAATGTGAGAATCCCTTGTATTGTCGTAACAGGGAGTACCGAGATTTCGCTGCAGGCGGGTTATGGTGGGGAGATAACAAGAATGAGGGTTTGGGCATTTTTGTAGCACCTCATGTCAGCATTACAGATAACGCATGGGAACCTCTTTGTCTTAGACAATTTGCATGCGTGCGCGTGAATGACAGTTTTGCTTTTGAACCAGTTATCTCTGCATGAGGTTGGCTACGGCGTAGCCGGCGATGAAGCAGAGGATGCTGCCGATGATGGTGGCGGAGATATAGCTTGTGGCGGTGAGGATGCTGCCGGCGCGGAATATCATGGTGTTTTCAAAGGCAAAGGCCGCCAGGGTGGAGTAGCCGCCGCAGAGTCCTGCGGTGAGGGCAAGCCGCAGGTTGGGGGATTCAATGAAGCCCGCCGTGGCCAGCCCGCAGAAGAGCCCCATGAACAGGCAGCCGCCGAAGTTGATGAGCAGGGTGTGCCAGGGCATGCCCGGCAGCTCCACGCCCCAGCGGGTGCAGATGTAGTACGAGGTGAGGTAGCGCAGCACGCCGCCGGCAAAGCAGCCGCAGCCAACGCAGAGCAGGGTTTTGAGGGAAAGTACCATGAGGGGCGATTGGTTAATTGTGTAAAGATGAGTATGCAGAAATGAGGAGTGGAACCATGGCGGCAAAGGGGAGAAGGGCGATGATGTAGAGGAATCCTCTGAACCACCAGCACTTGTCAGGCATTTCTTTCAGCGCACAGCCAGCCACGACGCAGGGCAGCCACTGCAGGCTGAACATCAGCCCTGCTGCAGGGGTGGCCAACCACCAGGCTGCACACAGCAGCACTGTGGGCAGTTGCAGCAGCAGGTAGTAGTGCACCCGCGAGGTGAGCGAGCTGAGAATCCACAGCGAAACCGGCAGGAACAGTGAACACAGTCCGGTATACGCCAGGAAAGGGAAGAACAGCAGGTGCAACAGCGCGTGCAGCCCCAGCCACACCCCGCAGATGATGAGCATATTCCTGTGTCCGTCTGAACTCATGCGCGTATTCTACCATAACCAGGGCAGCATGTGAACTGTAAATGCAGCATGATTTTTTCACTATTCCCTGTGCACCCCTCTTGACAGTGTGCGGCAAGAGGAGTAAATTCAGGTGCGCAAGCCATGGAGAAGGACCAAAAGCTGGTGGATTTGGAGCAGAAGCCCATGGGGCGGCTGCTGGCGCAGTATTCGCTGCCAGCCATAGTGGGCATGGCAGCCATGTCGTTCTACAACATTGTAGACTCCATCTACATAGGTCAGTGCTGCGGGGCGTATGCCATAACGGCCATGGGGTTGCTTTTCCCAATCATGAACCTGATGGTGGCGCTGGGCACGCTGGTGGGGCTGGGTGGTGCGGCTACTACATCCATTACCCTGGGGCAGCAGGATTTTCCGCGTGCGTTCCGTGTGCTGGGTCATTGCACGATTATGGGGTTTGCGCTGGGTGTGCTGGTGGGGTGGGTTCCGCTGCCGTGGACGGATGATATCTTGTTTCTTTTCGGTGCCGATGCGAACACGATTGCGCCGGCGCGTGATTTCATGCTGGTGCTGATGCTGACCTGTCCGCTCACGTTCACGTTCATGAACCTGAACCATGTGATGCGCGCCAGCGGGTATCCGTACAAAGCCATGTACAGCCTGTTGTTCTCCATGGTGGTGAACATTGGCTGTGCGCATCTTTTTGTGTATGTGCTGGAGTGGGGGATGACCGGCGCGGCACTTGCCACCACGGCCGGGCAGGCGGTGGGGTGCGCCTGGGTGCTGGCGCATTTTCTGAACCGCCAGAGTGTGATTCACTTCCGCGGGCGCATGTGGAAGCTCTGCGGGCCTATCATGCGGCGCATCTGCCTGCTGGGGCTGCCGCCCTGCCTCATGAATTTGTGCGGCTGCCTGGTGGTGATTGTGTTCAATACGCAGTTTCTGCGGTATGAGGGCCCCATGGGGGTGGGTGCATACAGCATTGTGAACCGCGTGCTGCTGGGAGTGGCCATGGTGGTGCTGGGCATTGCGCAGGGCATGCAGCCCATTGCCGGGTATAACCTGGGTATCGGGTTTTACAGCCGCGTGCGCAAGGTGTTCTGCTATGCGGTATGTTCTGCCTTCTTCCTCACGCTCATCTGCTGGGTGGGCATCCAGCTGTTCCCGGAGGCTGTGGTGCGCGCCTTTGTGAAGGAGACGGATGCGAACTCCAGCCAGCTCATAGCCTTATCCATACGCGGTCTGCGTATCATGGGGCTCATGTTCCCGCTGGTGGGCACGCAGATTATCATCGGCAATTTCTTCCAGAGTATCGGCCGCCCGATTATGAGCGTATTCCTGAATATTCTGCGTCAGTTCTTGGTGCTCATTCCCTGTCTGCTGCTGCTGCCGCTCTGGTGGGGTGGCGATGGTATCTGGATGTCGCAGATGGTGGCGGATACGTTCTGTGCCATCCTCTCATACGTTGTTATTTATCTTTTCTTCACCAGAGTATTCCACAAGAAAGACTCCAGCATACACTGAATGATTCTCATGACTGACCGCATCCCCCTGCTTATCGCCACCCGCAATGCCCACAAAGCCCGTGAATTTGCCCGCATTCTGCCCCCGCAGTTTGAGCTGAAGACGCTGGCAGATTTTCCCGGAGCTCCTGACCCGGAGGAAACCGGCACCACATTTGAAGCGAATGCCGCCATCAAGGCCGAGAGTATTTCGGCGGTGTTTCCCGGGTTGGTGGTTTCGGATGACAGCGGCATCTGCGTGGATGCACTGGGCGGCATGCCCGGTGTGTATTCTGCCCGTTATGCCGGCACGCATGGGGATGATGAAGGCAACAACCGCAAGATGCTTGCCGAGCTTGCTGCCAGACCGGAATCTGATAAACCGTTTACAGCCCGCTATGTGTGCGCTATTTCCGTGGCGCGTGAGGGCAGGGAACTGGCCTGCTTTGTAGGCACAGTGGAAGGGCAGATTACGCTGAATCCCCGCGGTACGGGTGGTTTTGGCTATGACCCCCTCTTTATCCCTGCGGGGTATGATTGTACCATGGCCGAAATCTCTGCGGAGGAGAAAAACAGCATTTCCCACCGCGGCGAGGCTCTGCGTAAGTTCGAAGCCTGGCTGCGCGCCGGCATGTGACACGCGCCGCGCGCGATTACGGTTATTGAAGCGTCAGCAGCGAGCGGAGCTGCGCGGTGAGCTCTGCCGCCGGCATGCTCAGGATTTCGGCTTCGTGCTGCATGTTTTTCTGGCGCCAGCGCACAATGCGGCTCAGCAGCTGCAGGTGCCATTCGGGGCGTTCCTCTGGCACGACCACCAGAAACACCAGTTGCGCCTGGCTTCCTTGCCAGTTGACCCCTTTGGTGCTGCGTGCCAGGTATACGGCCGGTTGCGGAATGTCGAACACCCGGGCGTGCGGAATGGCGAGCCCGTAGCCGAGGTAGGTGCTGTCCTGCGCCTCGCGGTCCAATGCGGTGTTGACCAGGGTGCGTTTGCGCCAGCCGGTAAGGCCGGATAATTCACCTGCCATGAGGCGTACCATGTCCACATGGCTTTCGCAGGTGGGCAATTCTTCCTCGCGCACCCATACCAGCGTTTCGTTGCTCAGCTCGTCCGCATCAAACATGACCTGCCCATGGTACACGCAACATCTCTGAATTGCAAGCTGTCAGGTGCATTATGACATGGCAGGATTCGTTGTTTCCAACAGGGGGGAATTGTGATAGAATGCGCCGCGATATGCGTACTATGGCACGTAAAACTTTCATATTCATGCTGGCTGCGCTGCCGGTGGCGCTGGCCGATTCCCTGTCGTATTGGGAGCAGCAGGGGATTATCAATATCAATTTCTCCGAACCGGTGGTGACCCAGACGGTGCTGGACAACCAGCAGCGCATGGATGCCAGCGCTGCTGATAAAGGGTTGGATTTGTTCAGTGTGAGCGGTGATGAAGCCCATCTGCCGCGCGTCATCTGGGTGGAGCAGGATTGCCTGCGCATTGAGCCAGTGCGTGGTACAGATGCCGGGCGGGAATATACGCTGCGCTTCCGTTCCGATGCCCGCTACCTGAGCGGGCGTGCTTTGCAGCAGAAAGAGTACCGTTTTCATGCACCTGCCAGTCCGCTGGTGCATGAGGATTTCCGCTCGTGCCCGAATGGGGCGGCCTTGCTGGCAGCGCGTTTTCAGAATACGACCGGGGCAGCTGCTCTGAACCCGCAGACACCCATCAAGTATACCTACACGCGCCTGAAGATGGATAAGCGCGGGGATTTTTTTGAATGTGGCGAGACTGCCGGAGCTATTGTGGAACAGGCAAAGCTGATACATGGTAACAGTTTCAGTGTGTTGCAATCTCTGGCCCGCCGCGGGGTGAAGTGGGAGGAACTGCGGCAGGATTCGCCGCTGCCGGGGTACGTAGTAGTGCGCCCGGACAGACCTGTGCCCGATGGCAGTATCTGGCAGCTGAAGGCCAAGGCGGCTCCCGGCTGTGGTATTGCAGACAGTAACCTGGGGCCGATTTACGTGAATCGCAGCCTGAGTGCCTGCCTGGAACAGGATGAAAATTCTGAGAATAAGGAAGCGGGTGCCAGTGTGCTCAACCTCCGTTTCAATTCACTGGTGGAGCGCACCCATCTGCAGCAGGCGTTCCGGGATATGCGCCTCACGCTGGATGGGGTGGAAACCACGCTTTCGGAGGATGGCAGAACCCGCACAGCCGTGGTGAATGGCCGCGAGCTGAAAGTGCAGTATCTGGGTGAGTCTGCACCACCTGCGTTCACCATTAAACCGCAGGACCCTGATGATGACGCCGTGAGCGCTTCTGCCTGGGATGAGCAGGGTACAGAAAAAATGATGCGGTATGCGCACCCCACTGCCAGCCCGGGCATGCTGCTGGCCGTGGATAGTCCGGCACCGGTGCTTGTGGAATGCACGTTGAAAGCCGGGCTTACGGGGATTCACGGGCTTCCACTGGAGCAGGATTTTTCCTGCCGCTACAGCCTGACCCCGCTGGTGCCGGGGTTGCCACAGAGCATTCAGTACCACCTGCCGCTGCATGGGGAGCACAAGCTGATGCTCGACGCTGTGAACGGCAGCAAGGTGCAGGTGCGCCTGCGCCATTGGAAAGCTGGTGAAATTGTTGCAGCTTTGCCGAAAATTGCCTCGCACCTGGAGCAGCAGACCCGCCGTAGTGATATGGCGCTGGATGAATACAACCGCGCGGTCACCCGGGCGCGCATCGATGCCGGTCTGGCAGCCCCCGAGGATATGCCCCCGCCTGCAGAGAATGCCGTGCGTGCCCGCGAGGTGTACCTGGGGCGCATTTTCCTGAGCGGCGCCGGTGGCACAGTGGTGGGGCAGCAGACCATAGACCTGCCGGCTGCCGGAAATACCCTGGCAGGCGTTACGCCGGTGCAGGTGGATATGGATGCCCTTTGTGGCGGGCAGCCCCAGCCGGGGCTCTACCTGGTGGAGATGGATTTTACACCCTCTGAAGCAGTGCTGGCCGCCGCCCGTGCCATGGGGATGAAGCCCGAGACCTGGGAGCTGCGCTGCGATGCGCTGGTATCTGTTTCTGATTTATCGCCGCTGGCGCTCACGGAGCTGCTGCCGGCGCTGAGCGAGAACCTGCTGGTGCTGCGCCACAGCACGGGCGAACCGCTGCACGGTGGGCAGCTTATCGCCGTGGGGGAAACGGCGGCTCCCCCTGTGCCGGTGGAGCACGGGTATGCCCCGCTGCCCGCCGGCGAGGCTGAGCTTATCGTGCGCGCCGGCGAGGATTATTTCCTGATGTCTAACCCCGGGGCATTCAGTAATACGCCCGATACAGAAAAAGAAGGTGCGGCTGAGCTGCGTGCCATGGTCTGGACAGACCGCGACACCTACCGCCCCGGCGAAAAGGTGCATGTGCGCGGCTTCCTGCGCGCGGTGGATGGGCTCAACCGCATTGCCCATTCAAAGCACCGCACCTTGGAGCTGCACCTGGAAGCTCCGGATGGCACGCGCCTGTTCAGCCGCGTGTTCGATGTGGACGCCTACGGAGCTTTCAGTCAGGAGCTCACCCTGCCTGCCGGTGAGGATGATGTGTGTGGTTCCTACATCATCCGCGTGGGTACCACACGCCCCCGTACCCTGGTGAAAAAGAAAATTTCATGCCAGGTGTACCGCCGCGATTCGTTCAAGTTGGAGGTGGAGGATAATACGGCGAAGATTGCCCCCGATGCGCTTGCCCTGAAGGTGGCAGCACGCGATTTGAACGGTCTGCCGCTGAATGCCGGGCGTGCAGAACTGCGCGTGCTTACCAATGTGCCGCTGGAGGGCGCGCGCCAGGTGGCTTCCGGCGAAAGCGCACGTTATGAATGGCAGGGGCGTATGCCGCTGGGCGAAAATGGCGAGGCTGTCTTTAATATGCCGCTCAGTGCGCCTGCCACCGGAGACATTGTGGTGCATTACCAGGGCGCTGTGGCAAACGAGCGCGAGGAAATCCGTCGTTTTGAGGAATTTGGCGCATATGATGCTGCTGAGGTGCGGCCGGTTCTCTGGCCGGGAAATACCCTGCGCCTGCTCTGCAGCTGCTGCAATGAACCCTTCACCCAGGGTTTGTCGGTGCGGGTGTCAGTGCATGTGCAGAAGCGTACGGAATCTGCCTTGCCTAATGGGTTTGCTTTCCAGGAATCCCGCCTGCAGGAGGTCTGGAGCCAGTGGGTGAATGTGCCGGCGTCCTGTACGGATGGTGTGGCTCTGCCGCTGGATGAAATCCTGGCACAGCATGCCGACCCGGAGGCCACGATGCCGTGCACGGTGGAAATCAAGAGCCGCGATTACCGGGGGCGTGAGTTCAGAAGCACTTTTACACGCACGCCCCACCGCAGGCTGGGTGAGCGCACATTCAGCGTGAGCCCCAGCGGCAAGCCCGGGCATGTCGTCATCGAAACCGGACAGGATTCCAAGGTGTTGATAGTGACTACATATGGCACCCGTGTGATGGCGTATACCCAGGAACTGCAGCGTGGATACCACGAGTTCATGATTCCTCTGCAGGGGGATGAAGAAGGCCTGGTCAATGTCTGCGCGGCGCGCCTGGTGCCCATGGAGGGGAGCGGAAGATTTGATGTGGAGCATCCTACCAATGTGCTGGTGAATGTTCCCCGCAACCGCAGTATGCTGCAGGTGGAGCTTCATTTACCCGGCACGGTGCGCCCCGCAACCCGGCAGGTGATTACCGGGCGTGTCACGCTGCCGGACGGTGCGCCTTCGCAGTCCGCCGTAACCTTATATGCGGTGGATGCCGGCATGCTTTCGCAATCGCATTATGATTGCCCGGATGTGGTGACGGCACTGAGCTGCTGGTCGGATTCCTACCAGAGTATCACCCCTCTGCGTTTCATGGGGGCGGAGTATAAGGACGGGCGTTTTGTGATGCAGCGCCGCTTCCTGCCTGGTATATGGTCCGGCGAAGGGCGCAATGCAGACAGTCCGTGGAGACTGCAGCCCTGGTGGATGCGCGATGCTGCCACAGGTGCGGCTACTCCCAGTGCCACGGTGGCGGATTATGATGTGTACCGGCATCGGGCGTCAGCACTGGCGGATATGATGGTTGCAGAGGAGTCTCCCGTACTCGTGCGGCAGAATTTCCAGCCCGTGGCGCTGTGGTGCAGTGCGTTGAAGACAGATGATTCAGGAAATTTCAGCGCCACATGCACGCTGCCGGATACCCTGACCCAATACCATGTGTTTGCAGTCGCTGCAGATAAGGACGGTAGCCGCTTTGGCTCCGCAGAGGGTGAATTCACTGTGAACCAGCCGCTTATTCTGAGCGCAGGTATGCCGCTGTTCATGAGCGTGGGCGATAAGCTCCAGCTCCCGGTGACGGTGACGAATAATACCGATGCAGAGGGTACCTGGCAAGTGCAGCTGCAGGGCGGTGCAGAGCCACAGCAGGTGACTCTGGCTGCCGGCGCTTCTGCTACGCTGCCTTTTGAGGTCGCCCCGCAGCAGCCCGGCACGCAGACTTTCCGCTGGGTGGCCACCGGTGCCACCGGGCAGGATGCCGTGGAGGACAGCTTCGAGGTGCGCCACCCTGCACCGGTGCTCAAGGAGGCTCACCACCTGGTGCTGAATGCCGGGCAGGGGGCTCTGGTACCGCGCGAGAAGCTGGCGCCTGAACTGGCTGGCGCCCCTGGCTGCGAGATGGAGCTTTTTGTTTCCGCTAACCCGATGCTGCACCTGCAGGGTGGGGTTGATTTCATGCTGGAACACCCGCAGAGCCATTTCACCGAATACCGGGCATCATCCATTCTGCCCTGGCTGTTGTATGACCGTCTGGCGCCGCTTTGCCCGAGCATGTCGCGCATGGCAGCCTGGCGTGTGCCGCACGCCATTGCCCGCTGGGTTAAGGAGATGTTCAAATACCAGAATGAGGATGGCAGCCTGCCCTTGTTCTACCAGAAGGGTGAGGGGAATCTGTGGGTCAGCGCCCACGCCGCCATGGTGCTGCGCGGGGTTGAGGAGCGCGGGTACAAACTGCCCCAGGCTGCTTGGAGCAAGTTGCTGGCATATCTCGAAAAGGCTGATTTGGCGCAGGCTCACCCGCTTACCCGCTATGCCGCCGCCCGCGCGCTGCTGAATACGGATGCGCAGAACCGTGCACTGAATGCCGCCACTGCCCGCCAGGAATCCGATTGGTGCTGCAGTGGTTCGGTGCGTCAGGATGTGGAGTTCCTGCAGTATCTGCGCACGCATAATGCGGGCCGCCACGAGGCATTCCTGCGCTGGGTGCGTTCCCGCGCGGCTGATTACCGCCACCACAGCAGCTGGCGCAGCGCCTGGTCGCTCTATTCGCTTATCACCTACGTCGGTAATTCCAGGGGTATGCCGCTTTCAGCTACCCTGCGCCTGCCCGATGGCCGCACGCTGGCGCTCAACCGCAGTGCTACCCGTGTGCAGCAAATGGTGGCAGATGGTCAGTACAGCGCTGCCATGGGCCCGGTATATGCGGTGCTGCGCGCCAAGGCGCAGCCGCAGCAGACGGAATACCCCGGCGTGACCGAGCACGGCCTGCAGATGACCCGCGTGTATGAAAAGAAGGGTGAGGATGGTATCTGGCGCCCGGCTACAGAATTTGCTGTGGGGGATGTGGTGCGCGTTTCGCTTACCTGTGCCAAGGCTGGTGAGCAGGAGCTCAACCACCTGGTGCTGGAGGACTACCTGCCTGCCAGTATGGAGGCCATTAACCCCCACGTGCCCAGCCAGGCAGCCGGGCTTGAACCCCTGAACTGGAGCGAATGCTTCGACCAGCGCGAATACCTGGCCGACCGCGTGCGCGGATTCTGCACCCGCTGGCCCGGTCGCGATGCGGTGAATATGCGCTATTACGCCCGCGTGAAACGCGCCGGCAGCGCCACCGCCCCGCCTGCCCAGGCTCAGTTGCATTACGAGCCGCAGGTGTATGGCCTGTCGCCCAGCGTGCGGCTGGAAACCAGGTAAGAAAAACAAGGAAGAGAGCCGTTTGGTTCTCTTCCTTGTTTTTATGGACCAGGGGGATATTACGGCAGGTCGGAAGTCCTGCTCTACGACTCTGAATTTCAATCAATCGGCTTCTCAAATCGGCTTTGATAGCCCCATTGCCCGGTTTTTTTGCTTGAAATAGGGTGTTTGAATTGTTAAGCTGAGGGCTGGACTAACCAGGATTTTTTTTTACCATATGAAAGCTGGAGTTTTTATCAAGATCATATTGCTGTTGCTGTTAGTGGCAGTGGGTGTATTTTTTGTTAAACCTGAACTTCTGGAAGACTATTTGCCCGCGAGTCTGAGTGGGAAGAAGAGTAAGAAAAAGAATTCGCGAAAGGGCAAGAAAAAGCGCAAATCCAAGAAAACGAAGGATGCCGTAATAGCAAAGAATGAGACCCCTGCGGCAGAAGCGGATGAGGATGAAGAACCTGTCGCTGAAACAGGAAACGCAGAGTATCAGCTTGCTGCGGTAGAGACGGTTGATACTTCAGTTCCGGTAAAAAAAGAGATTGTTGACATCGGAAAAGTTCCCTCTGTGCTTAAGAATGAAGGTATCATTAAAGGTGAGGAGTGGGCAGACTGCGCCAAGGTGAAAGCCAAGGTGGAGAAGGAGATTCTTTCAAAGACAGGTGCGGGAAAAGAGTCTGATATCAAAAAATTCATTGGTAAATCCAAAAATAAACTCCTGATGGCTCAGTGGGTTGTGGCGGATGCTGAATTGCGCAGTGCCGGCGAGGCTGCCGCTAACCATGACAAGCGCGTGGCTGAGTTGGAAAAGAAGAAGGCTGAGCTGAATTCCATACAGGAACAGTTGAAAAAAAATGATAAGCCCAGCGCTGCCATGACGTGGAATGCCCGCGCTGTGCAGAACAGATATAAGAAACAGGCTGACGCAGTTGCTTGTGAATACTCGTTTAGTGAAAGTGTTCGCGGCGATTCTTCCGTCAAGCTGATGGATCAGCTGGGTGGTGATGAGGAATGGCTGAGTCAGTTTGCTTTCAGCGGTGAATGTGTGCGCCCTGGCATGGCCTTTGCCATTCTTAAGAAAATTTACATGCAGCATCCCGATATGCTCACCAACCGTATGGTGCGTGATATTGCCACGGCCACGGCGTTGGAGTATGCCAGGTCGAACTGGAACCAGCAGGACGCTGTAGAACGTGCCAATTTTTACATAAAAGCGTGGAAAAATGACCGCCTTAATACGGTGTTTGATACATTGCCCATGTGGCAGCGCCGTATGGTATGCGGTTGCAAGGGTGATAATGCCTACGGTTCCGTGGAAAGTCTTCAGTGGGCGTTGGATAATTTCCACCTGCCGGTTGACCGCTATTCCGGTTCCTGCTGGCGCTGCGCTTACCGCCTTAACAATATTTACGGCGATAGTATCCATGGTCCGCTTTATTACGCTCCATTTGAAAGCTCGCTGGGTGAGAACCGTCAGGCTATGACCTACTACATTGGCGGTGTGTGCGGTAGTTTGTCTCACTTTGGTGCATTTGCGGCTCTGGCAAATGGCGTGCCGGCCATGACCTCTGGTGAGCCCGGGCATTGCGCGTTCATTGTACTGGTGGGCGATACCTGGACTCCGGCGTATTCCTTGAGCTGGCAGCGTGGACTGCATTGGCAGGTGTTCCAGAATGTGTATACGTATTCCTCATTGCACGCTGCGACGGAATTGTTCTCTGATGGCCGTGCGAAGGATACGCTGAAATCGAATGCCTGGCGTGTGTTGGGTGGTGTAAAAGCTTCTACCGGCAAGGTGGAAGAGGCTGCATTCTGTTTTGAACAGGCCGCCAGAGTACAGCCGCGTAACTATATTTCTACCCGAGAGTGGTGCCAGATGCTCGAGAAAACAACCGGGGATACGGCCGCGCTTTGGAATCAGCTCAATGACACAGTGTGTGAATACCTTGTGCCGTTGTATCCGGAACTTGCTTCTGAGCACATGAATAAAGGCCTGGCGGCAGGTCTGGCCAAGAATCTGAAACCCAAGCAGTTGGAGAAAGCTTTCAAGAAGTTCTGGAAAAACGTGAAGGTAATGGGGCCTGACCGCTGGCGTATTGAGGAGCTGGGCGACAAGCAGCTTGCTTTGCTGGGCGGGAATAATGATGTAAGCAAGATTTGTGAGTACTTCTCAGATGTGCTGGGTAGTACTGTATCGAATAGCGCATATGCCCCTGCAATCCTGAACTGGGGTAATACCATCGGCTCCAGGCTTGACAAAGCTGGTAACGCTAAGCTGATGCAGGCTATACTTGCCGGTGTGGGCAAGGGTAGTGGTAAGATGAGTGCCGAGGACCGTGTGAAGTTGCTTACGCCGGCAATACTGGCTGCAGAGAAGAATCGAGACCTGGCGTCGTTCCAGTCCATTGCCAGGATGGTTCAAGATTCCGGATACAAGTCCAAGGATAGCGTTTCCATACCGGAGTTCGAGCCCTATCCCGGCAAATTGGCATCTGAGGGTGGTATGGTGTGGACGAGTTCCACCTCTCAGTGGGATAAGGTGCAGGAACATGCCGGGCTGTTGACTCCGCAGGGTGGTTCGTTCCATACAGACAAAGATAAGGATGCCTATATCGCCGTGGAGCTTCCCCGCCAGGTTGAGGTTACGGGTGTTGTTGTGGTGGCTATTCCCGGTAATCTGCACCGCTGCAATAATATGAAAGTGCAGGTGTCTGAAAATGGCACGGATTGGACGGATGTGCATGATTTCGGTCCCTGTACGCAGCGTATCATGCGCACTGATCTGGGGGGTAAGAAACCTGTGGCCAAATATGTGCGCATTGTGCGCGAGGGTGGCCCTGAGTTCTTCCACCTGAATGGTGTATATGTCTACGGCAACCAGGCCGCATAATTTCAATTTAACCCTTTTTACACGAAAATGAATAAAGTTTTACCTTTCATTACTCTGTCCCTGATGGCATATACTGCATCTGCCTTCCAGAAAGCAGAAACCATGGAAGAAGCAAAAGCCAAAGCAGGCAAGGACGGTATCGTCATTGTCACATATGCGGACGGATGGGATAAGTACAGCAAGAAGACTGCTTTGAATATGCTGAAAAACGAATCTGTCAAGAAAGCACTGGGCGACGCAGTGGTGCTGCAGCTGGGTGTACCTAATGTCAGCAGCAAGGAAGATCATGAAGCTAACTCCGAACGATTTGGGAAGATAGACCTCAGTTTCCCTGATTCCTACCCCGCTTTTCTCTTTTACGACAAGACTGGATACCGTTTGGCAGATTTGTGCGTCAAGTTTGAGGAATGCAAGAAACCAAAGGCATTTGCGCGCCGTGTTAAAAAAGTTATGGAATCCATTGACAAACAGGTCGGGCTTTTGAGCAAGGCGGATGCAGCCAGTGGTTTGGAGCAGGCGCGTCTGTTGGGGCAGGCTTCGTTGATTCCTGGCTTGCGCAAACCGCAGGACGTAGGACGCCGGATTCAGAATGCTGACCCTGACGACAAGACAGGAATGCGTCGCATAGCGACGATGAATCTGTATGATGTAGCCGTGGGGGTTGCAGATACTAAGGATTGGGAGGCATCTCTGGCTGATATGAAACAGCTTTTGAAGAACCCTAACCTGACTAAGGACCAGCAGCAGCAGGCTTGCTGCATCTGCATAGGTCTGCTGCGTCGCCATGGTGGGTTAGCTCGCAAGGCTGAACTCAAGAAAATGATTGATCAGCTCGAAGAAATTGATCCTGATACTTTGCTTGGTCAATCTGCCAAAGATGCCCGCCGTCTCTGGATCAAGGAACTGACGTTGGCTGAAGGCTGGAGCCCGGATGTTATTCCCAGTGATACCACACCTGTGGAAGTTGCTGGTGATATTCCTATGAAATCTGCTGGTACTTATAGTGTGACGTTCACATATACCAGCGGTAATCATGCAGCTAAGATAACTGCGGTCGAATTGTATGATGGAAAAAATAAGGTGGCAGAAGATCGCCATGTGGGTACCACGGGGCACAAGAGCAGCAATAATACATATACGCTCAACGTGCCTTCAGCGCTGAAGAATCCCAGACTTTTGGTTACCTTTGATATGGGGAATGACCGCATTTCGAACGGTGTGATTACTGTGGAAAAGAAATGATTGCAGCAGATTAGTTCCCTGAAACAAAACTATAATCCCGCAAGGCGGACTGGATTCGGAGCTGAGTCCGGCGCAACTTGCGGGATTTGTGTGTTCAGTATCAGAAAGTTTTTTTGTTGAAAAATCCGTTTCGCCTTTTGCTTGACTTGGTGTGAGAAGTGGGGTAGGGTGAGTGCCGCAGACCATGTCGTTATTTCAGCTGGTAACAGATTACAAGCCCTCGGGTGACCAGGAGCAGGCGATTGCCAAGCTTCTCAAATCGCTTCAGGCGGGCAACCGGCACCAGTGTCTGCTGGGTGTTACCGGCTCCGGTAAGACTTTTACCATGGCCAACCTCATTGCCGCGCAGGACAGGCCGGTGCTGGTGCTCAGCCATAACAAGACATTGGCTGCCCAGTTGTATTCCGAACTGAAAGCGTTCTTTCCGCACAATGCGGTGGAGTATTTTGTCTCCTACTTCGACTATTACCAGCCGGAGGCTTACATTGCCAGCACGGATACTTACATCGAGAAGGATAGCGCCATAAACGAGGAGATTGACCGCCTGTGCCTGAATGCCATGCGTTCG
>CAJGCV010000053.1 GCA_904501915.1 uncultured Akkermansia sp. | reverse complement strand
TCACCCGTTCAATGACGGCAATGGGCGTATGAGCCGACTGCTCACGCTTATGCTGCTTTATCAGCATGGCTATATTGTGGGTAAATATATCAGCCTGGAGAAATTGATTGAAGAAAACAAGCAGACCTATTACGAAACACTACAAGAGAGCAGCACCGGCTGGGATGTGGGGAATCATAACTATCTCCCATTCTTACAATATCAGCTGGGTATCATCCTCAAAGCTTATCGCGAGTTTGAGCGCCGGGCGGAGCATGTTACCTCAGCAAAACTTAATAAGATGGAACGCATCAGAATGATGTTTGAACAAAAACCGGGTAAAATCCGCAAGGCCGATATCATGGCCGCTTGTCCGGATATCAGCGTTTCCCTGATCGAACGCACCTTGAAACAGATGCTTGATAACGGGGAAATTCGAAAAATCGGAGCATCACGTACCACGGCTTACATTAAAACATAACTCTATCTACCTCAGGGAATCGAATACCGCATATAGGGGGGGATATCACATGCAGCAGCCTGCGGTGACGAAGGCGTCTCCGACATGGCTTCGCCGAGACAAACTGCAAGCGGTGGACTGGAGCCGGGCTCATTTTTGCCCAGCTTTGGGGACGTCCTGGTCTTGCGGGGGGGACGCGCGCCCAACAATCATTCACCCAGTTTATATTTATTGGACGGAGCTCCTAGATTAACCAAAAAGGTAATCAGGTTATGCAATTCTAATTTGGAAGCCATCCACACAGCATGGTCTAAAAGCTCTGAAGACGGAGTCTCTTGCTTGAGTAGCGCATTGAGGTCTCTGCATAAACCTGGCAGGATTCCTGTGCGCAAAATACTGTGACCGTCGCCTAAATCACACTTGTTGTTTGTTAAGACTCTCATGATATACCGTGTTTCAGCGGAAGAATTTTGCAGATACCCCGAAATGTCCTCCTCGTATGACTCATTAGGAACTAATTCTCCTGATAAAGTCTTTTCTAATGCCTTTTGTGCCAAAGGTAAAAGCTTGACGGCGGAAAGGGCGGAACCTGGGGATTCTGCATCCAAACAGGAAGGCTGAAAGCAGCAACTCAGCCCCAGCGCCGCAAGGCACAGGGCTGTGGTGGCAAGGATTCGGGGAATGGGGGGCATGGGCTGGCTTATTTATTCAATCTTTCGGGGCGGGGAGAGCAGCCAAGCTTCTGGAGCAGCATCACGCTTTCCCAATCCATCAGGCTCAGATTCCCGCGGCGCAGCATGAGCTCTATGCGCGTGTAGCCATCCTTATTGCAGGCATTCAGATCTGCCCCGGACTCTGCCAGCAGGCGGATGATGGGTGCGCAGGAATGCTGCTGCGGTATCGGGAGGTCATGCACATACGGCAGCGCCAGCAGAGGGGTAAGCCCCTGTGCGTCGCGGGCGTTTACATCGGCTCCGGCTTCAATGAGCAGCTTCGCTTTCAGGTCTTTCTGCGGGCAGAAGGAGTTGATGTAGAAAAGGGCGGTGCGCCCCTGCGCATCACGCGCATGCACATCCACCCCGGCGCGGAGACATTTGTATACCTCAATGGCAGACAGGTGCGGGTCTGCCACGGCCAGCATCAGTTGTGTGCGCCCGGATTCGTCCACGTCTTGCGCCTTTTTACGGTGCTCTGCCAGCACGGCCTGCGGATTCCCTAGAATCTGCTGAATACCCAGGCCGAGTTTCTTTTCCCGCGCCAGCATACAGGCGGTTTTGCCGTCCTCGTTCTTGCGAGTGGCATCCAGTCCCAGCTCGATAAGATGGCGAGCAAGCTGCATATCCTGATAGCTACCGTTGCCATCTGTGACCAAATCACAGAAGTAGGGGGTGTACCAATTTTCATCGTTCAGCACCGCACCGTGGCAGATGAGCAGATTAACGATTTCTACCTTAGCAGGGGAACGATGCACCAGCAGATGCTCTATCCACTGGCCGGTAGTTTCCGCATCGAAATCCCGCACACGGAACCCGTGCTGCAAGAGCAGCGGCACCAATTCTTCAGAATAGTCACTGAGCACCGCGCGCGTCATCAGGGAATCTCCCCCCTGGTTCGGGTCGGCACCGGCTTGCAGCAGCAGAGCCGCGATGATGACCTCGTTCTTTTTGGGACCGTCTGTTATAATCCCCATGCATTTAGACAGAGCACAGGCTCGGTTGAAATTCGGGTCTGCCCCGGACTGCAACAATCGCTCTACCTCTGCTACATTGCTCACCGCTGCAGCAGCAGAGAGCTGTGCCCCCGGGCTTACCGGAACGCCGGCTTGTTCGAATTCCGTTTCCAGAAACTTGTAGGGACGATACAGGCAGCAATTCAACTCTGCGGCATTCAAGCCAGCCTTATTGCGGGCATGCAGGTCAATCCCGGCATCTCGAAGGAACTCAAAAAGCTCCTTTTCGATTCGGTATTCGCTATGGCCATCTGCGGCTTTGATGAGCAGCATCAGTGCATTGTTCCCCTCAGCATCCACAGCATTGATATCTGCCCCCTGGCGCAGTAGCTCACGCATGGCAGAATCATCATAGCGGTAGGAACGAAAACACTTGAGCACGGCCTCATGAAATGCCGAATCTAAAGCCACAGCAGGAGCAGCTGATACGTGGTCAGGCCCCGGCTGGTGCGCCACTGCGGCAACAAGCGGAGCGGCTGATGACAAGGCAACAAACGCAGAACGGACAAAAAATCTCAGATTCATGGTAATGGAAATATGTACTTATTACAGGTGGCTAATCATGCTGCTTCTCCCCCTATGTTCGCGCCTCACCCTGCTCGTGAGACAGAGCAGAACGAGGGCAATCAAACCGGGAACCAAGGTATATGTCCAGGTTATCCAGTTACACTCCGAGTAGGGAAGAAGCAAGAACGCACCAGCCGCCAATGCACTGAGCAGCGTTCCCAAAAAGAAGGAAAAGCAAGTTGCCCGCACCCATCCCCATTTCTTCATCATCAGCACGCCCGGAAGCAGGCACAGTGTTATCGCTCCCTGTAAACAAAGAATGTAGAAACAGTATTCCCAGAACGGCATGAACAGCAGCCCCGTGGCTGGGCGCATCCGAAACCATTGCTGATACAGCTCCTCCCCGCGAATAAGTCCGCATCCCTCACCTGTGAGGTCCAGCACGTTGCCTTGCTGGCGTCCTACCATGTGGCGCACCCCACGCCAAGGTGACGGAATCCGCATATATCGGAACTCTGCGTATTGAGTTGCAAGGTTGGAGGTATCATCTGTGCGCAGGGTGATACCATGCGCCGCGCGGGACACCACGCGCCCCTCCCATGCAGCCGGGAGGGTCATTTCATCGGGATTGAGGAATTCCCCGCCCAGGTCTTCCCAGAAACGATCCGGCGCGCGGAGCGTGTAGGCACCTGCTTTCACATCAGAAGCAAGAATCAAAGCCTTTCGAATACCATGAAGTTCCTTATAATGCACCCGCAGCCGCCCCTGAGAGCATTCCGGCAAGTACCAACGTCTCAGGGCTATGGTATTCTCCTCTCTCAACCCGAATGTTTCATCCACCACCGGTCCGCCTTCTGCAACCAGTTCAGTGACGCGCATCTTGACCAACTTGCCCGCCAGCGCCGGGTCCACCTGCTCCGGCGTTGCTTCATATACGGGCTCACTGCTCAGGCTCTGCGCAATATCAGAATACATCACACCGGCAATGAGAACGCATACCAATGCAGCAACAGCAAGCAACAGAGCCGCCGCCTGCTTGAACAAGCGCAGGCAATCATCCGAACGGCCGATTTTAGCGTTATCTGTCTGTTCCGGTGTCTTCATCGCATCTCTCCTTGCCTATAATAGCACATTTCCATCCCGTTTACATAACACAAAAGTGCAGTAAGGAGATTTTTTCTGCACTATCTGCAACAAGGGAGGGAGCTCTCATGAACTCCCTCCCTGCATCATCTGAATAGTTCTGCGGATGTGTTTACTCCTCCTCTGCGGGGGGAGCAGCTTTGTCCTTGGCGGCTTTCACCAGAGCCTCGGTTTCTGCCAGCACCTGGTCAATGGAGGCAGCAGCCACGCCCGTCTTCAGCATCTGCTGAGTGGAGTGGTAGGCTTTGGAGCGCTCATCAGAATAAATGAGCGTGTACACCTTGGACTGGCGCTTGTCGTAAGCAGCACCTTTTTCATCAGCGAGCTGAGCAGCAGTCTTGCTGTCGGCGTTCACGGCGGCGGTATCCGCCCCCAGCTGCAGCAGCGCCTTCACCACGACATCATCACCACGCATGGCGGCCAGCATGAGCGGGGTGTAGCCGTTGGCTTCCTTCTCGTTGATATCCAGCCCGGCGTTGACGAGCATGGCAACCGAGTGAGGCATGCCGCTCCAGGCAGCCCAGTGGAGGGCGGTGAAGCCGTCCTGGTCCTTGGCGTGGATATTCACGCCGGGGGCATTGAGGAGCTCCTGCACGTAGTATGCGCGGTCGGCATCCTTGGCGAGGGAGAGCTGCGGGTTGTTGAAGTTCGTGTACACAGCCCACATAAGCGGGGTGCGGCCGGTGCTGTCCGGGGTATTCACGAAATCCTTGTGTTTCTCGCACCCCTCGGCAAATTCCTTGAGGAAGATATCATCCTTGCCGTCCTGCACGCCGCCCTTGCGGATGAGGGAGACGAGCGAGTCAGTCACCTGCACGGATTCAAAGGGCTTCATGGCCAGGTTGCAGGCATAGCCCAGGGCACCCATGATGCACACCAGGATGCACATATCCTTGATGATGGGGAGCCACTCTGTCTTGTGTTCGGTTTGTTCAGACATGGTGTGTAAAAATCAGGCGTTAGCGGTTACGGTATTTTCTTCCTCATCCTTCTCCACTTCATCAGCAGAGCTGTCCTTGGCGGTGGTTTCCTCGGGGTTATCGGAAACGAAGCTGTCCTTGGTCAGGATAATGGCCAGCGGGGAAATGAGAGCCATGATGAGGTAAATGGTCCACATGAACTCGGGGGAATCCCAGAAGCCGATGTGGCCGGTATCCATCTTGGCGGCAATGCCGTCAAAGCACAGGTAGGAAACCAGCAGGCCACCCACCACGCCGTTAATCGGCTTGGCAATGAACATGGGCAGAGCAGAAAGTGACATGTAGGAAGCCACCTTGTCCTTGGGGGCTACGCGGGCCACATATTCGGAGAAACGGGGGCTGAACAGCAGCTCACCAAAGGCAAAGATGAGAATCTGCAGGAAAATAGCCACAAAGTAGGCCTGGCCGATGGTCTCGATACCGGGGATGATGAAGTAAGTCTGCGGCGGCACAGCCATGAGCAGCAGCGAGCAGGCAGAGATGCTCATACCGGTAATCATGAGCTTCACCGTGGAGAACTTGTTGAGAATCGGGATGATGAGGATAAGCCCCGTAATAATCACAAAGGGATTGAGCGAGTTCATGAAGCCCAGTTTGAAGTCATCGCCGATGGTGCGCAGGTAGTACTGCGGCATGACCAGGAACTGCAGTGTGAACACCAGACGCACACCCAGGGTGAGCACCAGGAACACGATAAGCTTCTGGAAAGCGCGCTCGCGGGCCACCTGTCCGATGAGCTGCAGCGGACGCTGGGCAGACTTGGCGGTCTTGACAATGCGCTCCTCCGGCACAGCGAAGAAGTCCTCGTCAATGAAGCGGGTGAAGACGAAGGCTATGCAGTTGCAGGCTGTACCGAAGTTGATGACCCACAGCAGGCCGTCGATATCGCCCTGCCACTTGAGCAGCGGGTCCACGATGGCAAAGCCGGCCAGCAGAGCGCCCACATTCATGAACAGGTAGTAGAAATTGAACCCGGTCGGGCGGGAGCGCAGCGTGGTGAAACGGCGGATGGAGGTCGTGATGCAGGGGCTCATGAACGCCGTGCCGAAGGACATGATACCGATACCGGCCATCACGAAGTAGCGGGAGGAATCCTGGCTGAGCTGCAACACCTCGGTGCCGAAGTCCGTACCCATACCCAGAATCAGACGCCCGCCGATAAGCAGGGCAAAGCCGATAAGGTAGGTGCGGCGCAGGCCGATAATGTCGCAGATAGTGCCCACTGCGAACACGAACAGCGAAATGAAGAGCGTATACATGCCCACCCAGTACGGGGCGTCCGCATCGCGGAAACCGCAGTACTTGTTCAGGAACAGGGAGAACACGATAATGAGCGTGAAGTACGACAGGCCATCGAAGAACTGGATGAAGTTCGTGAGCCAGAAGTTCTTGCCACACTCGCGAAGCACTCCGAATTCGGAGAAGTACTTGACGATGAAGTTTTGTTTGGTATCACTCATGGTTTTCAGTATTGGGTGGTATCAATCAGGCCAGGACAGCGCCCTTGCTGGCATTGGTGGCCAGCTTGCGGTAACGCTTGAGCCATTTGCTTGGGATTTCCTGCATGGTGGGCTGCCACACAGCGCGGCGGGCGGCGATTTCTTCGTCGCTCAGTTCGACATTCATGCTGCGGGCAGGAATATCGATGGAGATGATATCGCCATCCTTCAGGAGTCCGATGAGACCGCCTTCGGCCGCCTCGGGGGACACGTGACCGATGCAGGCGCCGTGGGTGGCACCGGAGAACCGGCCATCGGTAATGAGAGCCACGCAGTTGCCCAGCCCCTTGCCCATGATGTAGCTGGTGGGGGCAAGCATTTCCTGCATACCGGGACCGCCTTTGGGGCCTTCGTTGCGGATAACTACCACATCACCAGGCTTCACCTTATCGGCAAGGATGCCGGCGCAGGCGTCTTCCTGACTCTCAAAAATCACTGCTGGCCCGCGGTGCACCATCATTTCGGGCAGCACGCCGGCTTTCTTCACAATAGCGCCCTGCTCTGCCAGGTTGCCGAAGAGCACGGCCAGACCGCCATCCTTGGAGTAGGCGTTGTCCAGCGTGCGGATGACGGCGGGGTCCTGGGTGGAAAGGCCCTCAATCTGCTCACCGAGGGTCTTGCCGCTCACGGTGGGCACGTTGGTGTTGAGCGCTCCGGGAATCTTGTTGATTTCTGCCAGAATGGTCATAATGCCACCGGCGCGCAGCACGTCGTGCATGTGGTAGCGGGAGCTGGGGGCTACCTTGCAGATGTTCGGGGTGCGCTTGGAAATCTCATCGATGCGCTTCAGGTCGTATTCAAACCCGGCTTCTGCGGCAAAGGCCAGCGTATGCAGCACGGTGTTGGAAGAACCACCCATGGCCATATCGCAGGTGAACACGTTGTCAATGGCGGCTTCGGTGATGAGCTCGCGGGGCAGCGGGCCGCCCTGCTTTGCCATCTCCACAGCACGGCGGGCTGCGGCACGCCAGAATTCCTTACGTTCCTCGGAAAGGGCCAGCAGCGTGCCGTTACCCGGCAGAGCCAGTCCCAGCACCTCGCACAGGCAGTTCATGGAATTGGCGGTGAACATGCCGCTGCAGGAACCGGCACTCGGGCAGGCATGACATTCCACATAGTGCAGCTCATCCTCGGTAATCTTGCCGGCGGTGCAGGCAGCCACAGCCTCGAACACGCTGTTGAGGTCGAGGTCTTCGCCATTGCGCCCCTTGCCCACGGCCATGGGGCCACCACTGCAGAAAATAGTCGGGATATTGCAACGCAGCGCACCCATCACCATACCAGGCACAATCTTGTCGCAGTTCGGGATGCAGATGCAGGCATCAAACGCATGCGCAGAAAGCATCGTCTCCACGCTGTCGGCAATCAGCTCACGGCTGGCCAGGGAAAACTTCATGCCGTGGTGGGCCATGGCAATGCCATCGCACACGCCGATGAGGTTGAACTCGATAGGCGTGCCACCTGCCTTACGCACCTCGTCCTTGATAAGCTCGGCCACCTTATTGAGGTGCACATGGCCGGGAATCACTTCGTTGAAAGAGTTGCAAATAGCAATGAACGGCTTCTTGATGTCCTCATCCGTCATGCCTGTGGCACGCATCAGGCTACGATGCGGCGCACGCTGAATACCTGCCTTGGTGCGATCTGATAACATAGCGCCGCGACAATACCACAATTCCAATCACATTACCAGCCTTATTTTCACACGCGCGTGTACAAGACAGTGCAGGTAGTCGCCGAAGTTCCTTGACAAGGGGACATCAAATCATTATCCTACCAGAAAGCAGGTACTGGAATTTATGAAAAGATTTCTTATGATACTGACGTTCATGGCCGCCTCCGTGTGGGCAAATGCAGCCACCACCGTTTCTGAGGCTGATTTTTTCCGTTCCGGGCGCAGAATGATACAGCTGGAGGTTCCAGAGAACATGAAACTGACGGGACAAACTCCCAGCGGCGCAGGTGCTCCATTCCGGGTACTGGATGGAAGCAAGGAACTCTGGAACGGAGGTGAGGACGAATCCTTCGAAGTGCACCCCAATGGCACGCACGTATATCTGGTAAGCGAAACAGCAGAAAACACTAACTGGCAATCACTTAAATGGGAGCCATGCAAATCCTCCAAGACAGAAGACAAGAAGAAAAAGAAGGTCGTCCTGCGGGGTAAGGCAGGAGCAGGAGGCAAGGCCACCCCTACTCATGCGCGTGAATCCGGCTCAGAGGTTCTCAATTTGATCAGCTATGCTATGCGGCACTGCAGAAGTGGTAGCGCTGTAACCATTGAACTGCCGAAGGCGGAGTATCACTTCTACCCGGAGAATGCCTTGTGCATGAGCCTGTACATCTCCAACCACGACCAGCAGGATACCCTCCCCGTCGGTCTTCCTATTGCGGCACTGAAAAACCTGAAAATCAATGGTAACGGTTCCACGTTCGTATTCCATGGGGCCATGCAGCCAATCCTCCTCATGGATTGTGAAAAGGTGGAGCTCAATAACATCACCATTCGCCACGATGCACCCTATTATAACGAGGGAAGAATTGTGGAAATAGCGAACGGAAAGACCACGCTTGAGTTTGCTCCGAAATTCAAATGGCAGGTCAAAGACGGCAGGTACTACCTGATGGGTGATGGTATTCCGCGCCATGTACAGGCAGTGCTGGCATTCGAAGCAGACGGTCGCATGGTAGCCACAGGCAAGCCGGGGGATATCGGCTGGTCGGGACTGTGCGAACGAGTGGATGAAAAGCGCGTGCGCTTTCACCAGGATGCCTCCGCCCACGGATTAAAACAAGGCCAGGTGCTGGTGCTGAGGCACTACGGCCGCCCCTGTCCCGCCATGGTTCTGTATCATGCACACGGCGTAAGGCTGAACAATGTTGTATTTCAGGACAGCCAGGGCATGGCGCTCATTGCCCAGCGCTGCCGTGACATCCAAATCAATGGGGGCGGTTGCATCTGTGCGCCGGGACGGCTATACACAGTCTCTGCCGATGCGACGCACTTCTCCAACTGCGCCGGAAACATATCTGTGAACGGGGCATTGTATGAAGGGATGATGGATGACGCCATTAACGTGCATTCCACGTGTCTGCAAATTGAAAAAGAGATAAGTCCTACAGAAATCATCGTGCGTTATATGCACGAGCAGGCCGTTGGGTTCGAAGTTTTTGCAAAAGGCGAGCGTCTGCAGTTCATCAAGGGAAAGACACTGGAAAATCATCCACAACTGGTAGAAGCAGCAGATGTTGAATGGATGGATGAACGCCACCTGCGTCTGACCCTGAAGTCCCCCTTACCTCCGGGCATTGGCGAAGGGGACGCGGTAGAGAATGCAGACTGGTATCCTTCTGTTAAGTTCGTAAATTGCACCGTACGCCACAACCGGGCACGAGGAGCCCTGTTCACCACACCTCAACCAGTCCTGGTAAAGAAATGCCGATTCATTGGTTCAAGCGGCTCTGCAATCCTGCTGGCCGGAGATGCCCAGGGCTGGTACGAAAGCGGACGCTGTCTCGATGTGCAGATTCTCAACAACACGTTCGACCACAACCTGATTCAACGTTACCAGTTCACAGAGGGAATCATCTCCATCTACCCCATGGTCAAACAGCCCCAGGAGCAAGCTGAACGTTACCACCGCAATATACGCATCGAAGGCAACACCTTCCTGACTCACCGGGTACCTCTTATTTATGCCATTTCCACTGAAGGGTTAACCTTCCGCAACAACAAGGTTAAGTTTGATGATAAGCATGCACCCATGCATAACGGACAACCCTATGTGCTACAATATTGCGACAACACAACGTTGCAGAAGCTATGATGGGCAGCCCCTCTCTCCTTTCTTCAGATTAACCTGCTTCTCAATCTCTGAACGGGTAGAGATATAGATTTATTGCCGCCTTTATCCACTGTATACTGAGGCCCGACGTGAAAACAGGGCAACAGGCAAGCGCGGGCGCGCACTTCATCATCATATTTCTGCTGGTCAGCATCAATCTGCGCATGGCCTTCTCGGCAGCGGACCCGCTGCTGGTTTCGCTCATGCGCGATCTGGGGCTGGGCATCAGCAGCAGCGGGCTGTTCGGTCTGCTGCCCGTCATGGCGCTGGGCATTGCAGCCCCGCTGGGTGCACGGCTGGTGGCATGGATAAGACCGGGCTTCCTCATCATCTACGCCATGCTGGCAGCGGTGGGAGGTGTCGTCTGGCGCAGCTACGGCGGCATTCCCGGGCTCTTCGGCGGCACCATCATCATCGGTATGGGGCTGGGTATAGCGGGCTCCATCATCCTGGGGGTGGTCAAGCAGGTAGAAAAATCGCACCTGCCCGCGCTCATGAGCGCCTACACTGCCTGTGTAAGCCTGGGTACAGCCATAGGCTCTGGCGCAGCCAACCCGGTAGCTCACTGGCTGGGCGGCTGGCAGCCCGGACTACTCTTCTGGGGGCTTCCTCTGCTGGTAGCATGTGCCTTATGGAGCGAACTGGTGCTGCGCAGCAGGAACATCCACACGCAGCAGCAAACACTGAACGCCCCCATTCTGCCCCTGCTGCGCAAGCACTCCGCCATCATGGTTACTCTGTACTACCTCTTCCGTGTGGCCAGCGCATGGCTGCTCATAGTCTGGTTGTCAGCGCTTCTGCGCCGGCGCGGTCTTGCAGCAGATGAAGCCGGATTCGTACTGGCACTCGCCACCATCTGCCAGATTCCATTTGCCCTCGCCGCGGGAGTGCTCACCCGAAAGCTGGGCAGTATGGGGAGACTGATGACGATTGCCACGCTGGCAGCCGTTGTCGCCTGCTGGGGCTTGCTTACAGCCCCGCTTTCTCTATGGGGGCTCTTTGCCCCGCTGCTCGGGTTCGGTATGGGCAGCATCTTTGCCATCGGCATGACCCTCATTGCCACCACCGAGCCGGATGAAGCAGGCACCATTGCACTCTCCGGGCTGGCGCAGGGAGTCGGCTTCATCGGCGGAGGCCTGCTGGCCTGGGCCGCGGGCATGAGCCTGCGCCTCCCCATGCCGGATTTATGCCTTGCCTCCCTCTATACCCTGCTCGCCCTCTGCGGTCTGTATTTCGGGCTGCGCTGCACAAAAAAGCCGGCCAGCATACGCTGACCGGCCTTTAAAAGAGTTTTACTTCTCGAGCTGCTCGGGAGTCGGTGCCATAATTTCCACCGGCACCTTGATTTCCGGGAGGCCTTCGGCCTTCACGGTGACGGTGGCCGTGCCGCTTTCACCGCGCTTGCCACGCACCACAGCCAGGATACGGCCGTTGAAGAACTTCTGGTCCGGGTCCTGCAGGCTGGTGTGGTCAATGGGGTTGCCATTGCAGAAACCGGCCAGCACAGCGGGGCCTTCAATGCTGAAGCTTACCTTGCGGCAGTCTGTAGGCACCACATTGCCGCTGGCATCAGTAAGGGCCAGCTCCACGTGGGCAATATCCCGGGCATCGCCCAGAATAGTGCTGCGGTCCACCTTGGCGGTTACAGAGGCAGATTCACCGGTAGTCACGCGCTTGGCGGAGGCCCAGGGCTGACCGTCCTTCTTGACGACAACTTCCACGGTACCAGGCTCGTACACCACGTCCTCCCAGGTGAAGCGGTACTGATTCTTGCTCACCACCAGGCTCTTATCCTTCTGGGTAAAGGTGGGGCCCTCACCACGGCGGCGCACGCCCTGGCTCTTGCCATTCACAAAGAGTTCTGCTTCATCGCCACTGGTGAACACCATCACCGGAGTCTTCTGCCCTTCGCGGCCAGCCCAGTTCCAATGCGGCAGGATATGGGCCATCTTCTTCTCCGGATTCCACTGGCTCTGGTAGAGATAGTATATATCCTTCGGGAAACCGGCAAGGTCAATCAGGCCGAAGTAGGAGCTGCGGCTCGGTGCCTTATTGCCCATAGCCTTCAGCTGCTCCATGGCGGCCTTCTTCTCAGCCTCACTGGCGCCGATGAAATTGCCGATATTGGAGGCATCCTGGTTGTAGGGCGTAGGCTCGCCGATATAGTCGAAACCGGTCCACACATACTCACCGGCCAGGTCGGGAGCCATGGTGTGGGCGTGCATCTCGATATCCGGGCAGGAACCCCAGCCAGTGGAGGAAAGCGCATAGCTGCTCACCTGGAAATAGCGGGCGCCGCTGTGCACATCCCAGTTCATCGGGAAGAAGTAGGTATCGCGGGTTGAAACACAACTGCATGTTTCAGACGCAATGTAAGGCTGCTTGGTATGCACTTTGCGGAATTGTGCATAAAGATGCGGCTTGTAGTTGAAGCCGTACACATCCATGGTATCAGAGAAGCCATTCTGCCAGGCACGGAGATCGTTACAGCCCACGGTATAAGGTCTCGTGGTATCATACTTGCGAATCTCATCGCGCAGCCCGGTGGCAAGCTCCAGGTTTCTGCGGTGAGCCTTGATATCACTGTTACCTTGTTCAGGTATTTCATTGCCGCCGCTCCATGCAATGATGCTGGGGTGGTTGCGGTCGCGCTTCATGAAATTGTGCACATCCTTCTGCCACCATTCCGGCCAGTACAGATGGTAGCCATTCACCTTGTCATACTTCTGGTTCTTCCAGATATCGAACAGCTCATCGATAACGAGAATACCGTGCTTATCGCAGAGGTCAAGCACCTCGGGCGCAGGCGGATTGTGGGTCATACGGATGGAGTTGCAGCCCATCTCCTCCAGGATTTCAATCTTACGTTCATAGCCGCGGGCATGGAATGCCGCACCGAGAGCACCGAGGTCATGGTGTTCACACACGCCCTTAAGACGCACCTTTTCACCATTCAGATAGAAACCGTCCTTCTTCCACTCTATGCTGCGCACGCCGAATTTGCTTTCCTTGGTGTCTGCCACCTTGTCGCCATGTAGAACCGTGGTTTGCAGGGTATACATGTTCGGAGATTCACAGCTCCAAAGCAGCGGGCTGGGCAGACGAAGTTCCTGCTCAACCGTGCCGCTGGTGCCGGGTTCCAGAGTAATAGTGGTGGGCATGGCCTGAGAGCCGTTTACCTTCTGAAGCACGGTAACCTCAGCCTCCTCGTGGCTGGTGTTGGTCACAGTGGTCTGTACCTTCACCAAAGCATAATCCTTCGTGATTTCCGGGGTGGTGATATAGGTAGGCCACTGGTCCAGGTGCACCGGACCGGTCTTTTCCAACCACACGTGGCGGTATATACCGGCACCGGGATACCAGCGGGTAGAAAGCGGCAGGTTGCTCGCCATCACCGCCACCAGATTGTCCTTTCCTGCCTCCAGATAGGGAGTAATGTCCACACGGAATGAATTATAGCCGTATGCCCATTTGCCGGCAAGCTTGCCATTCACGTATACCTGGGGATTCGACATCACGCCATCGAAATCAAGATAATAGCGGTCCTTTGTCGGGCTGAAATCTGCCGGAACGGCAAAGTTCTTGCGATACCAGCCCCAGCCGTTCCAGGGCAGCTTACCGGTCTCATTGGGTTCGTTCATCAGGAATGGGCTCTCAATAGCCCAGTCATGCGGCAGCTGAACGCTCTTGTAGCCAGTTTCATCAGCGCCCACAGCAGCGTGAGATTCTGCCGGCAGTCCACGCTTCAGCTGCAAGGGCTCACCATCAACGCCGGTGAACATCACCTCGCGAATGCTCGCCCAGCATGTGGAGGTAGAATCTTCCACTATGAGCCGCATCGATATCACCGGCTTATTTTTCAAATGGATAAAGGTAGCAGCCTGATGCCCCACGCGGTAGCTCTTCTTCTCCACGGAATCGCCATAATTAATCTCCACATTCAGCAGAAGATTGTTGCGCTGTTCCCAGTACACCACAGCCATTTTCGCGGCTTTGTTCACGCCGGGCGAAATCGTCAGATAATGCCCCGGCACGCTGTTCTTGGCACACCAGCGGGTCATCAGATTACCATCCACCGCATGAGCAGCAGGGTGGGTACCCTGGTAGGAATCAGCACTGACAGGTACGCCTGCCTCAGCCGGAGAACCCGAGCCGCAGTACTTGAACTTCCAACCAAAATCAAAAGATTCACGTTCGCCAGCCTGGGCAGCAGACACACTCAATGCCAGCAATGGCAGCAGATATTTTGCTTTCATGGTATATATGGATACGTGTAAAAATATGTTTAAATTTCATCTATTTTAGCGAACCACCCAGACGATAGCAAGCAAAATGCGCATCATACAGCTTAATTTCACATGTGTCCCAAAGATTTTTTCTGAGAGACGCAAGTGCCGATAAATCCTAGGCTTTCCGAATAGAGGCTTTTTCGAAGCCCCCCTGTACTCAGATTTGAGCACATTTCGGTGGAGAATGCGCCTTATCTACCTGCTG
>CAJGCV010000052.1 GCA_904501915.1 uncultured Akkermansia sp. | reverse complement strand
GGCAACGGCGGCAAGGAAATGACCATTACAAATGACAACACCGTCATCACCACCCATGCTGCCGCCAGCGTAAACTCTGAAACCGGCGAGATCGTCATCAGCACGGGCGAGGAAGAAAACGGCAGCATTGCGGCGGGTTCCATCATCTCCAAGGTGGTTGTCGATGGCGAGGTGCTGCTGGACCTTGATACTTCCAAACAGTTTGCGGTGGTGACCAAGCGCTATTACTTTGCCAACTTTACGCCCAGCAATCCGGGAGCCGACGGAGTTTCTGTGGTAGCGGACGGCGATGACCGCCCCGGAAAGTTTGGTTATGACTACGAAGTGCGCGAGGCATCCGGCGCAAGCTACGGAGCCTATAAAACCATCGAGGAGATGGGTTTCCGCGAGGGTGACACCATCGAGATCGAGGGCATGACCACCTTCCCGGACTACAACAAGAGTTACAACATCCGCGCCATCGGAACGCTGAAACAGGATGACGGCAGCGAGGTGCAGACCATGGTGTTTGATGCCGACCTGTTCCCGGAGGTTGGAACCGAGGCGGGCGCGGTGACCATCCGCCGAAAGACCCCGGAACTGACGGTGGTGTGCGAGAGCAACAACCGCCTGTGGGGTGCGGAGGGCGACACCATCTACGCCAGCGCTCTGGGCGATCCTACCAACTTCTTCACCTACGATGGACTGGATACCGACTCCTATGCCGTAGCGGTGGCCAGCGAGGGTGCATTCACCGGCTGCTGCGGCTTTGGCAACAGCGTGTTGTTTTGGAAGGAAAACCGCCTGTACAAGATCCTTGGCGCGTACCCCAGCCAATACACCATGTATGAGTACAATGTCCCCGGTGTGAAGCAGGGCAGCGAACAGAGTCTTGTGAACATCAACGAGGTGCTGTATTACCACGGCAGGGACGGCGTGTACCGCTACAACGGCGGCGCACCCGATCTGGCATCGGATGTGTTTGGTATGCGGCGGTTTGAAGAGGCATCCGCAGGCACGGCAGAGGGCCGGTATTACATCTCTATGAAAGACCGCCAGAGCGGCGCGTGGGGTTTGTGGGTCTATGACACCCTCAAGGGTCTGTGGGTGCAGGAAGATGACACCCAGGCCATGAACTTCGCATCGGACGAAGGGAAACTGTATTGCATTGGCAACGGAAAACTGATGCATCTGAACCCCGATGACGGAGAAGAAGTCATCCCGTGGAGCGCCACCACCACCCGCATGGACGAGGTGTTCCACAACCGCAAGTGCTACAGCAAACTGCTGCTGCGCGGCGAACTGCTGGAGGAAAACGCATGGCTGCAAGTGGATGTGTCCTGTGACGGCGAACCCTTCAAGCGTGTGTACACCAGCCGGGACAAGGGCGCAAAGACGCTGGTAATCCCCATCATGCCCAAGCGGTGCGACAGTTTTCGCATCCGTCTGAGCGGTGAGGGAAAGTTTATCATCCGCAGCCTGGTGCGCGAGTTCGGCATCGGCAGCGAGTATTAACTGAATAACCGCGAAACACAAGGAAAATCGTTGCGACACGGCGCAGCAAATGCATTTTGGGTGGCGAAAACCCGGCGTTTGCTGCGCTATTCTTTTTACATGAGAAAGGAGCTGCAATGGCACTAACTACCAGACCGCCCGCTTTTGATCGGGCAAACATTGAGGCCACGGTGAAGAACCTGTGCGATTACCTCATCCAGCTGCACGAAGAGCTGGATTTCACCCTGGAGCAGATGCAGAAGCTGCTCGATCAGAAGAAACAGTAAAGGAGGCAAAACAATGGCAAGTGTAAAGAAACCCTGGATGGGTCTGAACGATGTCAAAGAGCAGGAACTTGACGTAGTTGCCCGTCCCTTGAAGGACAACGGCGATGGCAGCTACACCCCCCTGCTGCCCGCCGGTTATGCAGGCGTTACCAGCGGTCAAGCGCCCCTGGATCCCGGCTATGTGGAAGCCAACCGCGGCAGCTGGGCCAATGCGGACAACGCATACATGAGCGATGAAGACTGGAACCTTATTCAACAGTACAAGCAGGATTACGCAAACGCCACCACCGATGCGGAACGGCAGGCTGCTCACAAAGCGGCAGAGGATATCCGCATGAACAAGTACGGTTACGCAGGCGGAGTGGACGGCAGCGAATACAACCCCACCATGGTGTATGTGGGTGACGGCAGCGGCCTGCAAGGCGTTCACAATATGGACGGCGGTGACTACGGCGAGTTTGACTACAACAACGCGGGCAAGTATGTGTCCCGCTGGCAGAGCCAGATCGATGCGCTGACCGGCGCGATCCTTGGCCGTGATCCCTTCAGCTACAACAAGGACACCGACCCCCTGTATCAGCAGTACAAGGAATCCTACACCCGTGGCGGCCAGAGGGGCATGCAGGATACCCTGGCACAGGTTTCTGCCCGTACAGGCGGCATGGCAAGCTCCTACGCACAGTCTGCCGCACAGCAGACCTATAACAACTACATGGCAGCGCTGGCCGACAAAGTTCCCGAACTTCAGCAGCTGGCCTATTCCATGTACATGGACAACATCGCTATGGACAGAGCCGACCTGGATATGCTGATGGGTCTGGACAGCACCGACTATGGCCGGTGGTCTGATGACCGCAACTTCAACTACGGCGCATACCGCGACAGCGTGGCAGACCAGCAATGGGCAGACTCTTTCGCCTATCAGCAGGCGCAGGACGCTCTGGCGCAGCAGAACTGGGAGAAGCAGTTCAACTACGATGCCGACTGGGCGCAGAAGCAATGGGACTACAATGTCATGCAGGATGAACTGGCCAGACAGGATGCGCTGGCAAAGTTGTATGCAAAGGGCAGCGGCGTTGAACCAGCCAGCATTCTGGACACGCTGTACAGTTTCGGCACTCGCGCAGAGGCTTATGACTGGTTGGTGCGAAATGGTTACAACACCACCCAAACCGAGAACTATCTTGGTTTTTATGATGACCATGTAGACGCGCAGTTAAAGCAGCAGAATCAGTACGGCTTGACCGGCGATGATGGAACTGGCGTGGAGTTTGAAACCGTTGCTGCCGGTATGGAGTTTATGAAGGACAACGGCGTTGACCCGCAGGAGATGGCCAAACTTCTGGAAGAGGCATACCAGGGCAAACAAATCACCAAAAACGAGTACGAAGCTCTGAAACGCAGATATCCTGCTGATTAAGGAGGGGACACATGGGTTCCAAACTGGAAGAATGGGTTAAGCGGGTAGAACAAACCAAACCCGCGCAGGCTGCACCTACTGCGAATTACGGCAAGGCCGCTGGTTTTGTTGAGCGGGCAGAGCAGGCTGTGCAGCAAACCGTGCAGCAAAGGCAGAACGATTACGCCCGCAACGTGATGGCCTCTCATGAGCGCATGGCCGACAGTATGTACGGCAGCGCAAACCGCACCGGCAGTAATCTGATGGACATGGCCACCCGCGCAAAACTGATGCAGACGGCCGCCGAGATGGCAGACACCAAGGCTCGGCAGGAACAGGCTCTGGAAATCCCCAGAGCCTCCACCGCCTATGCCAGACAGACCGATAAGCAACCCCTGCAGGCCCGCGCACAGAAAGTGGCGGAGATCCGCAAGGATATTAACACCCTGCCCGCAGAGCAAAGCCGCGTGGGCAAGGGTGTGCAGAGCGTAATGCTTTCCCCTTACGCGTCTATCGAGTATCTGGGCGAATCCGGCAAGCAGGCGATCAAGAACCAGAATGCTTATGAGGAGTCCGATCTGGACACCAAACTGGCCGAGGCGTACACTTATTTGATGCAGACCGAGCGGGCATTTGGCTACGGCTCCCCCGAATACGAAGCGGCACAGGCCAACTACGATGCCGTGCAGCGGGAACTGCAAGCGTTTAAAAACGCGCCCGATAAGGCCGTTGACATGACCAGCCGCGCCGCGCAATTTATGGGTGGCGTACAAAAGCTGCAAGAAGAGGCGCTGGAAGGAACTTCTGGCGCAGGCCGATTCCTTGGCGAAACCGCTCTGAGCATCGGCAGCAACCTTTCTAAGTTGCCTCTTAATGTCATCGTTCCCGGCGCTTCTCTGGCGCTGATGGGCGCGGAGGCTGCCGCAGGCAAGGCTTATGAACTGGGGCAGCAAGGCGTAAACGCAGGGCAGGCGCTGACCCGCGGTCTGGTGTCCGGTGGCATCGAGGCGCTGACCGAGAAAGTACCTCTGGACAATTTGATGGACATCATCAAAACCGGCGGCAAGGTCGGCCTCATGAACATCCTCAAGCAGGCTGTCACCGAGGCTGGCGAAGAGGGCGTGGCCTATTTGCTGAACTTTGGCGCTGACAAGGTGGCCGGTGACCCGGAGGCGGCGTTCGTGTGGAATGACTTCTGGAAGTCCGTGGGCATGGGCGCTCTGTCCGGCGGCATTATGGGCGGCGGCGCAACTGCGATCAACCGAGCAAACACCGCAGCCGTGGGCAAGACTTACCAGGAAGTTGCTCCCGAGCTTGTAGCAGAGGGCCTGCAAATGAACCAGGACACCGATGCTTACCGCACCGCGACCGAAATGCAACGCAAGCTGGATGCGGGCAAGACCCTGTCCAATGTGGATGTGGGCCGCGTGGTGCAGGACAACGCATCTGCTGTGGATACGCTGCGGCAGGCGGCAATGGAGATGGCGGAGGCACAGGTGGAGCGGGAAGTGCAGGCTGCGATGCCCAAAAGAACCGCTGTGCAGCCTCTTGCCACAGCGCCCAGAACGGCGTATACTGAAATCAGACAGAACACCGAAGGAGGAGTAAACGGTGGAGAAGAAGTACATCTACGCGAAAGCGGCCAACGGAATGACCGTGCGTATCCCGGCGGAGAAGTATCCCGCATGGAAGAAAGCGCAGGACGAGATCAGATCGGGCAAGACTCCCGACTCCCTGCGAAAGATGCAAGAGCAGCTGACCTCCGCCTTGGAGAAGAAGTAAGCACCGCATCTCTGGGCATCGGCAACGGCGCATCCAATGACCGCATCCGAGTGGTGACCGGCGGTGATACCGAGGCAACCACCAAAGCCAGAGCCATTGCCAAGGAACGCGGTCTGCGGCTGACCCTGTTTACCGGCGGTAACCTCACCATTAACGGCGAGGAATGCCGTGCCTATATTACCGGTGACAGAGCCTTTGTCCGCGCTGACCACAGCGACTTTGACGCTGACCAGCTGATGCGCCATGAGGCAGGCCATGACCAGATCGCCAAGGGCGAGATTGACATCAAGGCAGCTACCGAGAATATCCGCAAGCGGTTGGGCGGTAGGAACAATGTGCAGAGAGTAGCGCAGACCTACGCGTCCGCTTTTGCCGGTGCTGACATGACGGTAGAAGAGGCTATCGAAGAGATCATCTGCGACAGTCTTGGTGATATGAACGTATTCTCTGACACGGCGGCTGAAACGGCATTTGGCGAGGTGCTGGAAAGCGCCAAGGCCGCAGCCGGTGAGAGTCGCGTGGAGAGCAAGACCGGGCCTCCTGTTGAGGGGAAAGAGAGCAGGGAAGCTAAACAAATCACCGATGAAGGTCTGCTTGGCTATAATGAAAAAGCGGCATTAGCAAAATCGCTGAATCACTTTGGCGTTGAAATTGACAGCGGCTCTGTCGGTAAAGCAAGCCGGGAAAGCTGGAACAGAACTGACAAGCAGAAACTGGCATCCGAACTGAAGGCCGCAGGCTTTGAAAAGACCAAGGTGGAAAAGTGGATCAATGATGTGAACAGCATCTCCGCGCTGATCGCCGGTGACCCTAACCGCCTGGACTATGATTCCGCACCCGGTCTGTCTTCCTTTGTGAGCAATGCTGAGTACGGCGGCAGTTTTGACTTCAGCACCCTGTGCAAAAAGCGCCGTCTGCTGACCGGCACGTTCACCGCCATTCAAAAGGCGCTGCCCGATACCGCGCTGACAGCAGATGAGATCCTGGAAATCCGCCGCATGATGGCCGAGGCAGACCTTGAGGTTTCTTGCGGCCTGTGCTATGTGGAAGGCTCTCGCGCCAATATGGGTCAGTTTACCCAGGAGTTTATCCGTCTGTATAAGAAGTACAACCCCGGCAAGTGGGCCCCCAACATGGCGGAAATGAACACCCCCGATGGCATCGAATGGGTGCGAATCAATCACCCCGAAGTGTACAAGGAGTACGAATACTTCTGGAACCATTACGGCAAGTTGCGCAACGAAGATAAGAACCTTTTTGCCAGCCAGCAGAAACCCAAGCTGTATCAGATGCGCACCGAATACAAGGGCGAGATCCTGGAACACTTCAAGCGTGATGGCAACGTGACCGAAAAGAACCGCAAGGGCGGTCTTCGCTTGCAGAGTTTTTCTGACTTTGAAACCCCGCATCTGATCGACACCATGCAGATCATCATGGACATGGCAGATGTGGGCCTGGCCGGACAGGCGTACACCAAGGTTCCCAACTTTGCATGGGCGTTTGGTGACACCGGACTCAAGATCAACCTTTCGCTGATTGCAAAAGACGTGGACGCTGACGGCAAACTGGTATTTGACGAAAAAGAAGGTATGCCCATTGCGGACGCTATGGCGCTGCGTGATCGGTATTCCGCAAACGTTGGCACGATTATCGTTGTCTTCACCGATGACCAGCTGAAGGCCGCTATGGCGGACGAACGCATTGACTTTATTATCCCCTTCCACCGCAGCCAGTGGAAGAAGAGCCAGTATGCGGCCATGGGTCTGCCTGCCAAGACCAAGGACTACACCTATCAGCAGAACGAAAAGCTGATCAAACCCACCTACCACGAATACCGGGGCAAAATGGTCAAGGACAAGGCCACCAACTATATGCCCAATGACTACTGGGACTTCAGCAAGAGCGGTAAGGAAAACGCCGAAGACTATCTGAAGATGTGCGCCGAGAACAACAAGCGCCCCAAGTTCTACAAACTGCTGGTCAACAACGGTGACGGCTCTTACTCTCTGCAACCCGATGGCAGCACCGATGGATACTGGAAGCTGCTGATCGACTTCAAGATGTATGACAACGATGGCAACGGCTCCCCTCAGATGCCTGTTACCCCGGAGTTCAACATGGAAGAGGCCAAACGCATTATGGAAGAGTATGAGGGCGGTCACGCACAGTTCCCTGTGGCCCAGGGCATTGTGGACGAGTTCCTCAAGAAGAGGGGAAAAGCAAGCCGCGAAACCAGCCGCGAGGATGTGCTGAAAGCGGTAGAGAAACTGCTGGAAGAAGCTGATGCCAAACTGGCCGAGCAGGAACTGGCGGATCAGATGTATTACGGCAGAAAAGCTGAGGTGCAGAAGCGTAATGCGCAGGAAAAGCTGGAGCGTCTTCGTGAGCAGAAGAATGAGCGCATTGCCCAGGTTAGAGCCGAGGGCAGAGAAGCTGTCAAGGTTGCCCGCATCGAAGAACGAGCCAAGCGTAATGCCAAACTGGCCGAGCAGAAGCAGCGCAGCAAGGATATGCTGGACGAACTGCGCAGCCAGAAGAACGAGCGCATTGCCCAGGTGCAGGCCGATCTGAAGCAGCAGGCTGCCGATCGCCAAGCCAAGATGAGCGAACGAGGCAAGGCTGCAAAGATGCGCAGCAAGATCATCCGCCACGCCAACAAAATGCAACAAATGCTGCTGCACCCCTCTGACAAGCGCCATGTGCCGGAGCATCTGCGCAAAGCAACCGCAAGCGTGCTGTCTGCCATTAACATGGAAAGCGGGTACGAGCTGTCTTTTGGCACGGATGCCAAATACCATCGCGTTGCACCCGGCACAGATCCTTACGCAGAGAAGACGGCAAAAACCAAAGCGTTTGAGGCCCTGCGCGACGCATACAACGCCATCGTGCAGAACAAGGAAGAGGACTCCATCATTATTGACCCGGAACTGCTGGGTGATTCCGCAAACGGTGTGAAAGGCCTGTTTGATCAGTTCGTGGAGCTTGGCAAGAAACCCATTGCAGACATGAACAGCGCCGAACTGGAAGTTGTGTGGAAGGTTCTTCGCAGTGTGGAACACTCCATCATCAATGCAGGCAAGATGCTGTCCAAGAGCAAGTACGAAACCACCAAGGCGTTTGCCGATGCGTTTGCCTCTGACGCAGCTATGCGCCGGGACATGAATCGCATTTTTGGCAACAAGCTGGCCCTGGACTTTGAAGACCCCTATACCTTCTTCTCTCACTACGGCGAAAGCGGCAAGGCGATTTACCGCATCCTGCGCAACGCACAGGATGAAGTGTCCGTGAAAGTGGATGTCATTGCCCAGAAGATGCAGGAGATCGTAGACACCGAAACCGTGGAGGCCATCCAAAAGGAGCGGCATGAGTTTACCACGGAGGCAGGCGATAAACTGACGCTGACCACCGGCCAACTGATGAGCATCTACAACCTCATGCACAGACAGCAGGCTCATGACCACTTAATGAAGGGCGGCATCGTTCAGCCGGAGATCGCACGGAATGGCAAGCAACCGCGTATTGACCGCGGCACGGAAATGATTCCCCTGTCTGCGGACGATTTGCAAGACCTTGCAAAGCTGCTCACCGATGAGCAGAAGAAGATCGCTTCCGAACTTCAGAAGATGATGACCGGAGAACTTGCCAACTGGGGCAACGAAGCCAGCATGGCGGTGTACGGCTATGAGAAGTTCACCGGCGAGGATTACTGGCCCATCAAGAGCGCTGGCGAGGGTTTGAACACCACCATCGAAAAGAACAGCGGAGCCGCACGATCCATCAAAAACATTGGCATGGCCAAGAACACCGTACCTCACGCAAACAACGCGCTGGAGATCGGGGATGTGTTTGATGTGTTTGCGCAGCACACCGCCGACATGGTGGACTATTCTTCCTGGCTGTTGCCGATGGAAGACCTCACCCGCCTGTACAACTGGAAGTACAAGGACGAGAACGGCAACAAGACCGGCAAAACCATCAAGGGTATTATGGAGCAGAAAGGCGGAAAGGGAAGCCAGAAGTACCTGGAAGAGTTGCTCAAAGACATCCAGAACGGAATTGCCCATCAGATGGACACCCAGACCGAACTGTGGATCAACCGCCTTATCGGTAACGCAAAGGGCGCTTCTGTTGGTGCAAATATTCGTGTGGTTGTGCAGCAGCCGACTTCCTTCCTCAGAGCGGCGGCTATCTTTGACGCGGACAGCCTTGCGAAGGGCATCGCCAAGGGCGTGACCGATGGTGACGGTTGGGAAAAGGCGAAGAAATACGCGCCCATTGCACATATCAAGGATGTTGGCGGTTTCGACCAGGGCAATGCACGGACGATTTCCCAGCAGCTTTACGGAACGGCAACCAGGCTGGAAGCTATGAATGAAAAACTTTCCTGGGCGGCGGCCAAGGCCGATGCCATCACCTGGGGCAAACTGTGGAACGCAGCCGAGTGGGAAACCAAGAAGCGGTTCCCGAAGCTGGAAGCGGGTAGCGATGCGTTCTATGAAAAAGCCAAAGAGTTGTTCACCGACATGGTTGACCAGAGCCAGGTTGTTGACGGTGTGCTGCAACGAACCCAAATCATGCGCTCTGGAAATGCTATTAACAAGCAGGCATCTTCTTTTATGGGCGAACCCATGAAAACCATGAACATGATGGTGCGGGCCTGGGATAACTGGCGGCACACCGAGGGCGCAGAGCGAACCAGATACAAAAAGCAAATGGGCCGGACCGTCATTGCACTTGGTGTAACTGCAGCTACCAACGCTTTGATGCAGGCGCTTGTGGATGCTATTCGTGACGATGACAAAGAAAAGGACTACCTTGAGCGTGTGTGGACAGCGTTCAGCGGCCTTGAAGGGGACGAGGTTTCTTTTAAGGAAAAAACCAAGAACGTGCTGCTGCGCGGCAACCTGTCGGATAACATCAATCCCATCGGTATGTACCCCTACGCAAGCGATGTTCTGAGCGTGATGCAGGGTTACGATGTCACCCGCGCGGATGCCGATGTGATCGCAGATGTTGTCAACAACGCCACGGCACTCTTCAAGAGCGCTTCCGGCGAAGGAAAGCGAACCACCATCTATAACGCCAAGAAGCTGGTTTCTGCAATCGGTAAGATGTTTGGCGTGAGCGCCGTCAACCTTGGCCGCGACATCTGGTCTGTCGCAAGCACCATTGTGCGCAGCGTGGAAGACTATCGAATGATGTACCTCATGGATCGACTGCTTTATTCTGTTGACCAGAACAAGAAGCAGTTCGTCAAGATCCTGTACGATGCCGAAGCTGCCGGTGAAACCGAGCAGGCGAAGTTCATCAGAAACAGCCTGCTGAAAAACGGCGTGACCGAGGAAAAGATTACCGAACTCATGAAGGATTTCAGACGGGATAAGGAGGACAAGATCCGGCAGGAAGAGTCCTTTGTATCCGCAAAAACTGAAGCCAGCGCGGACATCATGAAGGATGTACAGAAAAGCAAACTGTACCAGAAAGCAAGCGGCCCGGATCAGAGCAAAGCAAAGCGCTTTGCAGACGCTATCGCAGACTACCGCACCATGATGGAACAAAGCGGCGAGATGCTGTACACTCCCTCTGCGGATGTGGCAAAGGCCGAAAACGCGGAATCCGTTGGCGTGAGCGATGCACAGTACATTCTGTATCGGCTGGCGCTGGAGATGGCCGATGCAAACGGCAATGGAAAAATCACGCAAGAGGAGTTCCTAAACGCGGACTTTGAGCTGACCGAGAAACAGCTGGCGTTCATGTGGGTGGAAGATCGCGGCTGGAAAGCCACTACCAACCCCTACGACTAAGAAAAGACCGGGTTTCCCCGGTCTTTTTTCGTTTTGGGTGGCGAAGAATGTCAAGCGCTTTGTTATGCTGATGGCAAAAGGAGGTGTTGCTATGAGCAATGCAGAGATTTTCAGCAATTTTATGCTGCCCGCCATCATTGCGGTGCTGACCGCCGTTGCAGGCTTTGTCGGCACTCAGCTGAAGGGTCTGTACCAGAAGTATGTCAATGACAAGACCAAGGAGGCGGTAGTACGCACCTGTGTCAAGGCGGCAGAGCAGCTGTACCACGATCTGTCTGGCGCACAGAAACTGCAAAAGGCGCAAGAGGGTGTGGTTCAGATGCTGAACGAGAAGGGCATCCCCATTTCCGAACTGGAGATGAATCTGCTGATTGAGTCTGTGGTGGCCGAGTTTAACTACGGTTTCGGCAAGATCGGCGAGGCCCCCAAGCTGCCTGCTGCGGAAGAGCCTGTCAAGGAAAGCGCCGCGTACTCTGAAGAGGACGGTGCTGCCATGTGAAAGTGATGGCCTTTAAGCGGGTCAATGTTCTGCAAAAGAACGGCCTGTCTGACCCCAAGAGCTACATCGCTGCCGGCGATCTGTGCGATGTGGGCGAGAAGGAAACCAACGGCCTGTGGCCGGTGACCTATCCCACATCCAAAGGCAGCAAGACTCGATGGGTGCGCTCCCTCACCGGCTTTCTGTGCAACCAGAACGAGTACGCCAGCCTTTCCTATCCTGCCAAGGGTTATGAGAGCGCCACCGTCAAAAGCGGCGGCTGCGGCGTGTGTGCGTCCGCAAACGCCATTGGTGCGCTGACCGGCAAGTGCGTCCCCGTAAAGGTGCTGCGTGATCTGGCTGTGGGCGGCGGCGCAAGAGTGTCCGGCGGCACGGACATGAAGCAGATGGTGACTCTTATTTGCCGCGATTACCGTCTGAAGTGGCGGCAGACCAACAGCATCTACGAACTGCAACAGCACTTGAAGCAGGGCGGCGTTGCCATCTGCAATGCTGCGGGCAAGGGTATGTTCAGTACCGGCGGCCATTACATCACGGCGCTGGGTATTCTTGGCGGCAAGATCTGCATCGCGGACAGCGGTATGTATGTCGGCAAGTACAGTTCCGCCAAGCGCAGAGCGGCGGTGACCGTCAGCGGGGATCTCATCTTTGCCAGCGCTGCAACGCTGGATGCCGACTGTGTGGGTCGGTGGCCCCGTTACTATCTCTTGAGCAAAGGAGGGTAAGGGGCATGACAGAGGGAGTCGAGGAGCGTCTGGCGGCCCATGAAGAGGGTCTGAAGAGCTGCAAACGGCGGCTCGATGTTGTGGAAAAGCAACAGGATGCTATCCATGATTTGGCCGCAAGCATCAAGGTCATGGCATCGGAGCAGAAGCACCAAACCGAGGCGATCAACCTTGTTAGGAAGGATGTCACCCGCCTGGAGGGCAAGGTGGATGTTCTGGAAACCAAACCCGCAAAGCGATGGGATGGCCTGGTGGACAAACTCATCTGGGGTGTTGTTGGTGCCGTCCTGGCATTTATGCTGGCGCAGATCGGCATTGGTTAAGCGTAGCTGCGCATAGCGCATGAAGATGACCGACTTTATTTGGTCGGAGTGTGAGCGTTTTCGGCGGGAGTGCAACTTCACGCCGAGTGAGCGCAAAGTGTTTGATATGCTGGCGGCTGATAACAGCATTGTTGAGATCAGCATGACGCTGCGGATGTCAGAATCTGCGGTGAGTACCCGCATCAAAAAGATCAAGCGGAAGATCCGCAAGGTGCAGGAAACTGAATAGTTTTGCGACAGAAAACAGGTGGTTTACCGAAAGGTGAGCCGCCTGTTTTTTTGCTATACTTTCAACAGAAAGCATGAAAGGAGCGAATGCAAGTGGCAAACTTTCCCCCTTATAATCCGTACCAGCAGATGATGCCCGGTGCGCAGCAGATGATGACGCAAATGCCCCAGCAGATGATGCCTGCGCCGCAAATGCAGCAGGGAGGGTTATCACCCATGTCACGCCCTGTTTCCGGCAAGGAAGAGGCCATGGCGGCAGCGGCGGACTTTTCCGGGGCCATGATGCTGTTCCCCGACATTGCCCACGGCAGAGTGTATCTCAAGCGGTGGAATATGCAGACCGGAGCAGCGGACTTTCTGGAGTTTGCGCCGGTGGTAGAGCAGCGGCCTGTGCAGACCGAGTATGTCAGCGTGCAAGCGTTCCAGATGGAACTGGAGAAATTGCGGGCAGAGATTGCCTCTGTGAAGGGTGGTGTAGTGAATGCTGAATAACCCTATGATGCAGATCATCCAGGCCATGCAGATGGGCAGAAACCCCAGAATACTCATGGAACAGATGGCGAGAACCAATCCGCAGATCAACCAGGCGGTGACCATGATGCAGGGAAAGAGTCCCCAGGAACTTCGGCAGATGGCCGAGAATATGTGCCGGGAGAGAGGCACAACCCCCGAGCAGATCATGCAGATGCTTGGGATAAAGTGAAACACTTCGGGAGCGTACGGCCCGGTGTGAAATAAAAACCTTTGAAAGGAGAAAATGTATGGGTGAAAATAGTGGTGACCTGTCCCTCGGATACATGATGGGACAGGACGGCGGTAACAAGGGTGGCTTCTTCGGTGGAGAGGGCATCTGGGCCGTTATTATCCTGGCTTTGCTCTTTGGCAACGGCAACGGCGGCTTCGGCTTGGGTGGAGGTGGTAACATGAGCAGCGGCTTTGCCTACAACACTTTGGACAACGGCATTCGCGGTGTGCAGCAGGGTCTGTGCGATGGCTTCTATGCCATGAACACCACAATGCTGCAAGGTTTCAACGGCATCCAGAGCCAGATGGCTAACTGCTGCTGCGAAACTCAGCGGCTGATCGAACGCAGCACCTGTGACATCATCGAAAGCCAGAACGCTGGCGTGCGATCCATTCTGGATTATCTGACCCGCGAGAAGATCGGCGAACTGACTGCTGAGAACCAGGCTCTGAAGTTCCGCATCAGCCAGGCCGACCAGAACGCTTTCATCACCGCCAACCAGGAGGCACAGACCGCCGAGCTGATTCGCCGGATTGCCCCCACGCCTGTACCCGCCTATTCCGTGCCTGCCCCTTATCCCTATGGTTATGGCGGCTACGGCGGCTATGGTGGCTACGGCGGTTCTGGTTGCGGCTGCGGCTGCGGCTAACATCTGGGCGGGAAACTCTCCCGCCCATGACTAAAAAAAGAAAAGGAGTGATAGTATGAGTTGTAGCAATGTGTGCAAACTGTGCGACCGCATCGTTATTTCGGAGGCGGTTACATTCACGGGCGGCAACCTGGTGATCAACCTTCCCGCGGGCAGCTATGGCAACGGCTGCAAATACTGCATCGTTGTTGCGCAGACGATCCCTGCGGCTACCACGATCACGGCCCCGGTGTTTATCACCATTGGTGACGGAACCGAGTTGTATCCCTTGAACAACCGCCGCTGCGCCCAGACTCTGGCCTGCAGCATTCGCACCCGCACCCGCTACTCTACCTGTGTCAGCACCAGCGGCACCGGCGGCAGCTTTAGACTTCTGGGCAACGCTTGTTGTGGCCCGGATAACAGTCTGGCTGCGATTGACGGCACGGCCCCTGTTGCGGAAGGTGGTGCATAACGCATGAATAATGCTATGCGCATGATGGCTATTAGCCGAAGCCGCGGTAATGGCGGCAATGGCCAAATGACCGACAGGTCTCGTGAGAGCGGCGAAATGCGGAACGAAAATGCCATGCGCTATGAGGGCGGCAATGGTGCGTATGAAAACCGCCGCCGCTATGGCCGAATGGAGTCCGCACAGGAAGAGCAGGAATACCGGCAGAACTACAACGGAAGAGGCCGTGGTGAAACCTCCCGGCGCGGCAGAATGGAGAATGGTGAAGAGTGGCCCAAAGAAAATGAGCGCCCCATGGAT
>CAJGCV010000051.1 GCA_904501915.1 uncultured Akkermansia sp. | reverse complement strand
GCTATAACCGGCATGGGATTTGCAATGCCTAACGCATATGTTCCTTACATTCCGAATGAGGTTCCTCTTGTATTCCAGTACAATTCAGAAACTAAAATATTTTCTTTCTCATACTACCACGAGTACGACAGCATTACGAATGCTGATGCAAGGCTAAAAATGCAATACGTTGAATAACTTTTATTGCAAGTGGAATGGTATGATATTTAACGGAAATGATGTGGGTATGTGCGCATGCGAAAGAATGGATGAGTGATTAATATATATTCTAACGTCTTGAATCATAAGTTCTAACTGCGGTAAGCTCGCGCAGAACGGCTGAGCAGAACCGCCAGCCCTATGAACATTATGAAGATAAAGAATAAACGAATTCTGGCGTTGCTGAGTACTGCTGCGTTTGTGGTGGTGGCTGGCACGATGAGCAGTAAGGCGGATGAAACGACGGATAAGCAGGCGTATCTGGATGGTACACGGCGTGAGTTGGTGGGGGGATATCAGATGCCCCCGGATGTGACGGGGGTAACCCGCACGGCAACGCTGGTGAGCGGAAGCGGGAATGCGGCAGTGTTCGATATCAACACTACTATTACAGATGCCACAAATGCGGATTATGTGGCGGCGCCTTATTCTGTGCCGTTTGTGAACAGCGGGGTGAACGAGGTGCCGTATCTGGACGGAGTGGCCGATACGCGTGATATTGTCATCAATATGGAAGGTGGTAATGTGGGGGCTCTGTATGGTACTTACGTGTATTCGGATGTGACGGCCGGTAAGATTACGCACAATATTTCCGGAGGTAATGTGGGTACGCTGATTGGTGGTGCCAATATGACGGATTCCACGAATGCGCTGCCTGCCTATTCGCCCGGGCAGGTGAGTGCGGTGGAAATTAATGTTTCCGGTGGCACAGTGGGGCAGATTCGCGGTGGCAACACGACGAGTGAGGGTGAGGCTGCGGGCTCGCATAATGTGGGTACCGGAGGTATCACCATTAATGTAACCGGCGGCACGGTCGGCCAGGCCGGGCAGCAGGATGCCATCCGCGGTGCTGGTGGTTCCTTTGATGGGGTGGATGGTAAGGTGAGTATCAATATATCCGGCGATGCAACGCAAGTGATTGGTGATGTGTACGCCGGTGCACGGCGGGCGACGGTTGATTCCACGGAGATTTCGATTTCCGGTGGTGAGATTACCGGCAATGTATACGGCGGCGGTATGTATCATGAGGGCGCTGCCGTAGTGACGAATGATACGAAGGTGACCATTTCCGGCGGCACGATTCATGGTGATGTGTATGCAGCCGGTATGAATGACCAGGTGGGTGGCAGTACTTCCATTGTGCTGGTGGGAGATTCTGCTCAGGTGCTGGGAACGCTGAACGGCGGTTCAGATAATTCGGCTGCTGCAGCGGCAGGCACGGTGGGGGGAGAAAAGAGTATTGATTTCGGCTCTGCTGATACGGCATACACCGGCACGGTGCGTCTGGCTGATTTTACGGCGGTGAATGTGAATAACGGCAGTACGACGCTTGAGTCGCTCACGAATGCCGCCGAGGGAACTTCCATAACCGTGGCGCAGAATGGCACGCTGAATACGCAGACCGGGGTCATTAACGGGGTGGAAAGCCTTGCGGTGCAGGGCGGCACGTTGAATGTGGATATGAACGGCAGTAATGGTACGGCGCTTACCGGCAAGAGCCTGACTTTTGCAGCCGGTTCGACCATCAATGTGCTGAATGTGGGGGATGATGCCGAGGGTGTCACGGTGTTCGGGTTTGATGATGTGGATAGTGCGGAGAATCTGACTGTAACGCTCAATGGTGGCACGGTGTCGTCTCAGTTGTGGAATATGGAGGATGGTGTGCTCTATATCCGTGAACTGAATGCCGGCACGTTGTCGCTCTCCCCGAACCAGCGCCGTTTTTATGCGGTGTTGCAGGAGATGAAGGCGGATGGTGCCGCTTCGCAGGAGCTGGCTGCGTTGGTTGAATCGCGCGACGAGGGTGCGGTGAAAGCTGCGTTGAATGCGCTCAGTGGTCATGAGTACGCCACTGCCATGAGCAGTCAGATTGACGGTAATATGGGGCACTTGCGCCGCTTACGCGCCAGTATGGGCATGGGGCATTCGCTGGGCCGCACTACTACTTATGTGGAAAATGGCATGGTTGATGAGAAGGGGATGAGCCTTGCTTCACCCATGGAGGTGACGGATGTGCGCCGCTGGCGTGTGGGTGTGCAGGGGTTCTATGCGCAGACCAAGGTGGACGCTGATTCTCACGGTGATGGATATGACCGCGCAGAGGCCGGTGGCTTGCTGGTGGCTGAATACATGGCAAGCGATACAGCCACGATGGGTGTGGCGCTTTCCTACGGCCGCACAAGCCTGGATACGGATCACTCTGCCCGCAGGCATGAGGATAACACCCGCCTGGATGTGTACAGCTTGTATGGTGTGGACCGCTGGACATTTGCCACCTCGCTGGGCATGGGCCTTCATACGCACGATATGAAGCGCTGGAATGCGCATTCGTCGGATGCTGACGGTTACTCCATCAACTTCATGCACGAGGTGGCGTACCGCGTGATGCAGACGGAATCTGCCACCGTACAGCTTTTTGGTGCGGTGCAGACCTCCTGGAACCACATGGACAGCGTGCGCGAACGTGGCGGGGTTGCCCCGCTCTACATGCGCGACCAGGATGCCTGGGCAACGGATGTGCTCATGGGGGCGCGTTACAGTATGCAGCTTACCCCCTGGAATGATGCACCCGCCGGCTTGTTCATGCTGCAGGCGGGGGCTACAGGCTCTGTGGGTGATGTGAACCCGGCGGTGAAGTTGCGCATGGACGGGTATGACTACCGCCAGGAATGCGCCCAGCGCGACCGCTGGGGCTGGGAAATCGGTGTTGGGCTTGATGTGCCGGTGAGCAATACTGTGTCGCTCTTCGGTACGGCAGAGTGCATCTTCCGTGGCGATTCGCACAGCGTTGACGGCCAGGTGGGCGTGCGTGTCGCGTTCTGATGCAGGGTGTGTGGAGGAAGCGTGCCTGTCTCCGGGCATGTTTCCTCCACGGCGCCTGGGCGCCCCGGTGCGGTGCAGCCTGAAGCGGACGGGTGAATATTTGTCGAGAAAAAGCTTGACTATCAGGGGGCTCTCTGCTAATCTCCGCGCGTTATGGCAAAAGTTCCCGTTATTCAGCTTCGCAAAGGTCACGCCGTGAACTACAACGGCGATATCTGCGTTGTGCGTGAGAGCCAGCTCAAGACTCCTCCCCGCATGGCTTCCTATGTGCAGATGACCATCCGCAGCATTGCTTCCGGCAAAGACTACAATCTGCGCCTTACCTCCAACGACTTCCTTGAGGGTGTGATGCTCAGCCGCGAGGAGATGGAATTCTCCTACGTGGACGGCATGGGCTACCACTTCCTTAACACCGAGACCTACGAGGACGTTTGCGTGGGCGAGGATATCGTGGAACCCGTGAAGGATTACCTCATTGAAGGTGGTGTGTATGTGCTGCTCTTCACCGATGAAATCGTGTGCTCCATCGAGCTGCCCGCCGCCATCACTATGGAAGTGGCAGAGGCTCCCGAGGGCGTGAAGGGTAACTCCGCCAACAACGTGTACAAGAGCGCAACCATGACCACGGGTCTCGTGGTGCAGGTGCCCCTGTTCATCACGGCTGGTCAGCGCATCTCCGTGAAGACGGAAGATGGTACGTACCTGGGTCGCGTGAACAACTGATTTGTTACACTGAATCCACTTTTTTACCGCCGTGGTGTGATGCCACGGCGGTTTTTTGTTGCAGTGAGGGGGTGGGTGTGCTAGAATTACAGCACTAAAACAGTTTTATACTCACTACTATGATCAGCCACATTGTTCGCGGTAAGAAGGTATTCGAGGATGAAATCGATGCGCTCAAGGTTATTGGCAACGCACTTGATAATTCCTTTGATGAAGCAGTAGAAGCCATGCGCAAGGCCATTAACACCGGGCATAAGATTATCATTGTCGGTGTGGGTAAGAGCGGCCTTATCGGCGATAAGATTGCAGCCACCCTCACTTCCACCGGTGCTCCCTCCGTGGTGCTGGATACCATGAACGCCCTGCATGGTGACCTGGGTATCGTGCAGGATGGCGACGCCTGCATCGCTATGTCCTACTCCGGCGAGACTGCAGAGCTGCTCACCCTCATGCCCTTCCTGAAGCGTTTTGATATCTCCATCATCGGCATGACCGGCAAGCCGAACTCCACGCTTGCCCAGCTTTCTGATGTGGTGCTCAACACCTTTGTGGAGCGCGAGGCTGACCCGCTGAACCTGGCCCCCACATCTTCCTCCACCGCTATGCTGGTCATGGGTGATGCCCTCGCCATGGCGCTGCTGGAGGCCCAGAACTTCACCAAGGAAGACTTTGCCCGCAGCCACCCCGGTGGTTCCCTGGGGCGCGCGCTGCTCACCCGTATCGGCGATATCATGCGTACCGAATTCGCCAAGCTGCCTGAGTCCTCCACCATCATGGACTGCATTATTGCCATGTCCACCGCCCGCGTGGGTGCCTGCATCCTGGTGCATGAGGACGGCTCTCTGGCCGGCGTGTTCACGCACGGTGACTTTGCCCGAGCTTACCAGAAGGACCCCTCCTGCGGCACGCAGCCTGTGCGTGGCATTATGACCCAGAACCCGGTGTATGTGGAGGCCGATAAGCTTGCCATCGTGGCGGTGAAGACGCTGCGCGACCGCCGCATTGACGACCTCGTGGTGCTCGATGCCGACAATAAACCGGTGGGCCTTATCGATACGCAGGACCTTGTGCGCCTCAAACTCATCTGATTTAATGGTCTTGGAGCAGAAAATTTAGCCTTAAACACACTTTAGGCTTGATTTCTTTGCAGAAAAGGTGCATCATCTGCCACCGCATTTGCGAAAGCAAGAGATCTTACATTAAAAAAAGCTATGAGAAAGTACGAAGCACTGATCGTTCTGAACATGAAGGGTTCTGCCACCCTCGATGAGCTGACCACCGCCATGACGGAGAAGCTTGAGGCCGCAGGCGCCAAGGTGACCGGCACCACGAATGTGGGTCGTCGTGAATTCGCTTATGAGTCTAACCACCTGACGCACGGTCAGTACATGCTGTTCCAGTTCGATGCTGAGCCCAGCGTGATTCGCATCGCCCGCGAGGCTCTCGCCATCGACGAGCGCGTACACTACCAGTACTACCGCGCCAAGTAAACCGCATTGCTGCGGTTGAAACGCGATACAAGATTTATCCGGAAGGTCTGTCCATTGTGGCAGACCTTCTAGTTTTTTATTTGCTTTTGTTTCATGTTCTGGTAGACTCCAAGAGTGATGAAACGCGTATATTTTGTTATAAAGGTATGGTGCGTAGCATGTCTGGCCGGTACCGGGTTGGTAATGGCTCATGGGAACGCTGCGGCGAATGAAGGTGCACCAGACGCGAGTCCGGCAACGCCTACGATTGAGGAGCTGGCGAAGGAGTACGAGAGAACCTGTCTGGAGCATGAGAAAGCAGCAGCGGCGTGCCAGGAGTCGGAGGAAGAGGTGAAAAAGGCAGAAGCCGCCTATGAGGCCGCTTCCGGGAATGATGAAAAACAAAAGGCGCATGAGGCATGCGAGAAGGCAGAGGCGTCTCGTGATGAGGCGCAGAAGCTCAGCAGCAAGACCCATATGGAAATGCGTACTGCGAGCAAGGCTTTGTTTGCGCCTGAGAACAGAAATCATCCGATTGTAAAAGTGTTGACCCAGGAGGATATATACGCTGCTAATGCTGGCAGTAGTATACATAATTCGGGGATGAACAGTAGCGAGAAGCTTCCTATTGAGAGCAGCGAACTGGAGGCTCTGGGGAGAATGGCGTATAGAAAGATATACCTTAAGGGCGAAGCGCCGGCCGCGGATTTGCTGAAAAATAAATCGACAAAGCTTAGCATTCTGAAAATCAAGACCCAGAAGAAGCGCCGCGATGGTTCCAGATATGCCCGCATACGAGTGGTTACCTTGTCTGATCAATCGAGGCTTGTTTTCTCCGAATATGAAGATGAAGGCAAAAATATGGTCTTCGCACATTGGTATCCGGAGGGTGAACCTATAAAATTGTATTTCCTCTATACAGTCAAATATAGCAAGATTCCCCCGGACTTTTTCTCGGGTATGCCAGTCCGCACCCAGGAAGAATGTATGGTGGCCTTGCGAGAGATGGGAGTAAGCTTCGCCAAAGCAACCCATGCGTCGTATGACCCTGAAACGAAGACCCTTACAATGACTCATGTGGAATCGGGGCACGCTAGGATGGAAACCTTGCTGGATATGTATGACAGGGTCACGCATGGCGTGAGACATGATCGCTATACAGTCAAATATAGCAAGATTCCCCCGGACTTTTTCTCGGGTATGCCAGTCCGCACCCAGGAAGAATGTATGGTGGTCTTGCGAGAGATGGGAGTAACCTTCGCCAAAGCAACCCGTGCGTCGTATGACCCTGAAACGAAGACCCTTACAATGACTCATGTGGAATCGGGGCATGCTAGGATGGAAAAGTTGCTGGATATGTATGACAGGGTCACGCATGGCGTGAGACATAATCTAAATCCGGCCTCGCGTAAGAAGAAGTCTAAGCGGAAGAAAGCCCGCCGCTGAGCGCGTCAGGCGGGCAGGGAGTCCAGCAGTTCATTTCTGCCGGCAGGCAGGTGCTGGAAGTGGCGGAGCAGGGCGCTGTGGGGGGATTCAGCCGGGCTGTAGAGACCGTGCAGCTCTGCCAGGCGTTTTTCAAAGTGCAGCAGGATGGCGCGGCGGGGAATGGTGGTGGCTACATAATCCAGCGCACCGGAGATGAGTTTGTGCCAGGCTGGGTCAGCGGCACCGGCTTCCACCGTGGCCAGCAGCAGGCGGCTCAGGTAGCTGGCCAGACGCAGTTTGTTCAGGCTGCCGCGCAGCGCCAGGCGTGGGGTGATGAGGTTAACCGAGCTGAGGGTGTGCAAATCGCCCTGGGTGGCGGTTTTGAAGAGCAGCTCGCATTCGTGGAACAAATCCACCTGGCCGCTCAATTCGCTGCCCGGCTTGCGCGCCAGGCGTGCAGCGGTGCGCACGATGCCGTGGTTCACCGTGCACCAGGTGATGATGAGCCCATGTTCGCCCAGTGCCTGTTGGCGCAGAATGGTGCCTGTGTCCTTTTCCATCAGGGGTGGCGTTGGGGAGCGGTGGCATCGAGCAGCCCGGAGAGTTCCAGTGAGCGCTGGAAGGGTATGTAGGCGCGGTTATCTGCAAAGATGCGGTTGGCGACGCCTATGTAGTGCGCTGCTGCGGAGCGATTCCCTTCGACCAGTGCAAAAGCGGCTTTGGCGTAGTGGTACAGCGGAGTGTCGGTGACAGGTGACACCGTGGAGGCAATAGCCTGGGCCTTGTCTTTCTGCCCGAGGAGAAGGTGGCAGAGCAGGATGCGGTAGTCCAGAGCGTAGAGGAGGCTTTCATCACTGTGCTGCAGGTATAAATCTTCTCTCAACCGGGTGTTGATGGCAATGCTGTCGGCATAGCGACCGGTTGCCATGTACACCTGGGCTATGTTCATGATGGTGACGGCGTCATCCGGTGCTGCTTCCAGTACGCGTTTGAGCTCAGCTTCTGCCTCCTTGAAGTATTTCTGCTCCAGCATGCAGCTGGCTCTCAGGTTCCAGATGCTGGGGTTGCCGCGCAGGATGACTTCGCATTGGGCAAGCAGGGAAATGCAGTTGACCCACTGGCTCTGGTGGTAGGCTCCCTTGGCTTGGTTGAAGAGGGCAATGTACTTATTCCGCTGGTTTTCCGGCAGGTTGGAGAAATCTACCAGCCATTGGGGCAGATTTTGCATTTCCTGCTCTTCTTCAGTTGATTCCTGCGTTGCTGCTGTAGCGCTGGTGCACAGTGGGATGCAGAAGATACCAGCCAGTAGGATGGTCAGCGCGTGGCGTTTCATTGCGGCCTGAGGTGGTTGAGTATGCGGTTGGCAATGGCTTCTGGTGTGAGCCCGTATTTGCTGCGCAACTGGGCTTCGCTGCCGTGCTCGATGAACTGGTTAGACCAGCCGATGCGAAGGACCGGGGTTGCGGCTGCGTGTTCATTGAGCAGTTCCATGACTGCGGAGCCGAAGCCGCCTGCAATCACGTGGTCTTCCAAGGTGACGATGAGGCGTGTTGCTGCTGCCTGTTGCAGGATGCATGCACTGTCCAGCGGGGAGATGAAGCGGGCGTTTACATGGGCGCAGGAAATGCCTTGCTCTGCGAGAATGCTGCGCACCTTGGCAGCGTAGCCGTTCATATTGCCGAGCGCCAGCAGGGTGATATCTGTGCCGTCTGCCAGTTTTTCTGCTTTGCCCAGGGGCAGGGGGGTGAGCTCCTGCGGCATGGGAACACCCTCACCAGTGCCACGCGGGTAACGGATGGCGCTGGGCTGGCTGCTGATGGTGTTCATGGTGGCCAGCATGTGCCCGAGCTCGGCTTCATCTTTCGGTTGCATCATGACCAGATTCGGGATGCAGCGCAGCATGGCGATATCGAAGAGCCCATGGTGCGTGGGACCGTCATCCGGCGAGAGTCCTGCGCGGTCCATGCAGAAGCGCACCGGGAGATTCTGCAGCGCAGCGTCGTGCTGAATCATGTCCACACAGCGCTGCATGAACGTGGAATAAACAGCCAGGTAGGGCTTGAGCCCCTGGGTGGCCTGCCCGCAGGCAAAGAGCGCAGCGTGTTCCTCTGCAATGCCTACATCGAAATAACGCTTCGGAAAATGGCTGCGGAAAATATCCAGACGCGTGCCGGTGGGCATGGCTGCAGTAATGGCGGTAATGTCCGGGTCATCTGCTGCAAGGTTGGAGAGGTGAGTGCCGAAAGCTTCGGAGTATGAGATGACGCCACCTTTGCTGGTGCTGCCATCTTCAATGTTGTATTGCCCGATGCCGTGGAACTTAGTGGGATTATCGGATGCTGGCGCATATCCGCGGCCTTTCTGGGTGATGACGTGGATGATGACCGGGCCGTCATTGCGTGAGGCTATGCGCAGGATTTTTTCGAGGCGCTGAATGTCGTGTCCATCCACCGGGCCGTAGTAGCTGAGACCAAGTTCCTGGAAAAAGCTCAGCGGGGTGATGATGCCGTGCGCAGCACGTACGAGTTTTGAAACCTGCTTGCGGGCAGTTTCTCCAGCAATTTTTTCGATGATGGCTCTGGTATTGCGGCGGAGCCAGGCGTAGGTGTCTGTTTCCTGAAGCGAGGCAAAATAGGCAGAAAGCGCACCCACATTGCGGTCAATGCTCCATTCATTGTCATTGAGGATGAGGATGAATTTGCGCGTGGTGGTGGCAATGCTGTTGAGCCCTTCGAGCGTGGTGCCGCAGGTGAAGGCTCCATCTCCCACTACGGAGATGACGTGGTAGTCATCGCGTGCCAGATCTCGGGCTGCGGCCATGCCCAGCCCAGCAGAGAGGGCTGTGCCTGCGTGCCCGGCGCCGTAGGCATCGTGCTCGGATTCGCTGCGTTTGCAGAATCCGCACAACCCGCCGTGCTGGCGCATGGTGTGGAAACGCCCGGCGCGTCCAGTCAGCATTTTGTGAATGTAGCACTGGTGCGAAACATCGAAGAGTATTTTATCTCGCGGGGTTTCAAATACGCGGTGCAGGGCAATGCTGAGCTCGACAAGCCCCAGATTGGGTGCCAGATGACCGCCGGTTTGTGCCAGCGTGTGGATAAGCGTGGCGCGAATCTCCTCCGCCAGGGCTGTGAGTTGCCCCGCGGGTAAATTTTTCACATCCTGCGGTGATTGGATGGTTGCCAGCAGGGATGTGGGCTCAGATGAGGGTGAAATCGGCATGGTTATCTTGCGGTTCAGGAGCAGGGGCGTTGTTGTCTGTTTGCTCGAGTTTGCGGATTTTCAGCTCTGCATCTGCCAGCAGTTGCTCGCTGTTTTTGATGAGGGTGAGTCCTTCTGCCGCGAGGGCAATCATATCTTCCAGCCCTGTTTCGGGATTGTTGACGCGCGCGACTATTTCTTCAAGTCGCGCGGTGGCTTCTTCGAAGTTCAGTGTTTTTTTTGCAGAGCGGGCAGACATGGAATCAGGAAAGGAATATGTTAATTGTTTTTGTCACTTACGTCCTCGCGTGTGTAGTATACCATTTCGGCGCCGAGCAGGAAGTTGCGATGCCGGAATACTCCTTGCGAGGATACCAGACTGGCCAGCGGTCGGACTGTGGATTTCGGGTTGGCGTTTGTGGTGAAAAGTTCTGCAAATGCCATGTTGTGCTTGGGAGTCAGCAGCAGCAGCTTGCCTTCCAGCGCAAGGGGGGCAAAATCACCGGCACTGCGGATGACCCCGGAAATGCCGTTGCCTGTCATGGTGTGCGAGGTCGGGGTAATGAGGAATCCCTGCACCTCCTGCTGGCTGGCCTGGAAGATGGGTTCCAGGTTGCGGGTGTAGTCGTTGATGCTGCGGGGAATCCACAGAGCTTTACGGTCTGCATACCAGGCTACAGCCCATGGCTGGTCGGTGACAATGAGGTCCTTTTCGTTGCTCATGTCGTGCAGTTTGCCGTTCATGGCGGCGGGATAGTAGGGCGGGAAGTGAGGAACGCCGCGGGCACTGGTCCAGATGCCGATGTAGAGCTGTTTGGGCAGCTGGAACAGGAATAATCCGGATGAAACTACCAGCATGCAGATAATAGTCAGAACCCGGATGCCATTGAAGTTCTCACCAAGCTGCAGGCGAGCAAGGAAGGTGAAGACCAGGGCTACACCAAAAGCAGCAAAGGTGGGCGTGAACAGTGTGGCAAGCTGGCTTTCGCTGATGGTCTGGGCTTCGCCGAACAATGCCATGCCCATGCAGGCGCATAACCACATGGCGAGAGTAGCCCACTTGATGCCCTGGACGATACTTGATTTAAAGCGGTTGAAAAGAGCCAGCAGGAAGAAAGGTACGGTGAAGATGGCGCCCATGTTGATGTACATGTTGTTGAACTGGGCAAAGGTGTAGCCAATCAACCGAAGGAAGAAGTTTGATGTGTTGAAGGAGATGGCCGTTGTGGTGGCGGAGCGCATGAGTGCTTCTGCGCCGTCGCTGCCGAATCCGTTGAAAATGCCGTAAATGAACTTGCGTTCCAGACCACCGGTCGGGGTCAGATACAGAGCTGCGGGCAATGCCACCAGCATGAGCAGGAAGCCTGCTCCTATGGCAGAGTGCATGCCGTTCGGGTGGAAGTAGAAACCACAGAATACCAGCAGCCCCACAAAACACCAGATGCACATGTAGCAGGTGAGGCACAGTAGTGCCATGAATATAAAACAGGCAGAAAGCCACATGAGTACTCTGGTTGTCTTGCCTTCATTTTCTTCCCTGATGGCGCTGACCAGGCAGTGCAGGGCGCAAAGAACCAGGCACAGCATGAAAGGTTGGGGCAGTCCGCTCAGGGCGTATTGCAACATGAGTTCACTCAACCCCATAAAAGCAACTGTGGTGAGTGCTACAATTTCGTCAAATAGCCTTGTTACCAGCGTGTAAGCCAGGATGAGGGCCAGTAGGAAAAATACAGTGCTGGTGGCGGAGATGACGCGGTCGCCAGCATAAATGTTGTTTTTTTCCGGGTCCATCCGTTTGCTGGCAAAATCATCGTAACCGCTGAGCTTGATGGCGCCTGCCAGCACATAGGGATAAACGGGTGCGTGGTTTGCCTCGGCAAAGTGGTTAAAATCCACGGCTTTGCCATTCTTGGACTTGCGGGAAAAGTCCCATACATCAATCGGTCGGATGCATTTTGTGGTGAATCCTTCGCCTCGGGCAATCTGGCGCGCCACCTGTGCCATGTCCATGGCGGTTTCGTTGTTCAGTCCTCGGTAGGTGAGGCAAAGCTGAATCATGCAGAGACTGAAAATCAGCAGCCCCAGTAACCATCTGAGGCTGACGATTGCGTTGAGTCGCGAAATGTCGGAGGTTGAAGTCATACTTGGAGAATTTGTGGATATTATGCCGTGAAATCCTTGAAGTGTTCAGGGGCGTCAGCCATTTTTCGTTGTAAGGTGCGCCGGTTGATGCCCAGCAGTTCGGCTGCTGCAGACCGGTTGCCTCCCGTTCGCTGCAGAGCCAGGAGTATGGCACGCCGTTCGAGGTATTGTAGATTAAGTGAGGGGGCTGTTTCAAGCTCAAAAGCTGTGCTGCCACAATTAGGTGCGGCAGGTGGGGGCTGTGCTGAGCCTGAATGCAGGTATTCCGGGAAATCGGCAGCACGTAATTCGTTATCCGAGCTCATGACGACGGCGTGCTCCATAGCTGTACGCAGCTGGCGCACGTTGCCCGGCCAGTCATAAGCCCGCAGACATTCCAGTGCATCGCGGCTCAGAGATTTTGGTTCTTTGCCGTTCAGTTGGCATAATTCGCGGGCAAAGGCATTTGCCATGAGCACGAGATCTCCTCTGCGTTCGCGCAGCGGTGGCAGTTTCAGAGAGATAACATTGAGCCGCTGGTATAAATCCAGGCGGAAAGTGCCTTCGTGCACCATGGCGGCGAGATCCCGGTTTGTGGCGGCGATGACGCGCACATTCACAGGTATGCTGGTATTGCTGCCCACGCGCTCAATGCTGCGCTCTGCCAGTACGCGCAACAGTTTGACCTGCGTAGGAATGTCAATTTCTCCTATTTCGTCCAGGAATAGAGTGCCGCCATCGGCTTCTTCAAAACGCCCGATCCGGCGTTGCAATGCGCCGGTGAAAGCTCCTTTTTCGTGACCGAACAGCTCACTTTCCATCAGCTGGGGAGAAAGCGCTGCGCAGTTGACCGCTACGAATTTTCGGTTGCTGCGGGGGGAAAGGTTGTGCAGTGCCCGCGCTACCAGTTCTTTGCCGGTTCCGCTTTCTCCTTCAATAAGTACAGTTGCCTGTGTGGGGGCAACCCTGCGTATGCGGTTGAATATATCCTGCATCTGGGGACTGTCTCCCAGCATGCGGTCCAGTCCGCCGGTGGGTTCCAGCCGGGTAGTGAGCTCGCGGTTCTCTGATTCGAGTCTGCGTGTCTGGGAGGCGCGGCGCAGCAGTAGCTCCACCTCATCCAGATTCAGCGGTTTGGTCAGGAAATAGTATGCGCCGTGGCGTTTTGCCTCGGCGGCAACATCGGCACTGCCGTAGGCCGTCATCATGATACACAGTGGGGGCTGGGGCAGCCCCACTGCATAATCGATGATATCCATGCCGCTTTCTCCACCCAGGCGTAAATCCGTGAGCAGGATATCCACCGGTTCACTTTCGAGGATGGCTCGGGCGGCTTTTGCGTTGCCGGCCGGGAACACCTCATAGTCATCTTCCAGCGCGGCGCTCAGCACCGCGCGCGTGGCTTTTTCATCGTCTACTATGAGGAGTACCGGCTTCATACCTGGCAGGGGCTGGTATCTTGTCAGATAATCCAGAGACCTTCGGTCTCATCGAACCCGAACATGATATTGAACGCATGCACGCCCTGGCCGCCTGCGCCCTTGATGACGTTGTCCTCGGCGCTCATCAGCACCACGCGGTTAGTGCGTGCATCAATCGCCCAGCCGATGTCCACGAAATTCGTGCGGGTCACATTCTTGGTATCCGTCGGTTTGTTGGCACCCTGCAGGCGCACAAAGGGGGCGTTGGTGTACGCTGCTTCCATACAGGCAGTAATTTCTTCCACTGTCGTGCCCGGTTTCAGCCTGGCCACCGTGGTGGTCAGAATGCCTGTGTTCACCGGCATGAGGTGCGGGGTGAATGTGATGGTCACCTTTGTGCCGGCTGCGGCAGAAAGCTCCTGCTCGATTTCGGAGAGGTGGCGGTGGCGCGGCACGCCGTAGGCGCGCATGCTTTCGTTACATTCGCAGTACAGCAGTGACACGTCGGCACGGCGGCCGGCGCCGGAAACACCGCTGCCGCTGTTCACCACAATATCCTCCGGCAGCACCAGCCCTGCCTTCAGCAGCGGTACCAGCGGCAGAATAATGCTGGTCGGGTAGCAACCCGGTGAGCCCACAATGCGGGCTTTCTCAATTTCCTCGCGGTGCCATTCCGGCATGCCGTAGGGGGCTTCCTGCATCAGCTCTACATCCGGGTGCGGCTTTCCGTAGAATTCCTCATATACGGCCGGGTCATTCAGGCGGAAATCTGCAGACAAATCAACCACGCGTACCCCGGCTTCCACCAGTCCGCGCCCATAGGTGACAGAGACACCGTGCGGCAGCGCCAGGAATGCTGCTTCTGCACCTGTTGCGGCAATGGCTTCCACATCCGAATCCGTGAAACGCAAATCTGCACCCGGCACATGCTGGAAACGCGGGAACACATCGCTCAACTTCTGCCCTGCATACTGGCGGGAGGTGGCGCAGACCAGCTCTACGCCCGGGTGGCGCAGCAGAATTCTCAAAAGCTCCTGGCCAGTGTATCCGCTGGCTCCTACAACGGCTGTTTTTACCTTCTTCATCGCAAAAAAAATCATATCATGAAAAAAATGAGTTGACAATCCTAAAAACTGCGTGTATACTGCGCCCGTCGCTGCGCTGCAGAGCGCACGATACTCCAAACAACGGGCAGTAGCGCAGTCTGGTAGCGCACTTGCATGGGGTGCAAGGGGTCGTGGGTTCGAATCCCGCTTGCCCGATAAACAAAAAACGCTCAGCAATGGTATTG
>CAJGCV010000050.1 GCA_904501915.1 uncultured Akkermansia sp. | reverse complement strand
GAATTTTTTAAATTTAAAATTTTTTTTGAAAGAATTTGAATTTTGGTACGGGAAGGTTAATCAATTGAGCTTAAAAATGCCCAGGAGGAGCCCCAAGGGAGAGGTAAGGTGCAAAAAAAATGGAGGAAGGATGCCGTTTTCGGGGCACATTATCCCCTATTATGCCGCCGCATGTGGTTTACACGCGCAGGAAGGCTTTGTGGCGGAAGAGGAAGAAGAGGAAGCCCCAGAGCAGGCAGAGGCTGAGCAGGGCAAAGACGGGGGCGGCGGCATCGCCACAGCGGGCGGCAAGGCCATGGAAGAGGGGGTGCGCAACGCCCCACCAGATGCTGCGGCCGCCCGGGCCGTGCACTTCGGTGAGCAGGTAGGCGAGCAAGGCATTGCAGCCGATGACCTGAAGCGGCAGGGCCAGTTTGGAGACAGCGGCGCCGCAGCAGTCGAACAGCAGGTGAAAGAGCGCCAGCAGAAGGATGCACCAGCCGCCGCTCCAGAGCACGGCGGTGGTGGTGTAGATGTGTTTGATGAGCGGGGTATCAATCTCCAGCGCGCAGGCGGCCAGCAGGCAGGCAGCACCCCCCAGCGCCAGCAGGCAGGCGGTGCGAGCGCCCCGCTGCGCCCGGATGAGCCCGCCGCAGATGCAGCCCATGAGCGTGAGCGCGCCGAAGGAAAGCGAAGTAAGAATCCAGCTGTAGGGGGTGCCGTCCTGCCAGGGGCCTTGCAGGAGGTGGTCTATGTGGATGGCGAGGTTGTTATCCGGCAGGAAGAGGCCGCCCGGCTGCCCATGATAAGGCACAAAGCGCAGCAGCGCCCAATAGCCGGCCAGGCAGAGCGCGCAGGCAATCAGCTGCCCGCGCAGGCGGCAGAACATGAGCACCAGGGCCGCCATGAGGTAGCCTTCGGCAATGGCCTGCAGGGTATTGCAGAAGAGGCTCATGTGCTCCGGCCGGGCAGATGCCAGATTCCCCTGCACCAGCATACCCAGCAGAAAGAGCAGCACCACGCGGCGCAACACGCGCCAGCTGGTGCCGAAGCGCCAGTTCGCGCCTCCTTTTTCGCGGTACCCGGCAAAGGCAAAGGGCATGCTGGCGCCGGTAATGAAGATGAACAGCGGCATGACCAGGTCCCAGCAGGTGAACGCCCCGCCCCACTCCGCATGCCGGAACTGCTGCACCAGCCAGGCGGGGGCAGCATCCCCGCACCCCCAGGCTGTAAAGAGATGCAGCACAGCCGCCCCGCCACAAAGCAGCAGCATATCCAGCCCGCGGAGGGCATCGATGCTGATAATGCGTGCATTCATGGCAATGAAAAAAATAAACTGGTGATCTCCCGGCATCATTATAGCTGCCCGGCGCTGAACAGCGGTTTTATCGTCATCACTTCAGTTTTCTGCGGGTCACCATATATACCTTATCGCCATGGCGCACCTTTGTGGGCACCGCAATGAGCGCCGTGGCACCCTTGGGGGCTACCTGCACCACCTGGGTTGTGCCGTCCTCATCATCACAGCGGACCTCGGGCACCGTCACACGCACAATGCCGGTAGTCACGCCGGTAATCTCAATTTTATCGCCCGGGGAAACCGGGCCGGCCTCCAGGCGGATTTCCGCGACACCAGCCTTGCCATACCAGCGCATCACGCGGCCGAGGTGCTGGCGCTGCTCCAGAGCCAGGCTGTTCGAGCACCCGCTCCAGGTCTCCCATTCCTCGCCCAGGTAATAGCCGCCGTGCCAGAACTGGCGGTTGAACACGCGCAGCAGTTCCTCTTCCCAGGCGCTGACCCTTTCCGGGCTCCACTCGCCACGGGCACAGCACTGCACTGCGTCCTTGTACACCGAAGTGACGGTGGAGACGTAAGCCTCCGAGCGGCCACGACCCTCCAGCTTGAAGACCGATACACCCGCCTCCACCAGCTGGTCAATCACGCGGATGGTGCAGATATCCTTGGGTGACATGATGTACTGGTTATCGATATCCATCTCAAAGCCGGTCTCCGTATCGGTAACGCGGTATTTACGGCGGCAGAGCTGGTAGCACTGCCCGCGGTTGGCGCTGGCATTGTATGCTGCCAGACTCATACCGCACTTGCCGGATATACCAATGCAGAGCGCACCATGGGCAAATACCTCGATGCGCACCGGTTTACCGGAGGGGCCGGTGATGTTTTCTTCCTTGATACCCTCGATGATACGGCGAATCTGGCTGAGTTTCAACTCACGCGCCAGCACCATCACATCCGCATAAGCGGCAAAGAAACGCACAGCCCCCATGTTGCACACATTTGCCTGCACAGAGATGTGCACCTCCAGCCCGATGCTGTGAGCATAGGCAATCACGGCTAGATCTGCCGCAATCACAGCATCCACGCCGGCATCCTTGGCCTGGCGCAGCAACTGCTGCATGCCTTCCATTTCCTCATCATAAATAATCACATTGCAGGTCAGGTATGCCTTGGCCCCACATGCATGGCACAGACGCGCCACCTTCGGTAAATCCTCCACCGTGAAATTCACCGTGGAACGGGCACGCATATTATACATACCCACGCCGAAATATACACTATCGGCACCGGCGCGCAACGCCGCTGCCAGAGATTCAAACGACCCCGCCGGGGACATGATTTCCAACTCCTGCATGCGCGGGAGTGTACCCTTTATCCTGCCAAAGGTCAAGGAGGAAGGCTTCTTTCCCCCACAAAATGCACATATTCCGGCGTTCAGCCACAAATCATGCTTGCATTAACAGGCAGCATGCGATAGATTCAGATAAAGCAATTCTGCATATTACCATGATAAAACAACTTTTCCTGCTGGCTGCATGCCTGTTTACAGCCCTGCCCACCCTGTCTGACACGGCTCTCTTCACCAACCCGGCCAGCACCTACGAACGCGTGGGTGTCACCTGCACCGAAGGCAGGCTGACCGGTCCCCACGGCGCGCTCTATTCCCGCCTGCCCATTTTCAACGTATCCCACTTCCGCAAATCCAATGCAGCCACAGCTGCAGTAGCGGTGACCATAGACCTGACAGCCGCTTCAAAAGCAGATAAGCCCACAAAAATACTGACGGTTGAAAGCAAGCACGAGCTGGGGCTCATGGCCACGCCGGAAGGCATCAGGGGCAGCTGGCACGGCCAACCATGGGGCGAAGCTGTTCCCTACGGCAAACTGGCAACCCATCCGGCCTCCTTCACCCGCGATGGCTCCACCTACATTTCATTCACTTCGGTATTCTCCGGTTGCAGCGGCGCAGGCTGGAACGGCATCGGCGGCCTCATGTGCTACGATGTCAACGGCTCGCTGCTCATCTCCTACCCTCTGCTGGCTTCTGCTGAAAACAGAGATTTTGCAGCCATCACCGCCAACCTTGACTTTGTGAAAATCATTTCCGTCACGCCGGACGTCAGCCGCAACACCGCAGAGGTTGCCTCCCAGGCGGCAGCGCAGGCCGCCAGAGCACAGCGTAAATTCCTGAAAAAACGTGGTGAATGGCTTTCCCCCACCGAATGGGTCTTCACCGGCATCGGCATTCTGGTGCTGCTGGGCAGCATCAGCGTTGCCTGTATCCGCAAGGGAAAGTGGTAAAACTTTTCTATCTCTATACCTACTGAAACAAAAAGCGGAAGAGCCATGAGCTCTTCCGCCTTTTTTACAGCTTATTCAGCAAGGCCGCTGTCCTTACCTTCCGTCAACCATGATATGCTGAACGAAGCAAAGCGGATATGCGTGATGGGTCGCCCGTTCACCTCGTACAGAATGCCTGCCACACCGGGCTTCACAGGGCAAAGAACCGAGTAGGCAAAGGGGCCGTCACCCACCTGCTTCTCGACAGGCCAGGTCTTACCGTCGTCGTAGCTCATCTTGATGATGCCATTGGTGCGGCTGCCTGTCGTGGGAGATGAGAACAGGATACGCCCGCGGCTGCCCAGCACCGCGTCATCCTCGTGGGAGTAACGCGTCAGGCCATTCTGGCAGTTCGGGCTGGTCAGCTCGGGGTGGTCATTAACCGGGCCCCAGCTTTCACCGCCGTTCTCTGAGTAGGCCACCTTGCGCAGGCCACCACCCCAGGCACGGGACACCACCAGAAGCCCGCCATCGGTCGTTTCCACAATGGATACCTCATTGATACCGCGACCGGCATCGGACTTCTTACCAATCTTCCAGCTCTTGCCACCGTTGTCAGAATAAGCCGCAGCCAGCGTCCAGTTACCGAAGGGGCCTTCATTCAGCGGCACCACGATGCGGCCTTTATGTTCACCACGGGTAATCTGCACGCCGGGATTCGGGCCACTGCAGGTGATGGTCACGCCGTCATTCTTCGTGAACTGGGTCACATCCCTGGGCTTGCTCCACTTCTTACCATTCTTCGAGAAACAGACAAAGTTGCGGATGCAGCGTTCATCCTTCCAGCCGGTGGGGATATCGGGCGTACGTTCCTTGATTCCCTGGGGATAACGCTGGAAGAACAGAACTATCTGCTTATTCTCGCGGTCATAAATCAGACAGGGATTATTGAACGTGGCACCCTTGGAAGCTGCGGCCACCACGGGCTTGCTCCAGGTCTTGCCGCCATTTTTGCTGATGGAGACAATCAAATCATTCTGCCCCTGGTCCGTGTCCTGGTAGCGACCTTCCGCCATGGCAACCAGCGTGCCGTTGGCATTGATGATATCCGGGATGCGGATACTGGCGTAGGGATTACCCTGCCCGGCCACAAACACATCCACCGCGCGGGAATACGGCTCGGAGTCCAGCTCGGCAAGCTCAGCTTTGGAAGCAGGCTTACCCGGCAATGCGGAAGGCGCACCCTTATCCTTCTTTTTCTTCTTCCCCTTCTTTCCTTTCTTACTGGCGGGCTGTTCCTGGGCGGAATCATCCTCTGCGAAGGCCGGCGTAAAAGAAACAGGTGCCGCCACCAGGATGGCGGCGACACACAGTATAAGTGATGAAATCTTCATTGCCTCAGGCATTTTTCTTCTTCGGCAGGCAGAAGAGGAGAATACCCACCACTACCATGAGCACACCGCCCATGGCCAGAATGGTGGTCAGCTCGACACCGTGGTCCTTCAGCAGACCAGCCACCCAGGTGACGGAGGCACCCACACCTGCGGAGGTAAAGTTCAGCAGGCCATAGCCCGTGGCGGCATAGCGTTCATCAATCGTGTTGCGCAGAACCGGCATAAGCGTGGCGTCAATAGCGCCCTGAGCTACACCCTGCATCGTCACCAGTGCCAGCACAGCGTACAAGCCGATTTCCACACCGAACATCATGGCCAGCAATACGCAGGGACCGGCCACGCAGAACGCAATACCGGGCACGTAAGCACGGGCATTCTTATTGCGCTGGTACCAGAAATCGGCCAGCACGGCGCAGCCCAGTACGGAAACATACTTGGCAATGCTCAGCCACAGGGTGGAATGCTCGGCGGCATCCTCATCGGTGATATCGAGATACTGCCCGGCCGTGTGGAACGTAGCCAGGAAGTCCTGCAGCAGGCGCGGGTACCAGTTCAGCACAAACCAGTTGGCAAAGCCGGCCAGGGCAATCATGACAAGCAGCACATACATACCGCTGCCGGTAAAGATGCTCTTGAACACCTGCCCCATCGACACCTCCGGAGCAGCCGGAGCAGCGGCAACAACGGTTTCCTCCACCACGGGAGCCTCCTCTGCCTTCGGGTTGCGCAGCAGGAAGAACACGATAAGACCATAAGCCACGCCGATGAAACCAAAGACTTCGAAGGTGAGGCTCCAGCCCAGCTGCCAGGGTTCACCAGCCATGGAGGCACCGTAGCCCGCCAGAGCCGAACCCGCATAAATACCGCTCATGTGCAGGCCCGTGGCCAGGGAGCGGGTCTTGCCGCGGTGGTAGTCCGTAATAAGAGCCAGAGCAGCAGGAATGTAGAAAGCTTCGCTGATACCCATGGCTGCGCGCCAGATAATCAGCTCTTCATACGATTCGGACTTACCGGTCATCCAGGTCACCACAGACCACACAACCAGCGAGCACATGATGATGAAGGAGCGGCTGAAGCGGTCTGCCAGATAACCGCCCACGGGCGAAAGCACGGCATACACAATCAGGAACGCGGCCATCACTTTGCCAAACTGTTCCTGAGTCATGGCAATGCTGTCCGGGCCCTCGGTCATCGGCTTGTTCAGCACAGACAACAGGGAGCGGTCAAAGTAGTTCAGCATCACCACCACCCAGAGCACCACCACGGCAATCCAGGCCCACTTGCCGGGCTTGGTTACAGGAGCGCTCGAAGAGATAGCGGCCTTGCGGAAACCGTTTTTGTACCCGGCAATAATAGCCAGCACCAGAATGGCAATGGCGGCCCAGGGAGTGAGGTCTGCAAGGAATGTCAGCAGGGGTTTGTATTCAGGCATGGTTGTATCTTATTTTTTATTAATGGTTGAAATGATGGGAGTACGCACACCGGGATGCGTCTCACCAGAGATGATGAAAACGGTATTGAGCACCTTGACTGCGGGTGCTGTGGCAATACCGATGCTGTTCTGCCCCGCCACGCGCCATGTGCCGGAGTGCGGGCAGAAGCTGTATATCGTCGTATTCTGGCCGGGATGCTCTGCCGGAGCCTTGCCGGCAAGACTCGCACGGTAGTAGTTGCCGGGGTCACCGCAGAGCAGCAGCAGCTCACCCTTGCTGGAGGGCATGGGCGTAGCCGGCGCCACGATGGTTTCGGGCATATCGGCCACGGCGCTCCAGGTATTGGTGGCTGGCTGGTAGCACAGCACACTCTTCAGATACGTGCGCTCAGCCGCCCCCTTGGCGTCCGGATGCAGGGAGCAGCCGCCCGCCACATAAATGCGGCCATCATCCCAGCTACCGGCAAAGGTGCCGGCAGCAGCCAGCATGCGTCCCTCACCAGGCATGGGAGCCAGTTCCTTCCACCCGGCGGCGGGATTCACCAGATCCAGCACAAAGCAGCGGTTCAGGCAGGTCACCGAATCGGCCTTCTCCTGCCCGCCGAACACGTAAAGTTGACTATAGCGCTGCACAAAGGCGGGGTATGCCGTAGTGACCGGCAGCGGGGGCAGTTCCTCGCAGCTGCCATCTGCAGCAATGCGAGTCACCGTGGCCACGTGACCGCCCATATTGCAACCACCGGCAATCACCATGGAGCCATCCCCCTGGGTCGTGTGCGCAGCGTAACCAATGGGATAAGGCAATTTTGCCAATACTGAGCAGCTGCCATCCATCGGGTTGATGTTGAGAATTTCATCGTAGAACACCTTGGCGCCACGCTCCGCCGGGGTCTTGGCCCCCGGTTTGGCATTCGGGAAATTCGCTCCGCCAATAGCCAGAATGCGCACGCCATCTGCGGTGCGCACCGTGCTGGCCACCATACCGGCGCGCCCCACGGAATCCGATATCCGCGGGCTTTCTGCCAGCGGCTTTGCCACTGCCTCATACGGCCGGTTGGCATGCCACTTGCAGTTCCGGCACTGGGCCGACAGCGGAAGCGCCGCCACGGCCGCCAATATAATAAGATTCTTCAGCATAATTCAATTTCAGATTCTGGCACCCCACACCTGGTTAGAGCGCTTACCGGGGCGCTGCTCACCATTCACAATCACAGCCATGCCGTTCCACACGGCGCAGGGCAGCACGGCGCGGGCTACGGCAATTTCACCGGCATCGTACCAGGTATCGCTGCCGGGGCAGTAGCACAGACTCTGGTTATGGAAACCGGGGTGGTTCTGCGGGGTGAAACCCTTCACCGTGGCATCATCGCCACCCAGCAGGTAGATACGGCCGCCTATCACCGGAGCGGGAGTGGGGGCTGCACCGCAGTAGTGCGGCAGATGCGCCAGCCGGCGCCAGCCAGTCTGTTCGCTCCAGCTCCAGGCATCGGTCAGCATTTCGCGCGCCATACGCCCCTCATCACCAGGCTGCAGGCCGATACCGCCCAGCACATAGATGGTGTGGCCGATAGTGGCCATCTGCTGCAGGAAACGGCCACGGCAGGGCATGGGCTCACCGTCGCTCCAGGTATCTGCTTCAGGGTCATACACCCACATGCGGGCTTCTGCATCCTGCTCACCGGGAGCTACGGAACCGCCCTGCACGTACACCTTGCCCCCCATCACGGCGGCTGCATGGCCGGTGAGTGTGGTGGGAAGCGGAGCTACCGGACGGCATGTTACATCATTTCCATCCCAGCTGAGCATGTAGCAATCTGCCACGGCGCCGTCAGCATTACTGCCACCAATCAGCATGACACCTTGCGGCAGCGTGGCCGTAGCGCCATAGCCCAGGGGCTTAGGAAGCGGGGTGGCATCCTTCCATCCGGGCTCACCCGCAGGAAGCACATAGATGCGGTCTGTCCAGCGCTTCGGGCCACCTTCCCAGAGCGGTTTTTCCGGGAAATTCGCGCCACCGCACACGATGAGGGCACCGTTGCTCACGCCGGCATAAGAACCGGCAAAACCCTCAACATCCGGCAGGTCTGCCAGCTGTTTCCATTCAAGTGAAATCTGTTCGTTCTGCATTGTACCTTACTCTAGCACAATAGCAGGTTCACCGCAAGCAGGATTTTTCATCCAAACGAACAAAGTGAACAACATCCGCAGGATTGAGTGAATCCAGTTCATCCAGCAGAGCTGCGGCAAAACTGCCGGGGTGCGGGCATCGGGCGGCAGCACGCTCACCGGCAAGGCCCAGAATGGCAGCGCAGGCAGCAGCACCTGTAAAGGCATCGGGCGCGACGGCCACACAGGCAGCGGCCAGCGCGCCCATGGCGCAGCCCACACCGGTCACCCGGGTCATCAACGGGTCACCATTTGCCAGAGCCAGCAGGCGGTCACCATCTGTCACATAATCCACAGCCCCAGTCACCAGCACTGCGCAGCCGCACTGGCTCGCCAGTTGTTGTGCAGCCTGCACGGCAGCGGCACTTTCCTCTGTGGTGTCGGTGCCACGGCCGCCAGCAGCCACACCGGCCAGCGCCATAATCTCAGAAGCATTGCCACGAATGAGGGTCGGGTGCAGCGCGAGCAGCTCCCTGCAGAACTCGGTCCGGAAGCTCAGCAACCCCACAGCCACGGGATCAAGCACCCAGGGCACTCCGGCGGCATGTGCAGCATCCACCGCGCGGCGCATCTGCTCTGCCTGCGGGTGCGAAAGAGTTCCCACATTCACCAGCAGACCTCCTGCGGCAGTGCGCAGAAGCTGCTCGCTTTCCGCGGCGTCATTCAGCATCACCGGGGCAGCCCCCACAGCCAGCAGCATATTGGCGGTGATGTTCTGCACCACGCTGTTGGTCAGAGAAAGGACAAGCGGTTTCTCAGCACGCAACCGCTCCAGCACCTGAGCAAATTCTGTTGTCATGATAAAAACGCACGGGCTGCCTGTTCAGGATTCTCTGCCGCGCAGATGGCGGATACCACAGCAATGCCATCACAATGCCCGGTGGCGCGCACCGCCCGGGAGCGTTCCACGTCCAGCCCGCCAATCGCGCAGATGGGCACGGGGCAGCGCGCAGCCAGCTCGCCCCACTTTTCCACGCCCAGCGCAGGTGGGGCATCATCCTTCGAAATAGTCGGGAACACCGGGCCGCAGCCCACGTAATCCACCAAATCGGGGTTCACGCCATCCATTTCTGCATCATTCGCCACGGTAAGCCCCAGAATCATATCCGGGCCAATCATGGCTCGCGCCTCGGCAACCGGCATATCGCCCTGGCCGATGTGGATGCCGTCTGCCCCGATTTCCACAGCCAGCGCCACATCATTATTGATGATGAGCGGCACCCCTGCCCCGCGCAGAAAATCGCGCAGCGGCAGCACCTCTGCCAGCACAGCAGCGTGGTCATCTAAATCACGCCGGTACTGCACAATGCGCACACCACCCGCCACCGCACGGCGCACGGTTTCCAGCAATCCATAACGGCAGCGCTCCGGTGCATCTGTCACCAGGTACAGGTTCAGGTCAAATGGTTTGCTCATACAAAAAGCTTAGTTGAATAGTAGCGGTCTGCACCATCGGGCATAATAGCCACAATGGTCTTGCCTGTCCACTCCGGGCGCTGCGCCAGCTGCGTGGCAGCCCACAATGCAGCCCCGGCAGAAATACCCACCAGCACACCCTCCAGGCGCCCCAGTTCTCGGGCCGCCTCCAGCGGCGCGTCATTATCTACAGAGATAACATCATCGTACACACTGGCATCCAACGCTTCGGGAATAAAATTAGCACCTATGCCCTGAATCGCATGAGGGCCAGCCGCCCCACCCGTCAGCAGGGGCGAAGCCGCCGGCTGCACCGCCACCACTCGGATGGCCGGATTCTGCTCTTTCAGATACCGCCCCGTGCCGGTTATCGTACCCCCTGTACCCACACCTGCTACCAGAGCATCCACCAGGCCATCACAATCGGTCCAGATTTCAGGCCCCGTGGTCGCATAATGCGCAGCAGGATTCGCAGGGTTACAGAACTGCCCCGCCACAATGGCACCGGGAATTGACGCCGCCAGTTCCTCTGCCTTCTCCACAGCCCCCTGCATACCCAGAGCACCGGGGGTCAGCACCACCTCTGCACCGTAGGCTTTCACGAGATTGCGGCGCTCCACACTCATGGTATCCGGCATGGTGAGAATCACCCGGTAACCACGGGCGCACCCTATGGCTGCCAATCCGATGCCGGTATTACCGCTCGTCGGCTCCACAATGGTGCCCCCGGGCTGCAAACGCCCCGCGGTCTCCGCTTCAGCTATGATATGCATAGCCACGCGGTCCTTGACCGACCCCGCCGGATTCTGCATCTCCAACTTCAGGAGCAGGCGTGCCTGCAAACCATGTGCGTGGCTGTAGTTTGCCACCTCCAGCAGCGGGGTATGCCCCACCAACTCTGTTACAGAACGGTAAATCTTCATATCGCTTATGACCGTTTAACGGTAATTTTGTTGAAATCAATCCCCCGTAGGAGAACTGCCGCGCTGCAACGCCTCGGCAAACGAAGCCGGTAAACCGGTGCGTGCTATCTTGTTACCAGCCTCCTGCACATCATACGCCACCCGGCGCAGATGCAAAGTGGAGGTCTCCGGACAATACAAGGCATATGCAGCCCGCCAATCCATATCGCGCGGCTGCCCCACCGAGCCGGGGTTAATCAGGAAACGACAGCTACTGGGCATATGCAGCGCAAAATCTCCCCGGCTGTCATAGTTGATTTCAAGCTTCTCCACCTGCCCCTTAAAGAGCCGGAAAATCGACGCCCGGTGCGTATGCCCGTAGAACGAAATGCGATTCTTCACCGAAGCAAACACCTTGCGTGCCTCATTCACATTCGCAATGCGGCCCCAGCGCTTCGGCGCCTCCGGCGTGGCGTGCCCCAGCATGCATTCCTGCCATGCCGTGTGGTGCGGCAACCGCCGCAGCCAGCGCACCTGCTCCGGGGTGAGCATATCCTGCGTGCGATCCATCATTTCCATGTACAGGGGCACACCAAACACCGCGCGATCCACCAGCGCAGCCTCATGATTCCCCTGCACGGCTGCCAGCAACCGGGGTTGCACCAGCGCCAGACACTCTGCCGGGTTGCCGTTGAAACCAATGTAATCACCCAGCCCCAGAATCCCCTCAGCACCGCGGGAGTCCATATCCTCCAACACAGCCTGCAAGGCTTCCAGATTTGCGTGAATATCGGAAAGAACAGCTACCAGCACGCGCTTAACCCTCCTTGAGCAACTGTTGCAAACGCTCCTTGAATGCGGGTATACCATCCCCCATAGCAGCAGAAATCGGGATAATCTCCACCTTGGGGAAACGCTGGCGCAGAATCTCCAGATTCTCAACAGCACAGGGCTCATCCATCTTGTTGGCAACAATCACCCAGGGGCGGGCCGCCAACTCATCCGAATACAGCTTCACCTCTTTGCGCAGCGTCTGAATAGCCTCCACCGGGTCGTGCTCCAGCCCCGTCAGGTCTACCACAAAAAGCAGCAGATGACAGCGCATGATGTGTCGCAGGAACTCATGCCCCAGACCGCGGTTATTGGAAGCCCCCTCAATAATGCCCGGGATATCAGCTACCACGCAGCGCTGGTAATCCTCAAACTCCACCACACCCACGATGGGCTGCAGCGTCGTGAACGGATAGCTCGCCACCTTCGGCGTGGCATTGGAAATGGCCGTCAACAGCGTACTCTTACCCGCATTCGGGTACCCCACAAGCCCCGCATCGGCAATGCGGCGCAGCTCAAAGAAAAACACCCCGCTCTCAGCCTCTGTACCATACTCAAACTTAAGCGGCGCCTGGTCTGTTGCTGTACGGAAGTGCCAGTTGCCGCGGCCACCCTTGCCGCCCTGGCATAGCACAAAACGCTCGCCCGGCTCCGTTAAATCTGCAATCTGTTCCAGTTCAATGCCGTCGCCCTCGCGCTCAAGCCAGGTAGCCTCCTGCATGGTGGCTGCGTTACTACGGTACACAATCGTGCCTGGCGGCACCTTGCCAATCACCGTGCGGCCATCCTTACCATGCTTGCGTGCATGCATACCCGGCATGCCATCCGTCGCTATCAGCTTCGGATCATAAAAATAATTCCTCAAATCATTCGTGCCGGTGCTCACCTCCAGAATCACACTACCGCCATCACCGCCGTCGCCACCATCAGGGCCACCGCGAGGCACAAACTTCTCGCGGCGGAACGAAGCAAGCCCGTTTCCGCCCTTACCGGCCTTGGCAAAAATTCGGATATTATCTACGAACATGCCCAGAGATTAGCCTATTTTCCCCATATTGGCAAGCTTAAAGCAATGAAACGCGAGCCTTTATGCTCGACACCAGTGCCCCGGCAAGATAGAATAGCAACACAGCATGACCCCCGAGCCTCCACCACCCCCGACCGACAACACCCCCATAGCACCCCCACCCATGGTGCTTCCCAGCGCTCCCCCCGCCGTGCCCAATCGTCCGGCGCAATTCATGCCACCCCCCATCCCGGGTGCACCTGCGGAAGAAAACAGATTTTTCAAAATAGCACCCCCACCCATCAGCATCCCACCGCCTCCGGTTCCAGGCGGGCTTGGTCTGGCAGCGGCTGCCGCCAGAGAACTGCCTGTCATTCCCCCGCCGCCCCGGCCTGAAACACCAGAAGCTGAACCACAAGCCGCCAGCGCACCCAGCATACCGGAAGCCCCGCCTGTACCCGGCATTCCGGCAGCCCCTCCACCTCCGCAAACTCCGGAACCGGCAGAAAACATACCCCAGCCCATGCTGAGCCGTCCCGTAGGCGGCTTCATGGAAGACATTCTGGCCGCTGCCCGGGTGGAAGCAGATGACGCACCCATCGACTTCAGCGAAAACAGCCTTACTGACATCCTCGACAACATCGGTATCTTCGAAAACTCTGATGCTGGAGATCTCGAATGCAACATCGCCCCCAAGGAACTGCCGGACGGCACACTCCTGCACGGATACCGCGTCACCCAGACCATCGGCAGTGGCGGATTCGGTGTCACCTACCTGGCCCGGGAATCCCTGCTTAACCGCACAGTCGTTATCAAGGAAAACTTCCCGGACTCCCTCTGCTACCGAGAAGAAGGCACACATGATGTCCGCATGCACGACCCTGAAGCAGGCCGCAAGGGCTTTGAATGGGCATTCAACAACTTCCTGCGCGAAGTCCGCATCCTCGCCACGCTCGACCATCCCAGCATCGCCAAGGTATACTCCTATTTCGAGCAACACCGCACCGCATATTACGTCGTTGAATACATCAACGGCATCTCTCTTTCCAAACTGGCATCCCAATATGCGGAAATGGGAACCACCATTCCCCAATCATCCCTCGTCGGCATCATGGTGCGACTCCTCGATGCTCTCGACTACATCCACTCCCGTAAAATCCTTCACCGGGACATCAAACCCGACAACATCCTCGTCACCCGCACCGGTCTCCCCGTCATCATCGACTTCGGCGCTGCCCGCGAATCATACGGCGACCTCAGCGACAGCATCGTCGAAACCCCTGGCTTCAGCCCCTCCGAGCAAAGCACACCCGATGGCAACATGGGCCCGTGGACAGACCTCTACGCCTTTGGCGCAACCATGTACTACCTGCTCACCGGCACATGCCTGCCCAACTGCCAGCAACGCGAAATATACGACACCGTAGACCCGCTCTCCAAAGACCCCGAACTCTGCAAACGTTACAACCCGGCGCTCCTCGCCACCATCGACCGCTCCATCGAACCGCTCCCGGCTCGCCGTTACCAGAATGTGGAAGAATGGATGCGCGACATCGCCGCCACCCGCCTCTGACTCCTGCCTGGATATCAATCTGCAAAAAAAACGCCACCAGACGGTGGCGTTTTTTATCATCTGCCATTCAAAAACTATTCACCTATACGCAAAGTCTTCCACTTCTTGTTCAGAGATTCTTTCAACCTGCCAGAGCTCTCGTTTTCCTCCTCTTCTTCACCACTTTCCTCTTCTGCTTCTTCCTCCGGTTCCCTATTCCATCTTGCCGCAGGCGAAATTCTCTCGCAGCCATGCTGCGAAATTATCTCCCGCGCCAGCGGGAAATTCTCTCTGCGAAGCAGAACTTATCTCTATCACCTGCGCAGCGGGTGATAGATGATTACCCTGCTGCGGGCCGTAAGGCTCGCAGGGTATCCCACTCACACGCCATAAGGCGTGTTTTCATTCATCATGCGTAAACGCACGTTTGCGCTTTCACTCGCGCCATCTGGCGCGTTTTCATCCGGTTACACTCCTCTTGCTTCCCTATCTCCCGCCGCGCCAGCGGGAAATTCTCTCTGCGAAGCAGAACTTATCTCTATCACCTGCGCAGCGGGTGATAGATGAATTCTCTTCTGCGTGGGACGTCTTGCTTCCCTATGAATGGCTTTTTTGAAAGCCTGGGCACTCCGGAAAACGATATCCAGCCTGCGGCTGGACGATATCCGGCTGATGCCGGACGATATCCATGCTGTGCATGGACGATATTTGTGTGCTGCGCACACAAACGATGAAGCCCGCAATCCTTTCGGATTGCGGGCTTCG
>CAJGCV010000049.1 GCA_904501915.1 uncultured Akkermansia sp. | reverse complement strand
TCATCGAACCAGATTTCGCCGCCGCCGTATTCGGGGCGCTGGATGCAGACGAGATCCCAATGCACGGCGGAGTTGTTGCCGTTGGGGGCTTCTTCGTATGCCTGGCCGGGGGTGAGGTGGAAGGAGCCGGCAATCTTCTCGTCGAAGAGGATGTCGCGCATGGGGCGCAGGATGTGCGGGTTGAGGCCGAGGGCAAATTCGCCGATGTAGCGTGCGCCGGCATCGGAATCGAGGATTTTGTTGAGCGCTTCATCGCTGCCGTTGCAGTGGGCTTCCACAATCTTGCCGTTTTCGAAACGGAAGCGCACGCCATCGAAGGGGATGCCGTGGTAGATGGTGGGGGCGTTGTAGGCAATGGTGCCGTTGATGCTGTCCTTCACCGGGGCGGTGTAGACCTCGCCATCAGGCACGTTGCAATCGCCGCAGCAGGGGATGGCCGGGATTCCCTTGATGGAGAAGCTGAGGTCAGTACCAGGGCCGGTAATGCGCACCTTGTCCGTGGCTTCCATGAGCTGCTTGAGGTAATCCATCCCCTCACGCATGGCAGCATAGTCAGCCAGGCAGCAGCGGAAGTAGAAATCCTCAAAGTCTTCTGTGCTCATGCCGGCGGCCTGTGCCATGCTGGGGGTGGGCCATGCCAGCACAGTCCACTTGCGGCGGTTGCAGGTCACATCACTGGCGGGCTTCAAGTGGCGGCTCACAATCTGCATGCGGTCACCGGGGACATCAGCACTTTCAAAAGTGTTGTAGTCGGCGTAGAAGCAGATATGAACCTGCATATCCTCTGCACGCTGCAGGCGGTAACGACCCAGCAGTTCATACTGTTCCTCCGTGGCACCGGCGGCGAGTTCCTTGGAGACGATGGCGTGGGAGATATCGACATGCGGCACACCACCGGCACGGCGCACCGCGCGGATGAGTTCCACGACCATGGCGTCGGGGATGTCCTGCATGCGCAGATTCACATGTTCGCCGGGTTGCACGCGTGTGGCGTAGTTGACAACCTGATCAGCCAGCTGAGTATAACGGGGATCTTTCATAGTGAATAGTGAAGAAGTGAATAGTGAAGAAGTGAATAGTGGGGGATGGAGTTATTTTTTGCCGTTTTTTTCTGATTGAATACGGCGTTTGACGGTGATGGCAGAGGCGGTCATGATGGCGGTGAGCTGCTTTGCTTCATCCAGAAGGCTGATAAGCTTGGATTCGGGAAGAATATCGGCCTCGATTATATATTCAATCCAGAGGCAGCTTTCATCGGCTTCTTCCTGGCAGATTTTGATTTTGTGGAAGAAGTCTGGGTCGCTTTTGGCAAGGCAAGCCGCGCGGTAATTAGCCGCCACGGATGTGGCGCAGCGCAGAAGTTGCTTGCCGAGTACTTCGGAAAGAGTATTGTGTGGTAAAGATTTCCACATGCGGATAACACGCAGACCAAATTCTTTGGTGCGTTGCCGAAGATTTTCGTGTTTTTCGCTGTTATACGGTGAATGCATCGCAGATACTATTCACTATTCATTATTCACTTTTTTACGGATTCAGAATTGCCAATTCTGGATCCGTAAAGATGCCGTCTTTGCGGATGAGTTCGTCGTCGAACCAGATTTCGCCGCCGCCGTAGTCGGCGCGCTGGATGCAGACCATATCCCAGTGCACCTGGGAGCGGTTGCCGTTGTCGCAGTTTTCGTAGGCCTGGCCGGGGGTGAAATGGAAGGAGCCGCCAATCTTCTCATCGAAGAGGATATCGCGCATGGGCTGGAGGATGAAGGGATTCACACCCAGGGCGAATTCGCCGATGAAGCGGGAGCCCTCATCGGTGTCGAGAATCTTGTTAAGGGCTTCTTCATTGCCGTTGCAGTGGGCTTCCACAATCTTGCCGTCCTTGAAGGTGAGGCGGATGCCATCGAAGGGAATGCCCTGGAAGAGGGTGGGGGCGGTGTAGTGAATGGTGCCGTTCACGCTGTCCTTGATGGGGGCGGTGAATACTTCACCGTCCGGGATGTTCATTTCGCCAGCGCAGGGGATGGCGGGCATACCCTTGATGGAGAAGGTCAAATCTGTGCCGGGGCCGGTGATACGTACACGGTCGGTGCGCATCATGCGCTCGGCAAGCTTGTCCATAGCAACGCGGAGCTGCTGGTAATCTGCCAGGCAGCAGCGGAAGTAGAAGTCTTCAAAAGCCTCAGTGCTCATACCGGCGCCCTGTGCCATGCTGGGGGTGGGCCAGCGCAGAACGCACCACTTGGTCTTGCAGACGCGGTGGTTGTGCACCGGGCGCATGTGTTTCTGAGCCAGTGCCATTTTTTCGGCGGGCACGCTGGAGTTTTCGAAGCTGTTGAAACCGCCGCGAATGGCGATGTAAGCATCCATTGCCTGCATTTCCGCCAGCTCAAAGCCGGCAATGGAGGCATACTGTTCATCCGTAGCGCCGACAAACATCTCGCGGGTGACGCGGGAGTGGCGGAGGTTGATGTGGGGGTGGCCGCCAGCTTCGCGCACGGCGCGGATGAGTTCGATGGCTATTTCATCCGGCGCGTCAATGATTTCAAGCAACACGTGTTCGCCTGGCTGAACACGGCAGGAGTGCTGGATGAGATTCCGGGCAAGCTGAGTGGTACGAGGATCGGTCATGATTAGTGATTAATGATTAATGATTAATAAGATTTAAGTTCGTGGAGGGCGTCTGCGAGGTCTTGTTTGGTGATGTCTTTGCTGAGGAGGGGGGCGCCAAGGTGTCTGAGGAGCACAAAACGAATGCTGCCGTTCTGGAATTTCTTATCACTGGCAGTGAGGGCAAGCGCCCGGTCCATATCGACTCCCGAAGGCAGGGTAAGAGGCAGTTCAAGGGCGCGCAGGACTTCCAACACATCGCGTTCCTCGCCAGCGCTCAGCCCGGCATGCCGGCGCGAAAGGAACAGCGCCGCACGCAGACCCAGGCTTACTGCCTCACCGTGCAGCAACTCGCCATAGGGCAAGGCGGCTTCAATGCCGTGGCCAATGGTATGCCCCAGATTCAGGAATGCGCGGATGCCGAGGGTCTCTTTTTCGTCCTCCTCCACAATGCGCGCCTTGATGGCTATGTTGGAGGCAATGATATCGGGCAAGCGCTCAATGGTGGCAAGTGTGAAACCAAGGTCTATCTCATCTGCCAGTTCGCGCAGCGTATGCAGCATGGCAGGCTTGCGAATGGCGGCGTGCTTCACCATTTCGGCCATGCCTTCACGCACGAGCCGGGGAGACAGCGTGGTCAGGGTGGTGGGATCAATCAGCACCAGGCGAGGCTGGTGAAATGCCCCGATAAGGTTCTTGCCGGCGGCAATATCAACGGCGGTCTTGCCGCCTACCGAGCTATCCACCTGTGCCATAACACTGGTGGGAATCTGAACAAAAGGGATACCGCGGTAATAAATACTGGCAATGAAGCCGGCCATATCTCCCACTACACCGCCGCCCAGAGCCACCACAAAGCTGGTGCGATCATGCCCGGCCTGCACCATTTCATTGACAATCCCCTCCACCGTGGTGAGGTTCTTGTGAGCCTCGCCTGCTGTAAAAACATGCACACTCGCCGTGTAACCGGAATCCTCCAGACTGCGGCGCACCCGCTCTGCGTAGAGCGGGCCTACGTTTGAATCCGTGATAACTGCCGCTTTACCCTCCAGACGCACACTGCTGCAAAGGTAACCAATCGATTCGAGCGAACCATTGGAAACGTGCACATCATACGACTTGGAGCCAAGAGCCAGGGAAACATTCGCCATGTGGGCATTATATCGCGCCACACTGCAGATGCAAGGAGATAACGCGTCACGCGCGCGAGCTGAGCACAAAAAAAAGCCCCGCTATCCGGCGAGACAGGAACCGGACAACGGGACTGAGGAAACTCAATATCTGAAATACTTACTTCTTCTTGCAGCCACCCTTCTTGCAAGTCTTCTTGGCAGGAACAGCAGACTTGAAGACAGAGGAGGGCTTGAAAGAGAGAGTCTGGGAGGCTGCAATCTTCATAGCGGCACCAGTCTGGGGATTGCGACCCGTGCGGGCAGCACGCGTCTTCATCTCAAATGTGCCAAAGCCTACGAGCTGGACTTTATCGGTAGCAACAGCATCCTTGATGGCACCGAGCACAGCGTTGAGAGCTGTCTCCGCGCACTTCTTGGTTGCGCCTTCACCGAGTTTAGCCTGAATGCAGTCAACGAGTTGAGTCTTATTCATAGGTCTTCATCTTAACATGCCCTCAACGCATTGCAAGACAAAAACGCAGAAAATCACCCCTGCACTCAAAAAAAATTACCAGCAGTACTGAGCCACAGCATGCTTCATCTCGCGCACAGCCTCGGTGAGCCCGGTGAAAACAGCGCGGCAGATGATAGTATGCCCGATATTGAGCTCTGTGAGGTGTGGCACAGCCGACAGCTCCGCCAGGTTGCAGATTTGAATACCATGCCCGGCGTGCACCTCAATACCCAGCGCATGGGCCAGCTCAGCCGCAGCCACCAGGCGTGCCGTTTCAGCGGCGCGTTCCTCCCCCAGGGTATTGGCGAAGCGCCCGGTGTGCAATTCCACCATAGGAGCCCCCACAGCAGCACTGGCCTGCACCTGCTCAGCATCGGGGTCAATAAACATGCTCACCTTGCTGCCATTGGCAAGCAAAGCCGCCACCAAGGGGCGCAGCTCCTCCAGATGCCCAGCCACATCCAATCCACCTTCAGTGGTGATTTCCTCTCGCCGCTCAGGCACCAGGCACACATAATCAGGCTTGAGACGCAACGCAAACTCCAGCATAGCCGGTGTTGCCCCCATCTCCAGATTCAGCGGCAGATTCACCTCACGACGCACCGCAAAAGCATCGGCATCCTGCATATGGCGGCGATCCTCCCGCACATGCAGCGTAATGGAATCTGCCCCGCCGGTCTGGGCAGCCCGGGCCGCCTCCACGATATCGGGTTCCACGTTATGAGAATCCAGCATAGTAGCGTAGCGCGCCTGGCGCAGCGTAGCCACATGGTCAATGTTAACACCGAGATGCATAGTGAAGTATGAGAGTTTCGAGTGAATCAATCTGTTGAAAAAAGAACCCCGGCTCCGCCACACGCAGAACCGGGGTTCTGAAATCCGTTCTTTAGTGCAGGAAGTGGCGGGCACCCGTGAAGACCATGGCAATACCGGCTGCATCGGCAGCGGCAATCACCTCTTCGTCGCGGATGGAGCCACCAGGCTGGATGCAGGCAGTAGCGCCGGCATCAATAGCGGTCTGCAGACCGTCTGCGAAGGGGAACAGACCATCGGAAGCAATCACACTGCCCTTCAGGTCAAGCCCGGCCTGCCCCGCCTTCCACACGGCAATCTTGGCAGAGTCCACGCGGCTCATCTGACCGGCGCCGATACCAAGCGTACCGTTCTTATTGGTGAAGACGATGGCATTGGAGTGCACCTGCTTGCAGACGCGCCAGGCAAAGCGCATGGCTTCAAGCTCTTCAGCCGTGGGCACGCGCTTGGTCACCACCTTGGCTTCCAGGTTATCCAGCCCCATCACTTCGTCGTCACGCTTCACAGTCATCAGACCGCCGGGAGCCGTGCGAACCATGGGCACTTTGCAGAACTCGCGCCAGGCATCCATATCGATGCGCATGATGCGGCAGTTCTTCTTCTTGGTAAGAATGGCGCGGGCCTCGGGCTCGTAGTCAGGAGCAATAATCACATCGGTGAAGATGGCACCCACGATGCGGGCAAGAGCCTCGGTCATCGGGCGGTTCATCACAATAACACCACCGAAGGGAGCCTGGGTATCAGTCTGGTAAGCGCGCTTCCAGGCTTCTACCAGATCTTCATCGTCCTGACCCACACCGCAGGGGTTGGTGTGCTTCAGAATAGCCACCGTGGGGCGGCGGAAATTCATGATGAGGGAGGCGGCGGCATCCAGGTCCAGAATGTTGGTGTAGGAGAGCTCCTTGCCCTGCAACTGGGTGAAGATGGAGTCAAAGTTACCGTACATGACGCTGGGCTGGTGAGGATTATCACCATAACGCAGAGTCTGGTTGAAGGGCAGAGACACCGTGAAGTTATTCTTGGTGCTGTCCTCGGCGCGGTGGCCCAGGTAGTTAGAAATTGCGGTATCGTAGGAAGAGGTGCGCATGAACACCTTCACAGCCAGCTTCTCACGGGTCTTAAGCGTGGTGTTGCCCTGGTGGTTCTCCATTTCCTCGAGCACAGTATCATAATCGGCCGGGTCAGACACCACCGTCACAGAAGCATAGTTCTTGGCAGCGGAACGCAGCATGGAAGGGCCACCGATATCAATCTTCTCAATTGCCTCAGCAAGGGTAACACCCTCCTTGGCGATTGTTTCCTCGAAAGGATAGAGATTCACACAAACCAGATCAATGGTGGGGATGTTGTTATCCTTTGCCTGCTGCTGGTGTTCCTCCAGATCACGGCGCTGAAGCAGACCGCCATGCACCTTGGGGTGCAGGGTCTTCACGCGGCCGTCAAACAGCTCGGGTGCACCTGTGTAGTCAGAAATCTCAGTAACCGGCAGGCCCAGTTCCATGAGGTAACGGCAGGTACCCCCTGTGGAAATAAGCTGAACATTCTGGGCTACAAGGCCCTTGGCAAATTTATCAAGCCCGGTCTTATCCGATACGGAAAGCAGGGCGCGCTGAATTCGTGTTGTTTCCATGATAGATTCTGGTTGCTCCGCGAAAGCGGCGGCGTAAGTTACAACGTAACAGCACAAAAAGCAAGTCCAAAATCGCAAACCAGCAATTTTACGACCGTCTGAAGCGAAATCTCATTGACTTCCCCCCCCGCTTGCGGCATAATGCTCACATCGAAACAACTTTTACCATGTCTTTCAACATCCAGAACGTAGTCATCGGCGGGCAGGAGCCGTTCTTCCTGCTCGGGCCCTGCTCTCTTGAAAACGAAGCCTTTGCCTGGGAGATGGCAACTGCCATCAAGGAAATCTGCACCAAAGTAGGCGTGCAGTTCATCTTCAAAGCCTCATACGACAAGGCTAACCGCACCAGCGTGAAGAGCTTCCGCGGCCCCGGCATTGAGGAAGGCTGCCGCATCCTCTCCGAAATCGGCAAGGAACTGCAGTGCCCGGTTGTCACAGACGTGCACACCGAGCAGCAGGCAGAATACGCAGCCCAGTACGTAGACCTGCTCCAGGTACCCGCTTTCCTGAGCCGCCAGAGCGACCTGCTGGAAGCCTGCGCCAAGACCGGACGCCCGGTCAACATCAAGAAAGGCCAGTTCCTCGCACCCTGGGACTGCAAGAACATCTGCGAAAAGATGGAAGCTTTCGGCTGCGACAAATACATGCTCTGCGAGCGCGGCACCTCATTCGGCTACAACAACCTGATTGTGGACATGCGTGGCATGTACTGGATGAAGAAGTTCGGCTGCCCCGTTGTGTTTGACGCCACACACTCTGTGCAGCGCCCGGGCGGTCTGGGCGGCGCCACCGGCGGCGACCGCGAACTTGCCCCCGTGCTGGCCAACGCCGCCATGACCATGGGCATTGACGGCGTCTTCATGGAAGTACACAAGGACCCCGACCACGCCATGAGCGACGGTCCGAACCAGGTGTACCTCAAAGACCTTGAAAAGATTCTCACCAACCTTATGCTGGTACGCAAGGCTTACCAGCAGATGGAGACCATCTGATGAGAAAAGCCCTGACACTCCTTGCACTGCTGCTTCTGCCCCTGCAAAGCTGGGGGCAGAAGGCGGCAGCAGACACCACAGCAGAAGACGAGTTCCCCGCCTTGCAGTTCCTCCCGCCAGGCACGGAAGTACAAGGCATCTCCATTCCCCGGTATGAAAACCACCGGGTGAGCGCCCTGCTCCTCTCTGATAAGCTCACCGTCAAAAGCAGGAAAACGGTAATACTGGACAAGCTCAACGCCTCGCTGTATAACGACGACAACACTGAAACCAACATCAAGACAGACAGTGTCGCCTACAATTTTGCCACCAAAATGGCACGCACCACAGGAGACGCAGAAGTAACAGACCCGCGTTTCTCTGCCAGAGGCAAAGGAGTTGTCTTTAACACCGCCACACGAAAAGGATTCCTGCATGGCCCGGTAAAAACCACCATCGCCACGGCTAAGCTGAACAAGAAAAAAAGCAGCAAGAAATAAACAATGAAAGCCGCAGCCATAGCAGCCCTCATGATTCCCGTATTCTGCGCAACAGCCGCAGAATATTCTGCAGATTTAGCCACCGCGCGCACCCAGGCAGACTCCTGGTGCAGCGCTTTCACCCAGGTTAAAACAGACCTTGCAGCACTCGGGGTTGAACTGCCACCGCCCACGAAAGATTATGCCCAACCGGCAATAGAGGCCACCCCGGGAGAAACCGTGGTAACCTCAGAATTGGGAATGATGTTCGATAACGCCAATTCCCGCATCATCTATCTGGGCAATGTGCGGCTTCTCGACCCGCGTCTGACTCTCACTGCAGTAGAGCAGATGCACGTTGCCCTGCCCGGCATGGCGCTGGACAACAAAAAAGATACACCGCCCGCGGAGGACACCCCCCCGGCAGCAGAACCTGAACCACAACCGGCCGAAACCACCCCGGAGCAGCCCGAAGCAACCGGAAACGAATCAGCAGAAGAGGTTTACACAGGTGAAAAAGCCGCCATCGTGGCAGCCAACGCCATTGCAGACACTGTCAACAACGCCATTCTCCTGTACTCGCCGGAAACAGGCAGCTCCATTCACCTCACACTGGGGCAGAACACAGTCAACATCACCAGCGCCGAAGGCTCCGCCCCCTCCCGCATCCTGGCAGACCCGCAGGGCAACCTGCTCATGGAAGGTGCAGATATTCACCTGTGCATGAACAGCAAGAAAGGCGAAAAGTCCGAATTCCGCACAGAAGGCGGTCATTTGTTCTATCACGCCGCGACCCACACGCTGTACGCCCCCGGCAAGAGCGAATACAACGGTCCGCAGGGCACATTGAGCAGCAATGAAATGCTCACAGTTCTGCTCACCCCCACGGCAGAGGCAGCAACAGCCACCAAAAAAGGCTTCATGAGCCAATTCACCGGTCTTCATTTCGACGGCATCGAAACAGCCGTTGCCAAGGGGCAGGTTGTCGCTGTTTCCAAGGCCAGAGAAGGACGCCCTGCCACCCGGGCAGAAGGAGACGAGCTGCACTACAACGGCAAAACCGGCGAAATTTCCCTGATTGGCAGCAAATGCCACCTGGCATACGCAGACTACGTTGTCAATGCAGACGAAGGCATCCACCTGCTGGCCAACGGCGATATCGAGCTGCGTGGTAAAGACATCAACGGCACATATGCCCGCCTGAACCGCGACTCCGGTGAAAAAATGACCGGCACCTTCAAAGCCAATGCCAATGTCATTTTCCGCGCCGAGCTTGGCACCATCAATACAGAAAACGGCATTACCATGGCGGATGAGGAAATCGACTTCAGCTGCACTGGCCCCACGCATCTGGTATTGAGCCGCAAGCCGGGCGCAAAGAAAGCCGAACCGAAGCCCGGCATGCCGAATCTGGCCATAACCGAATACGGCGATGTTTCCCGGGCACGGGCCACGGGCAATGTCATTGCGCACCGGTACGAACCCGGCACACACAAGTGCATTGGCGAGCTGAAAGCAGACAGCGTCATAACCGACCTGACCACCGGCGAAACCCTGCTTACCGGAGCCCCCGGCCAGCCTCTTGTAGCGCTTTACAACGGCAACCGGGTTGAATCTGTTCCGGCAGAGAACGAGGCTGCCACTATGGAATTGAAGGCCAATGGCGATTTGAAGCTCAACGGCGAAAATATCACAGCCACCCTGCTCTCTGACAAAGGCACCACCACGGCTAAATGCAAGGATTACGTCCTGCTGGTGCGGGCTGAAGACCGTCTTGAAACCGGCAGCTCAACCCGCCTGTACTCCGAAACAGGTATCCTGACCACCAATGGTCCGCTGCATGCCAGACTCACCACGAATGGCAAGCCCGCCAAGCCACGGAAAGGCGGTTTCCCCAGCCTGAGTTTCAATTATACAGGCATTAAGGAGGCAACCACCCACTCAGGCTGCACCGTACGCACCGAAAAGGGCTCCATGCAATGCACTGGCGCCGTCCGGCTGGTCATGGATACCGAGCAGAAAGGCGCAGACAAGATGCTGGGCGGCTTGAAAACAGCCGTGGCCCATGGCAATGTTGCCGTAGCCGGGCTGGATAAGAGCGGCCGTGCCCTGCGCGCCACGGGCGATAAGCTCAGCGTGAACGCTGCTACCGGCATGAAGATTCTCAGCGGCAACGAAGTCACCCTGGCCGACATTAACAACACCCACAAGGCTTCCGGAAAAGGTGCTGCCATTACTATAGACAAGGATAACAATGCCTCCATCACAGGCGAAAAGCACACCACCTACGCCACCAACATCCGCGAGCAGATTAAAACACAGAAAACCCAGAAATCAGAAAAGTAACCATGGATATTCTTCTTCAAGCCAACAATCTCTGCAAATCCTACGGTGAGCGCCAGGTTGTCAGCAACGTGAACATCACCGTGCACTCCGGCGAAATTGTGGGTCTGCTCGGCCCCAACGGCGCAGGCAAGACCACCTCGTTCTACATGGTGGCAGGTCTGGTGCGCCCCGACACAGGCTCCGTGGACTTCTGCGGAAAAGACGTCTCCGGGTTACCTATGCACCTGCGCGCACGCCTTGGAATGGGGTATCTGCCTCAGGAAGAATCCATCTTCCGCAAACTCACGGTGAATGATAACCTGATGGCCATTCTTGAAACGCGCTCCGACCTCACCCGCAAGGAAAAGAAGGCGAAGTGCGATGAACTGCTGGAGCGTTTCAACATCACCCGCCTGCGCAAGAGCCAGTCCATCCAGCTTTCCGGCGGTGAAAAGCGCCGTCTGACCATTGCTCGAGCCCTGGCCGCCAACCCGAAGCTGCTCATGCTCGATGAACCGTTTGCCGGCGTGGACCCCATTGCCGTGCAGGACATCCAGCACATTGTGGCCTCCCTGCGCGAGACAGACGGTCTCTCCATCCTTATCACCGACCACAACGTGCGCGAAACGCTGGGCATTGTGGACCGGGCCTACATCCTTTTTGAAGGCAAGGTCATCAAGGAAGGTAATGCGAGTGAAATTGCCAATGACCCCAAGACCCGCAAGATTTACCTGGGCGAACAGTTCAAGATGTAAAGGAAGGCAGCAGGCAGAATAGGAGGCGAGGTCGCAGCTCCCGCTGCGACTGAAAGAAACGAAACGCGCTGCCGGAAGGATGCGCGCTAGCTGGATAATTCTGCATTCACACTTTTTCCAGAATGCTGCAGAGCTCCTCATAAGAAGCTACTCGCGAAAGCTGCGGCCTCATTGGTTTAGTACCGGGAATCCCCTTGGCATAGGCCAGCAGGCGGCTGCGCATGGCGCGCATAGTCACCAATTCATCGCCATAATGCCTGCTTTCCAGCGCCATGCGTGTGTGGCGCAGCATGAAATCGATACGCTCCTGCGGGGCAGGAGGTTCCGGCACCACCCCAGTGCGCAGATATTCCTTAGCCTGGCGGAACAACCATGGCGCATTCATGGCAGCACGGCCAATCATCACCGCCGAGACAGCCGTTGTTTCGCGCGCGCGCTGCACATCCTGCGGGGTGCAGATATCCCCATTACCAATCACCGGCACATTCACCAGGCGGGCGCAGTGATCAATCATCTCCCAATCGGCGTGGCCGCCGTACTGCTGAGAGCGCGTGCGGCCATGAATCGCAATAGCCTGCACGCCTGCATCCTCCAGGCGGCGCACAGCCTCCGGGGCGCAGATATGTTCCATATCCCAGCCGATGCGGATTTTAGTTGTCACCGGACAATCAGCCCCCAGTTCCTGCACCACGGCAGCAGCAATACGCTGCAGCAGAGGCAAATCCTTCAGCAGTGAAGAACCGCCATTCTTGCCCACCACCTTCGGAACCGGGCAACCTGCGTTGATATCCAGAAAATCCGGGTGCATCGCATCCACAATGATACGGGCAGCCGCAGCGCAATGCTCCGGCACAGAGCCAAAAATCTGAACACCCAGCGGGCGGTGTGCATCCTCAAATTCCACGTAGCGGCGATTGCGGTCCCACGCCTGCAACACCCCCTCTGCAGACACAAATTCCGTCACCATCACATCTGCACCTTCAGCCTTGCACAAGGTGCGGAAAATGGGGTCGGTCACCCCTGCCATCGGGGCCAGATAAAGCGGAAACGTACTGAAATCCGGAAGTGCCATATCCTTTTTTTACCAAACTAAAGACTCAATCCAACTTATATAGGCTGAAACCAGCTCAGTCCCATAAAACAACCAGATGAACGCAGCCGTAATCAATGCAGGCCCGAAAGGCATGGGCGTACCGCGCCCGATACGGGCCACCAAGGCTGCCGCAATACCGATAAAACTTCCACACACGAGCGCAAACACCACCCCTTGCCACCCACAAAGAGCACCAATGGCCAGAGCCAGCCAGGCATCGCCACTTCCCATAGCTTCTTTACGCGCAGCATACCCCCGGCAAGAGCCGCGCAGCTCATCATGCTCCTCCAGGGATACCTTTGTACCATCCGGCAGCACCAGGGAATCCACGGTAAACACCAGTTCTCCCGCCTCGGCCTCATGTCCCGCAAGCGTTGCAGCGGACAAGGTGAAACAGTTACTGTTCTCCATGAACAAATCGCTCCACAACAGGCGTTCAGCCCCTATGAGCAGCTCGACGTCCTCCCCATCAGCAGCCTGGCGCAACAACCATTCCTGCGCGGATTCATACACCTGCTTTTTACGCCCGAAAAAGAATTTGCCAGCAATTGCCACCAGGCGAAACAGCAGAAAACCGCCAATAGCCCCGGCAGCACTGCTCTGCAAGCCATCCAACACACCTTCCCCCTCACCGCTGAACCAGGGGGACAGCAACGACACGCCCAGGCCTGCCGCTGTGCCGATGAGCGCCAGCGAAGGCAGCACTATCATCTGTTCCCAATCCATACACAGACAGGCCAGCATCACCGCCACCCATACGCAAAGCAACAACTGGGTCAAAATATCATCCGCACAGAAGTTCCAGGCAATACAGGCAAAAAGAAGAGCACACACCAGCTCCACCACACAGTAACGCACCGTGTAACGCCGGCCGCAACATGCTGTCCTCCCACGCAGCATCAGGTAACTGAGCACCGGCAGATTCAGATACCACGGAATCGGTGCTTTGCACTGCGGGCAGAACGACCGCCGGGGTTCATTCACACTCAACCCACGCGGCATGCGGTATATCACCACATTCAGAAACGAGCCCACACACGCCCCGAACAAACCGAAAAAGAGCGGCAGCAACCACGGTGTCGTGGCCGCTACAATCTGTACATATGTGTTTATCTCCTCCATTGTGCTTATGACTTAGACATTACCACACACCACCCCTCGGGGTCAAACCGGAATTCTGCCACCTGCATACATGCAGTCCAACAATCAACCCCGCTTCACCCCTGATTGCTCCAACATGATTTTTTTTGCCATACATGCGAGATTCGGGTTGCAAAAGCAGTACATATAGTGTAGACTGTGGCGCTTTTTTGTGCCTGCAGAAAAGCCATTTAACAAACAAAACAAACGAACATGAACCCCGAGATATTATTCTGGATAGTGCCGTTTGCATCCGTCGTCGCGCTGGCTTTTGCCGCTAAGTTCTTCTTCGATATGAAGAAGGCAGACGAGGGCAACGACCGCATGAAGGAGATTGCGGGCTATGTGCGCGAAGGCGCCATGGCTTACCTGAAACAGCAGTACAAGATTGTTTCCATCTTCTTCGTCATCATCGCCGTAGTATTCGGCATCATGGCCTTCTATGGCCTTCAGAACAACATCGTGCCCGTGGCTTTCCTCACCGGTGGTATCTTCTCCGGTCTGGCTGGTTTCATCGGCATGAAGACGGCAACTTACGCCTCCGGCCGTGTGGCCCAGGCCTGCCGTGATGAAAAGGACGGCCTGAACAAGGGCCTTCAGCTTGCTTTCCGTTCCGGCGCTGTGCTGGGTCTTACGGTGGTTGGCTTCGGTCTGCTCGATATCTCTGCCTGGTATCTGATTCTGGACAACACCGGTCTGGTGGCCGCTGAGGGCATCAGCCGCCTCACCCAGATTACCACCATCATGCTGACCTTCGGTATGGGTGCCTCTCTGCAGGCTCTGTTCGCCCGTGTGGGCGGCGGCATCTACACCAAGGCTGCCGACGTAGGCGCTGACCTGGTGGGTAAGACTGAATACCACTTCAACGAAGACGATCCCCGCAACCCCGCCACCATCGCCGACAACGTGGGCGACAACGTGGGTGACGTAGCGGGCATGGGCGCTGACCTTTACGAGTCCTACGCTGGTTCCATTCTGGCCTCTGCCGCTCTGGGTGCAGCCGCTGCTGCCACCGCCGGCTGGGCCTACGAGACCGGCCTTCAGCTGGTCATGGCTCCCATGATCATCGGCGCTATCGGCGCTCTGCTTTCCGTCATCGGTATTTTCCTGGTACGCACCAAGCCCGAAGCTAACCAGACCCAGCTCATGGCTGCTCTGAACTTCGGTATCAATGTTTCCGGCGTGCTTATCGCCCTGGCTTCCGCCGGCATCCTGTACGCTCTCGGTATCGAGAACTGGCTGGGCCTCTGGGGCTCCATCGTCATCGGTCTTGTGGTGGGTATCGCCATCGGCAAGGTGACCGAGTACTACACCTCCTTCGAGTTCAAGCCGGTGAAGTTCATCGCTGAGAACGCCACCACCGGTCCTGCCACCGTAATTATCTCCGGTATCGGCGTGGGTATGATTTCCACCTGCCGGCCGGTGGTCTTGCCGGTGGCTTCGTGCTGGCCGTATTCATGGCCAACTCCGGCGGTGCCTGGGATAACGCCAAGAAATACATCGAGACGGGAGACGCCCCCTACTGCGGCAAGCACACCGCTGTGCACGACGCCTCTGTGGTGGGTGACACCGTGGGTGACCCTTTCAAGGATACCTCCGGTCCCTCTCTGAACATCCTCATCAAGCTCATGAGCATGGTGTCCATCGTGACCGCCGGTCTCAACATCGCTTTCTCCCTG
>CAJGCV010000048.1 GCA_904501915.1 uncultured Akkermansia sp. | reverse complement strand
GCCGTACTTACTATTTGTGCAGTACTGGGGCGTCAACGAACTCATCCAAGCCAGGAGCTCATTGCAGCTAACACTGAGCTCCTGCTCCGGCGAGGTGATTATATCACTCCTCGCACGTATACTACCAGAATTTATCAATTGGGGGCGCGGCGGAAAGAAGCAACCATAGCGGCCTACCTGGATAGCATCCGGCAGCGGGCATGGAGCGTGCAGAGCGACGATGAAATCCGAGCCTTATGTCGCGAGGTGTGGAGCAGACGACACTACTGCTCCGCAGCCATCAGCCTGACCAACCAGATTCTGAAAGAACGCCGCGAAAGAAAAGAGCTTACTCTATATTAACGCAAGCGAGCCACAGGCTCGTGAAACTTTCAAATTGTCCATTGTTCATCGTCCCTTGTACGTCTAATAGGATTGATAATTGTTCCAATCTGTGCTAACATACAGGCATGACAGCAGCCTCTGTATCTGGTCTTGTTCATTCAGTAGAATCCTGCGGCACGGTCGATGGGCCGGGCATCCGTTTCATTGTGTTCCTGGCGGGCTGCAGTCTGCGCTGCCAGTATTGCCATAACCCGGACACCTCATTCAAGCGCCAGGGTAAGGAACGCACGGTGGAGGATGTGCTGGAGGAAATCGGCCGCTATGCAACCTTCCTTAAAAACGCCAAGGGCGGCGTGACCATCAGCGGCGGAGACCCGCTTTTCCAGCCGGATTTCACGCGCGCCCTGCTGCGCGGCTGCAAGGAAATGGGGCTGCACACCTGCATCGATACCTCCGGCCACCTCGGCTGCAATGCCGATGATGCGCTGCTGGCAGATACCGACCTGGTTCTGCTGGATATCAAAGCCTGGAACCCGGAGCAGTACAAGCTGGTGACCGGGCAGAACCTGCAGCCCACGCTCGATTTCGCGGAGAAGCTCGCCACACGCGGCATCCCCATGTGGCTGCGCTATGTGCTGGTGCCGGGGCTCACGGACCAGCTGGATGACATCACCGCCCTGGCGCGCTATGCCGCCGGGCTGGGCAATGTGCAGCGGGTGGATGTTCTCCCCTTCCACCAGATGGGCAAGTTCAAATGGGGAGAGCTGGGGCTTACCTACCCCCTCATGGATGTAGAGCCGCCCGCTCCCGAACTCACCAACCAGGTGCGCAGCATCTTCCGCGAGAACGGTTTTGCGTCCTGCACTCATTGAATCATACTACCCCTCTGAGCGAGGTTGCCGTCCACCCATGAGGCGGCCAATTTGCTGAACCGGGAGTTCATTGTTAATGTCGGATTATCGGGGCCAAAGCCGATTAGTCCAGCCCACCCACCCAGAAACGGATGCCGGTTTCAGCCACCCATTCCTGCAACACCTTTCTGGCTGCGGGGGAAAGCTCAGGCGCTTCTGCGCGCACAGATTTCAGAATAAGCGCCTGGCAATAGTATTCCCCAGATTCCTCCCAAGGGGAGCAAAAGAAGCGGGTATCAGGCTGCGCGGCTTCCAGACGCTTGTTCAGCTCTGCAAAAACACTGGCAGGCTGAGCTCCCGTCACAGCATTGCTCTCCACCCCGCTGATATAGAAAGGGCCACTGATAAACTGCTCGGTCTGGTAATTTCCCAGCCAGGGGATCAAGGCGCGAATGCTACACGCCAACAACCACAGTCCCAGCAAGCCCAGATAGATTCTCTTCGCCAGTTTCATTGAGGCATCACTCCTTTCTGGTTGATTTCTGCCAGCCATTGCTGAAGTGCTTCCTGAACATCCGGGCTCGATTTTTCACGACGTAAGCACAAAGCGGGACGTACATGCACCAACTCCAGACCACCATCGGCTGTGGGCACAGCGTGTACATACTCATACGTATAACAGATAACACTTAAGGTCAGGTAAAAGGAATTGCTGCGCTCGTCACCCAGCGCACGATTGAGGGCTGCAACCTCGGCTACGGTTACAGGACGCTCGGGCAAACCGACAACCGCAGTACGCTCAACAGAATACGCCAAGGGCGACCCGACACAAACGATAAACTCGCCCAGCAACCAGGCAAGCGGTGCAAGCATCAGCCATCCCAGGGACCTCAACATTTTTCCCATGCCCGACATCATAACAACCGCCGCCTGCTTTTTCAATCAATTCTTCCTCGTGAAACACAATTGTAACTGAAAAGTGGGCCGCGGATGAGCGTTTTTGATGATGTCAGCTTGAATTAGCGGATATAATGTGCTAGAATATGCGCACAAAACTATGGCAACACAGCTTGAACAACTCAAAAAGTATACGACCGTAGTGGCAGACACAGGCGACTTCCGCCAGATGGAAGAATTCGCCCCGCAGGATGCCACCACGAATCCCTCCCTCATCCTCGCCGCAGCCGCCAAGCCGGAGTATCGTCCTATTCTGGATGCCGTTGTGGCAGACTTCAAGGCAAGCGTAGCCAACCCTGCCGAAAAAATCGGAGAGTTGATGGACCGCGTCATCGTAGCATTTGGTCTGGAAATCCTGAAGCGCGTGCCCGGCCGTGTATCCAGCGAGGTGGATGCCCGCCTTTCCTTTGACACCGAAGCCACCGTGCAGAAAGCCCGTGAAATCATGGCATTGTACGAAGCCGCCGGCATTCCCCGCGAGCGCGTACTCATCAAGATTGCCGCCACCTGGGAAGGCATCCAGGCAGCCCGCCAGCTGGAGCAGGAAGGAATCCATTGCAATCTGACCCTGCTGTTCAGCCTGGTGCAGGCAGTTGCCTGCGCAGAAGCCGGCGTACGTCTCATCTCCCCGTTCGTGGGGCGCATTCTGGACTGGTACAAAGCCGCCACCGGCGAGAGCTACACCGCCGAAACCGACCCGGGCGTCATCTCGGTGCGCACCATCTATAACTACTACAAGAAATTCGGCTACCCGGTGCAGATTATGGGTGCAAGCTTCCGCAACACGGGAGAAATTCTGGCACTTGCCGGCTGCGACCTGCTCACCATCTCCCCGAACCTGCTGGCAGAACTGGCCGGGAACGAGGATGAAGTGAAGCCCCTGCTCTCACCTGAAGCTGCAGCCGCCAGCGACATTGAGCGCATTCCTGCAGACGAGAAGAACTTCCGATTCCTCTTCAACGAAGATGCCATGGCTACAGAAAAGACGGCCGAAGGCATCCGCAAGTTCTCCGCAGACATCCGCAAGCTCGAATCACTGCTTGCCTCCATGCTCTAATCATAACCTATACACAATATCATGAAAGTACTCGTTACCGGCGGCGCTGGCTACATCGGTTCCCACACCGTACGCCAGCTCGTGAAGAGCGGCGCAGAAGTAACCGTGCTCGACAGCATGGTGTACGGCCACCAGGCCGCCATTGTAGACAAGGAAGTAACCCTGGTCAAAGGCGACCTGGGCGACCCCTCTGTTGTATATCCCCTGCTTGTGAACGGCAAGTTCGATGCCGTCGTGCACTTCGCCGCCTTCATCCAGGTGGGTGAATCCGTGACCGACCCGCTGAAGTATTACGAAAACAACATCGCCAAACCCCTGGTGCTCCTCCGCGCCATGATTCTGGCCGGCTGCAAGCGTTTCGTCTTCTCCTCCACCTGCGCCACCTACGGTGTGCCCACCCAGGTACCGATTCCCGAGACCGAGAAGCAGGACCCCATCAACCCCTACGGCGGTTCCAAGTACATGCTGGAGAAAGTCTGCAAGGACTGCGACCGCGCCTATGGCCTCAAGAGCGTGTTCCTGCGCTACTTCAACGCCTCCGGTTCTTCTGTGGACGGCGCCATCGGCGAAGACCACGAGCCGGAATCCCACCTCATCCCGGTCATTCTGCAGGCCATCAAGGGCGAACGCCCCGGCATCACTGTATTCGGTACAGACTACGACACCCCGGACGGCACCTGCATCCGCGACTACATCCATGTGGATGACCTCGCAGATGCCCACCTGCGCGCGCTGGACTACCTCATGAAGGGTGGCGAGACCAACTGGTTCAACCTCGGCACCGGCAACGGCTTCTCCGTGAAGCAGATTATCGAAGCCGCAGAGGAAGTGACCGGCCTGAAAGCCCCGGTAACCTACGGTCCCCGCCGCGAAGGCGACCCTGCCCGCCTCATTGCAGACTCCCGCAAGGCTGCCGAAATCCTGGGCTGGATTCCCAAGTACCAGAACGTGAAGGATATTGTGGAAACCGCCTGGAAGTGGCACAACGGCCCCCGCGGTGGTCACTATTAAAGCCCCTGCTTCCATTTAACTCAAAGCCCGCGTTCAAAAGGATGCGGGCTTTTTTATTTACCCTGCTCGCGGCGCTGGCGGAGGTATTCCATGCGCTCGGAAATGCGCAATTCCAACCCGTTTGTAGTGGGGTGGTAGTAGACACGACCTTCAGGCAGGTACGCCTGGGGCACAAAATGGTCATCAAAATCATGCGCGTATTTATACTGCGTAGCTTCCTCTGCCACGCCGCGCAGCTTCGCCAGTTTCTTGCGCGTGGGGGTGGCCAGGTGGTCGGGCACCGCGAGGGTGCGTCCTTCCTTCACATCCTGCAGGGCGGCATTCACGCCAGCATAGGCAGAGTTGCTCTTGGGGGCTGTGGCAATATAAACCGTGGCATGAGCCAGGGGGATTCGGGCTTCGGGCATGCCGAGCATTTCAGCAGCCCGCGCAGCATCCAGCGCCACGCGCAGCGCATTGGAATCCGCCAGCCCCACATCCTCGCTGGCGCAGATGACCAGGCGGCGGGCAATGAAGCGGATATCCTCCCCGGCATTCAGCATGAACGCCAGCCAGTACAGAGCGGCATCCGGGTCGCTGCCGCGCATGGATTTGATGAAGGCTGAGATGGTATCGTAATGGCCATCGCCCATACGGTCATACTTCACCGCTTTTTTCTGGATGGATTCCTCTGCCACTTCGAGCGTGACATGAATGCAGCCATCCTCCGCTGGAGCAGTGGAGAGAGCCGCCACCTCCAGAGCCGTAAGTGCTTTTCGCGCATCGCCATCTGCCTTAAGTGCTATATGTTGCAGGGCGGTATCGTCCAACTGCAGGGGCAGCTTGCCCAGACCACGTTCCTCATCTGCCGCAGCGCGGCGCAGCAGCGCCACAATCTCCGCATCAGGCACTGATTCCAGCGGAAAAATCTGAGACCGGCTCAACATAGCCGAATTGATGGCGAAGTAGGGATTTTCCGTGGTCGCGCCGATAAAACGTACCGTTCCTTTTTCAAGATGCGGCAGCAGCACATCCTGCTGCGCCTTATTGAAGCGGTGCAGCTCATCCACAAAGAGGATGGTTTTCTGACCGTGAATAGCCATGCGGGTGCGGGCTTCCTCAATCTTGGCGCGAATTTCGCTCACGTTGGATTCCACGCCGTTGAGCATCACAAAGAAGGCACTCGTGCTACGGGCAATGACATAAGCCAGGGTCGTTTTCCCCACACCAGGGGGGCCATAGAAAATGAGCGAGGAAAACCGGTCAGTCTCAATAGCCCGGCGGAGCAATTTACCCTCTGCCAGGAGGTGTTTCTGCCCAGCCACTTCTGCCAGAGACTCAGGGCGCATGCGGGCAGCCAGGGGCATCTGCTGCGTTTCAGATACCGGGGGATGGGGCGTTTCGCCATGCGGAGTGAAAAGGTCGTACTGCATGGGCTATCAGACTCTTGGTGCCGCCGAGCGGAGCTGACGGAATATCTCGCTCTGCCGCTGCTGCAACGGAGCCAGGGAAGTTTCGTACGCTGCCACGCGCTGGCGGGGCTCGGTATATAAGCGGCGGTATGCCGCCACCCGGGAGACAATCATATCCTGCACCAGTTCATCGAGCTGCTCGGTGAGGCTCTCGCGCAAAGGTTCAGCACTGGTGCGCATCAGCAGGCATATTTTGCGCACCACCAGAAAATGAATCAGCGAGCCCAGCAACCAGCAGGCACCGGCAGCCACCAGCATCATCTGTGCCAGTTCATCGAATGCCAGGAACCCCAGCAACCCAGCTACAATCAACGCAATACAGAAGCAGACCACCAGAAAGTGCATCCAGTCCACCTGGCTCTTGAAAAGGGAAGTAAAGGCACTGCGAAGCTTCAACCCGCGGAAGGGTTCATAGAGAGAGCTCTGCAAGCGGTTACGCAGCTGCTGCAGTTCTGCTTCCAGATCAGCTGCCGGGAAGTCGCCGATTTCGCACTGCAGAGTCTGTTTCATGCGCGGACGAACGCTGCGCCAATGCCCGCCACAGGAAACCACAAACTGCTTATCGAGTTCTTCCTGCTGGTTGGAAACATCATCCAGCACAAGGCGATAATACAGATTTTCGGAAGCCGGGCCGTAATGTTCCAGGCGCATCAGTACCACAGGAGAAAGGAACCAGCCGAGGCTGCGCTTGAGATGCTGAATGAGCCGGGGCATACTGCGCTGAGCTGCTGCGGAATAATTGAGCACGCAGTTCTTGACGCCTTGCATCTGGCGCACCAGGAAATTATCAATTTCCTGCTCAATGCCCTGCAGGAAACCACTGTCTGTTCGGGCTACAGCATCGCGAGCTTTGAGCACGCTGCCCTGCTTGTAAAGCAAATCCGAACCACATTTCATGGTTTCACGAATTGCAGCACGCAAGCCACCGGAGGACGACTCCATGGCTGCTACCACTTTGTTACCGAAATCCTCTGCCAGCGCGGCATGAGTCGGGTTTATCTGATACACTGGCAGAGAACGGCCAAGGCGCTCGCGGCATAAGTTACGCACCGTCTCGCTGAGCATCACGGTGTGCTCGGCATCCAGCGCATCCGTATGTGTCAGGGCCACCAGGCAGGCAGGGCCACCTTCTTCAGGTAAAGGCTCCATCATGGCCCACACGGGAGACGCCTGCACTTCTCTGGCATCCACCACAGCGATGACAACATCTGCCCCCGGCAACAACGGAGCCACAGCCTCTGCAACAGAGGGCTGTTCACAGCCGCGAGTATTAACCAGTTCCATGCCGGACAAGCAGGCTTCCGGCAGAAAGCGGCAGTGTTCTGCGTTGCCATCGTTGTTGAGATACCGCCAGCGCAAATAGTGATGCACAGGATGCACCCGCGCAAGTACAGGGCAGCCAACCATGCCGGCAAGCAATTCGGACTTACCGCATCCGGATGCCCCGATCAGCACCACACGCCGGTCCTGCCCCATGCGCTCAATGGCGGCTTCAACAGCCATTTTTGGCTCTATAAGTGATTCATCATCAATATCTGCACACAGCTCAACAGACTGTTGCGCCCAATAGCGCACCAGACTTTCCTGAGCTCTGTAACAGCGTTTCAACATAAAGCCAAGGCATTATACCCACAGGGCGCACGAATGTCCACTCAAAAACACGTGCAGGTGGAGCGCCGCAACAGAAAATATGTCAGTTACAAGCCGGCAGCGTTGTATACTCCGGTTCCGGGATATCATCCAGAACAGGAGTGGGTGTTGCAGGCCGGGGTTCAGAGGCGGGGACATGCTCCTGCACGGGGGCAGGCACAGGCTCGGATGCGGGTTCCGGCTCAGGCTCGGGTTCTTCCAGATTGCCCACATTCTCAAAAGCTTTCGGGAAAAATGCCATTGCTCGCTCGCGCGCTTCGGTAATTCCCTGAGCCGTGGGTTTCACACCCGCCACATCGTCAAAGTTCACAGCGCGGCGGAAAATGCGCGGGTCAGTTCCAAACACTACGTAGCGGTGCACCAGCATCGGGTTTTCCAGCATGGAGACCTTTCGCTCCACCACGGTAAAGGCCATATCAATGCCGTTTGCCTTGAGGCAATCCAGCATAGGCTGGGTATGGTAGCCGCCAGGGTAGCAATACGTCGAACAGTTACCGAACATCTGCTGCAGAGCCGTCACAGAATCCGGCAATTCCCGCTGCAGCTGCTCCGCATATTCGGGAGATTCCGGCTGCAGGGCTTTCCACTTGCTCGGGTACAGGTGCGAGGCAGAATGGCTGCCAATGGTCGCGCCACAGGCCATCATCTCCCGAATCATTTCCGGGCTCATGGCTTTTCCCTTACTGCCGATAAAATCGGTGTAAAGATACAGGGTAAAGGGATATCCGTACGCTTTCAGCACGGGGAATGCCTCTGTATATACGCTGCGCCAGCCGTCATCGATGGTGATGAGGACACAGCGTTCAGGCAGGCGGCGGTCACCCAGCAGCCATTCCCTGAAATCCTGCATGGTGATAACAGTCAACCCGGCATCCTTGATATACTGCATCTGCTGGCAGAACTCCGCCGTGCGCATACACATTTCAGTCACGGGGCGAGTGTTGCTGAAATCATGGTAACAGAGGACAGCCACGCGAGTCTGTTCACGCGGAACGGCAGGGCGGGGAAACTCGCGGGTTACCCAGTCGCCACCCACGGTGCGGTGCATCAGGGTACCCGCAGCCGGCATGTCACTCACCGGGCGGGGCTGCAGCACGGGGTCAACCAATCCGGCTACCGGAGTTTCTTCCACCACAGGTGCGGGTATGGGAGCTACGCCATCTGTGGTAAAAGCACTGCTCTCTTCATTCAAGACAGACACAACCGGCGGCATCGGCGGTTGAATAGCATCCCCCGCTGCGGCATTCTCCACAAACGAGGGGAAACAGGCAGATGCATTTTCCGACGATTTCACCGTAATCGGCTGGATAAGAGGCTCATTTTTAGCAACAGCTTCACGAATCTGCTGCAGCACGCGGGAATCATCCTCCGGGGCACCAAAATTAACAGCCGTTGCAAAATCCTTCATTTCGCGAATCATGTAACGGTTGAGCATGTAGGAGGGGGTCTCACGCCCCACCTTGCCCGGCACCCTGCCAAATGCTGCCTTGTAGCCATATATGGCCAGGTTTTCCACCATATTGGCATCTGCATATCCCCGGGGATACGCAAATGCGTCACAGCTGCCGAAGGTTGAGGTAATGCGTTGAGCCGATAGCCCCAATTCCCGCTCGGCCATTTTCATGGACGCTTCCGGGCCGCATTCTGCCGCATAGACCCAGTCGCAGGACAACGGGCGGGTCATACTCCGGCTGCCGATAGTGGCCCCGGCACGGCGCATATTCTGCAGTTCCGCCACGGAAAGATACGTTGCGGAATCCTGGAAGCAGCGACCGTCAGCAAACACAACAAAGGGGAACCCCATCTCCTTGAGCACTGGCATGGCCACAGAATAAGCCGCCATATCGGCCTCCTCAATAGTAATCAGGACAGCCTGGGGCGGGAGCGTAATCCTGCCTTTATGCCAATCAATGAACTGCTTGAGCGATATGGGGGTGATACCCTGCTCTTTCAGGTATGTCATCTGGGCGGCGAAAGCGGTGCGTGTAATGCCGCTCATGCCAACCGAATCCGCAAAAGAAGCGTAGCCCAGCACGGCAACCCGTGTTGGTTCCTCAACGGCTGACTGTTCCACCTGCGCCGTGGGCGCAGAATCCTGCGCAGACAAGGTCAGCGGCAGCAGGGCACTGCACAAGACAGCGAGACATGACCCATACATTCTCATGCAACACTTAGGTTAGCACAACGCGCAGAGATTGCAAGGATTTTTCGTCAGCGGCCCGGCACTAATTCAAAGCTGAAGCCCTTGAGGTATTCGGTTTCCGGGATATTGAGCAGAATGGGATGATCCGGGCTCTGGCCATGCACATGCGTCTGGCGCAGCGTGCAATGACCATCCACCGCGGCATCGCATATTGTCTGTTTGAAAAGATTTGCGCTGATGTGGTGTGAGCAGCTGAAGGTAGAAAGCACGCCGCCTACGGGCAGCATCTGCATGGCACGCAGGTGAATTTCCTTATAGCCGCGCAAAGCCCCGTTCAGGCTCTTTTTGTTGCGGGTGAAACTGGGCGGGTCAAGGATGATGAGGTCCCACTTCGGGTCGGCGCCGTTGCGCACCTTATCGCTCTCGTGTTTCAGGAAATCAAAGGCATTCTCTGCCACAGCCTCAATCTGGACCCCATTGAGCTCTGCATTCTTACGCACAGAGGCAATGGCATCTTCCGAAATATCCACCGCTGTGACACTGGCAGCACCAGCCTTGGCACAGGCAAGGGCGAAACCACCCTGGTTACAGAAGCAATCCAGAACGCGGCGTCCCTTAGCCAGGCGGGCAACCTCCTGATAATTCTGAAGCTGGTCCAGATACAGCCCCGTTTTCTGACCTGTGGCAAGGTCTACCATGAACTTTATACCACGCCCGGTTGCGACAAAGGGCTCAGGCTGTTCCCCGTGCGCAACATAGGTTTCCTGCTCGATGCCCTCCGCCACGAGCATGGGCGAATCATTGCGCACGATAATACTGCGCGGCTGGAACAAATCACCCAGTATATCCTTGATGAGCCCGAGGCGCTGGTACATGGCCATGGTCAGCGTCTGCACCACCAGCACATCGGCGTAGCGGTCCACGATAAGCCCGGGCAAACCATCACTTTCGCTCCATACAAGGCGCATCATTTCCTCACCCGGCAACCAGCGCTCACGCAACATGGCAGCCTGTGAGATACGGCGGGCAAAGAAATCGCGGTCCAGATCCTGCTTGCGGCGCGAAAAACGGCGGGCCACAATCTGCGAATGAGAATTATACATGGCAGAGCCGAGATAATGGTCGCGCTGGTCCTTGAGCAGCACCACATCACCGGGTTGCGGGTTTCCAAAGACGGTGCGCACTTCCGTGCCGTACACCCAGTCGTGACCATGAAAAATTCGTGCCTTCGGCGCAATGATAAGACCTGCCATAACGCCACATAAAATACCTTATGCGCCACCTTATGTCAAGATTTACGCGCCACAAAGCCACGGCACGGGAAGTTCCGCGATATCGCATACTGACACAGCGGGGCAGTTTTCTGGCTTGCAACAGTGGGCGAAAAGCGTAGAATAACCGCATTAGCACGAATTTATCATGAGCGCACTCGAATTCATCCGCAAAAACTCACTTCTCGTACTCATCGTAGTGGCCGGCGTAGGTCTCGGGCTTCTGATGATGGACTACGGTGACCGCGGCAACATGTTTGTCAAGGATTACTACATTCAGGTAAACGGCACCAGTTACTCCTACCCCGAAACCGCCAATCTGGGCGAAAACGGGCAGAGCTACATGCAGTCCCTCAGCAGCACCGCCTCCACCAAGCTGCGCAGCATGTTCGACAAAAACGAGAACGAGGAGCTCGACGACACCGAGATGGCAGCCATGCAGGCATGGTTAACCCAGCACCCGGAGTACGATGCCTTCCTGCAGTTCATGAGCAACATGTACCAGAGCTGGTGCTATGGTTTTGCAGATGACGCCGGCGTCAACGTGGCTGTGAACCGCGCCGTGCTTCAGGCCCAGGGTAAAGAGCTGGGTATTGAGCCCTCCAAGGAACAGATTGATACCTACCTGCAGGCTATGCCCGTGTTCAAGAAAGCAGACGGCAGCTTTGACCAGGAACTCTACCAGCGCATGACCGGGTTCCGCAATGGCGCAGCAAACAACCAGCAGGAAAAAGCATTCCGCAGCGTCATTGCAGACATGATGGTATGGGAAGCCATCGGCAATCTCATGACCGAAGGTCTGCAGCTGCAGAACAAGAGCACCAGCGACCTTGTGGATGTCATGAACCAGCAGATGCGCGGCAAAACCGCATGGCTTGCAAAGGACAGGCTTCCCGCCCCGGCAGATGCCACGGATGAAGAGCTCAAGGCCTTCTGGGAAAAGAACAAAGAAAACTACAAGAGCAAGGAGCGCCGCATTGTTTCCATTTACACCCTGACCCCGGGCGAAGGTTCCAGCCTTGAAGCACTCATGGCTACAGCTGATATCCTGATGCAGGATCTCTCCCAGGCAAACGGCAAGGGCTTTGACCAGAAACTGGCTGCGGCTGCCGAAAACCCGGAAAACGAAGCATTCACCTATCTGAATGCAGAAGGCAAGAGCCACACCACCTCTGCCCTGTGCACACTGGAAGACGCCCCCGAGGTGCTCAAAACACAAGTGGAACACAACGGCAACACCTCTACACTGGCAGAGATTGCCTTCAACGAAATCGACACAGCTCCTGCAGTTGCTGAGTTTGAAGCAGCCAAAGCCGCCGGAACAGATGATGAGCTGCCCACCATCCGCCAGGTGCGCGGCTACTTCCCCACGGCCGACAACAAGCTTGCGTTCATCCGCGTAGAAGCCATTGAACAACCCAGCGTGCTCGAGTTCGACGCTGCCAGAGAAGCAGCCGCCGCAGACTTGCGCGCCGAGCGCGTTGCAAACGCCCTGACGGATGCAGCCAACAAGCTTTACGAAGAAATGACCAAAGCCTGTGATGAAAGCGGCATTGATGCTGCTTTTGCCAAGGCTGCAGAACATGGCGCCATCGTGGAAGACTTCGGACCGGTCGGGTTGGGCATTTCCCACAAGGCTCTGCCTCCCGGACTGGAAAGCCAGGCTCTCATCAGTGTGCCCAGCGGCAAACTTGCCCCCATGGTCACCATGAACAGCGGTGCCCGCATCTCCGGTGTAACGGGACGTACCGTGGAGACCAGCGCCCAGTATGCCGCCATGAAGTCATTCATGTACATTCCCTCCCAGAATGCCCAGCTGCGCGGCAAAGTTCTGCTCGACTGGCTGCACGATGCCTACACCCGCTACAACGTGCGTCTCTCCGAACACATCAAGCTTGCCAACCAGCAATAAACCAAATCAAGCTGACGATTCATCATGGCCCTGCCTGCTCAGACCAAATACATCGTAGGCAATGAGGCCTGCGAACGATTCAGCTTCTATGGAATGCGGAGCATCCTCGTCGCGTACATGACGGGGATGCTTCTCATGTCTAAGAACGAAGCCACAGAAGTAGTCCACCTCTTCATCGCCTGCACCTACCTGATGCCCCTGGTGGGCGCGTGGCTGGCAGACCGTTTCCTGGGGCGCTACCGCACCATCTTCTACATCTCCCTGCTCTACTGCGCAGGCAACGCCGTGCTGGCCATGGCAGATTTTGCCGGCGATACTGAGACCCGCAAATGGGTGCTCTTTGCCGGTCTGGCCATCATCGCCGTGGGTGCCGGCGGCATCAAGCCCTGCGTTTCCGCCTTCGTGGGGGACCAGGTACCCGCCAGCGAAAAAGACGGCACTACCATGACCCGCCTCTATGCAGCCTTTTACTGGTCCGTCAACCTGGGCTCGTTCTTCTCCTTCCTGGTCATCCCCTGGGTGCGCCAGAACTGGGGCTACAGCTGGGCATTCGGCATTCCCGGCATCTTCATGGCAATCGCCACCCTTATTTTCTGGCTGGGGCGCAAGAAATACAACCACGTACCCCCCACCCAGCCGGAGTTTCTCAAAACCCTCTGCACGCGAATCTGCTGCGGTGCAGGACGCGCCTGCGAACGCTTCGGCGGTGATTCCGTAGCCCGAGCCACCAGCACCGCCATCGGCATAGCAGCGTTCGTGGTCATCGCCCCCATTGTCATCCTGCTTGGCAAATGGACACACGGTGGAGCCGCGCAACTGGCCACCCTGAGCGGAGCCGGTGAAACCGCCGCCGCCCTCTGCGGACTCATTGCCCTGATCCTCTACATCGTCGCGCTTGCCCTTTCCGGGCTCAAGCTCGCCGCTGCCACTGGCATGAAAGGCTTCCTGGGACTCGCAGGCAGCATGATTTTCAACAGCAAGGAAGAAACCAGACTGCGCTTCACCGAAAGCGAACAACGCGGCGTGCGCAACCTGGTGCGTGTGCTCATCGTGTTCCTCATGATTATCCCCTTCTGGAGCCTGTATGACCAGACCGCCTCCACCTGGGTGCTCCAGGGCAAGGAAATGCAAAGCATCGACCTGAGCTGGGGCAGCATCAAGTTCAGCTTCGGCGCAGAGGAAATGCAGAGCTTCAACCCGCTGCTCATCATGATATTTGTGCCGCTGGTCACACTCTTTGTCTACCCCTGCATCGGGCGCTGGGGAGCCCCGCTCAAGCGAATGGGGCTGGGTATCCTCATGGCTGGTATCGCCTATGGAGCAGTGGCCATCCTGCAGCACTACATTGATGCCGGCAACCACCTCAGCATCCTCTGGCAGGGCATTCCGTACTTCCTGCTCACCCTCTCCGAAATTCTGGTCAGCACCACTGGACTGGAGTACGCCTACACCGCAGCCGGCAAGAACCTCAAGAGCATCGTTTCCAGCTTCTGGCTGCTCACCAGCACACTGGGTAACCTCCTCGTTGTCTTCCTTACCACCCTCGTGGACGACCCCACCAGTGCTCAGGCATTCATCCTCTACGGTGTCATGTCCCTCTGCGTCGGCTTCATCTTCCTCTTTATCACCTCCCGCCCCAATTTCAAGGCTGAAGAGGAATAAATCCCGAAATACTGGCATAATTCCGCTTTTCACTTGACTCGGCGCGCATTTCACGATTTAATTAGCGCACATCACCACTTCCACGCCGGCTTGGCGGAATGGTAGACGCGCTCGACTCAAAATCGAGTTCCCCAAAGAGTGTGGGTTCGAGTCCCCCAGCCGGTATTAAGAATCCCGTTGAAAAGAGAGGCAGTTTAACGACTGCCGCTCTTTCTTTTTCACCGGTTTATGCAAAATGATCGGCACTTATGCGACATTCAAGGCACGGCTTCTTTGCATTCTCGCAGAATACGTCTATCCGAACCAGACCTGTGACAGGAAATGAATCTGGACACCGCCAAGCAGCGGAAGCATTCTCCTTTTATCTTTCCACCTCTCGCACGGCGAAGTGTACCAGGTCGTAGGGGGTGTGATTGGCAGGAGCATTGGTGGCGGGGCCGGGGCGGTAGGCGATGAAGAAATGCACCTGACCCATGAAATCGGGCAAATTGAGGGACTTTCCGGGAGTGAGGGGGAACCAGAGGTGGCCCTGGGCGGCGGCCCATTGCTGCGGGGTCTGGTTGCTTTCGGGCCAGGATTCCACCTGCCCGGGATGGGAGACAATGATGAGCCCCAGCGCGGTGGACTCTTCCGCCATCTGTAGCCGCAACACAGATTCCGCGTGCAGGGGCAGCTCCAGACTGAACGCATCCTTAACGGGACAGTTGTGGATATGTTCACATACGGAATACTCCACCCTGCACGGGCCGTGGCCGACGATGGGGTGGTAGTTGTTATGAAACTCGGTCATATTGGCAACGAGGCTGAGGCCGAACCGCCCCACCGACCAATCATCGATGGCAGCCATATATGCCTTCTGCAGTGGCGATACATGCCAGGTGGGTGAGGTGCGTACGCCGGAACAATCGGCCAGATGCAGCTCATACCAGGTCACGCGTTCGAAGCCGCGGTAGCCCCATATCATCAACAGCACGGAAAACAAGCACAGCAGAGACTCCCGCACCGCGGGATGCCAGCGGCACAAGCACCGCAGCAGCAGCCCCGCATAGCTGAGCAGCAGAAGCCCGGTGGCACCCATAACACACCAGCCCAGCACCGGCAGCCAGTCGTTAATCGTGTCGCCGCCGCACTGGTTCCACACCACCACAAACATCCAGCCCGAAAGACCGAATGCCAGCAGCCAGCGATTCATCATCCCCCACCACTTCATCGCAGCACCATGTTACCACGCACCACTATGCCCCGCAAGTAGAAACCCGTAAAAACGGGAGCAAAGT
>CAJGCV010000047.1 GCA_904501915.1 uncultured Akkermansia sp. | reverse complement strand
GGACTCACGACCGGAACCCGGTCCCTTCACGCGAACCTCGACCTCCTTGAGGCCGTGGCCCATGGCCTGACGGCAAGCGTCCTGGCATACAACCTGACCGGCATAAGCGGTGCTCTTGCGGCTGCCCTTGAAGTTGAGCTTACCGGCGGAGGACCAGCCGATAACGTTGCCCTTAAGGTCGGTCACGCTCACCACGGTGTTGTTGAAGGTGGAGGAGATGTGCACGATACCTGTAGTAACGTTCTTGCTGCCTTTAGCCTTGAGAATCTTAACCTTGTCGTCATCGTCAGCGAGGCCAAGCTCGGCAAAGATGTCGCGACGAGCCTCGGGCTTCTTCTGTTCGACAGGAGCCTCGGCCTGAACGGGAGCCTCAGCGGCCACTACGTCCTTCACTTCTTCCTGGATGGTTTCTTCAGCCATTTTCAGTATATTCTCTTAAAGGGGTTAATTACTTCTTGGCGCCCACAGTCTTCTTGCGGCCCTTACGGGTGCGGGCATTGGTGCGGGTGCGCTGACCGCGTACGGGGAGACCCTTGCGGTGGCGGATGCCGCGCAGACAGTTAATGCTGGTCAGACGCTTGAGTGCCATCTGCTTCTCACGGCGCAGGTCACCCTCGATGAGGATGTTGTTGCTGGTGATAGCCTGTACAATCTTGGTCAGCTGAGCGTCAGAGAGCGTGCCAGTGCGAAGATCCGGGGAAATACCGGCCTGCTCCAGCACCTTCTTAGCCGTGGAGGGCCCGATGCCGTAGATGTAGCACAGGGAGGCCTCAACGCGCTTCTCGTTGGGAATTTCGATACCGAAAAGACGAGCCATAGTGGTGTGTTATTATTGGTGATGATTTTGATTCGCCACCGCCCGGTGGCAATTTGTCGGCGCAGATTCTACACGCTTTTTGCCTTTTTGCAAGCTTTATTTCACAAAAATTACAACTTTGGGTAATTTTGGGATTCTAACGTTCATTTTTGTCCCCGGCAGACAAGAAAACACTAAGCAAGAATACGCCACCAGCAGTGAAACAACGGTGGCTACAATGATTACCGTGGAGTCCTGGGATAACTTTTCATATCCCACCTGTGGTCTTTTTTGATTTGGGCATCCGTTAGGCCGAAATAGTGGTGAGAAACCGGTTTCTGATCATCCCAGGTGACATCCACATGATACCACTCATTCTCATCGAATTCGACAAGGTTCCAGCAATGAGGGCCACCGCGTTTTTCCGAGCCCTGAATCACGTGGCTCCGGATATCATTCATGGCGAGAAGCAACCATAGCACACGGGTATACGCACCGCAGGCTCCCTTACCTCGCACAAAGACACTCACGCAGCTCTGGTTGCGCCAGTTACCATGGTCATACTCACATATGGCAGCAACCTCGTCATGCAGCGCCCTGATAATCTCACGGCGGCTCATGCCGGGTTGCACGGCGCGCGCCACACAAGCCTCGGCCGCTTCGAGCGACTGGAGTTCCCTGGCATTTAATCTTGCTCTTAACTGCGGATTACGATACGCAGCATACAAAACCGCGTTGTCTGCCAGGGTCAGGTCAAAACTGATATAGGGAGAATCGGTTCTCCACCTGTAACTATAGCCTGTGGCGTAATTGAAATAAATGTTGCGGTTAAGGTTTTTAAACGCTGTATTTCGAGATTTGAATCCCTTTTCCAGGCGCACTTTGGCTTTCGTCCTGAGCTTCATTGCCATGCTCTGAATCAGTTCCTTCAGCTCATCATACGACCCGATGGTCGACGCTACAGACTTCTTTTCCTGTTGTGCAAAAACAGGCTGAACCGATAAAGAAGCAAAGAGAGCACAAAGAATCAGAGCAATTTTTTTCATAATGGGGATTTGATACGAGTTAATCAAGCTCAGGCATGGGGCGGAGGGCCGGCACCTCGGGAAGCGCCGCAGAGGTAGAGCCACCACCGCCTGTATACCTGGGCATCACGCTGGGGGTATAAGTAGCAGGCGTGGCAATCTTCTTGAGCGTGATAGTAACAGAATCCTCCTCGATATACTTGGACTTGGGGTCATTTTCCGTCCACATGAACGAGAGGAACTTACTGCTGACAGGAGCAATGGTTTCAGAGCCGATTTCGTAACCGGATTTGCGCGCAACGATAGCGAGTGTCTTATCCTGCGAAATAGTAGTCACCAGAGGCGTTGTACCCACAACATTGCCGTTGATACTCACCTCTGCACCCTCAGGGAAGGTATTGATGGCAAGTTCCTTCTTGCCAACACAGGAAGCCAGCAGCAGGATGGAAAGGCAGAGGAGTTTCTTCATACCGTTTAATGTAACGCAAAGTCCACTGCCCCGCAAGCATAAATTACAAGCTTGCCATGATATTATCCATGTGATAGTATGGCGGGTAATATGATACGCAAACTGACGGTGGAAGGAATGACGGTGTTTCAGCACCAGGAGTCGTTTCATTTTGTCCCCGGCATCAATATAATAGTAGGAGGCAATGATTCCGGCAAAAGCCACCTCATGAAGCTCTGCTACGCCATCAGCAAATGGGGTTGCGGAGGCAGCCGCCGCGATTTGCCCGAGGTGTGGGCCGAAGAAAAGCGGCTCCGGCAGGATTTGCTGCGCGTGTTCGGCACGCATGATCTGACCAGTCTGACCTCCCGACGCGGCGGGCCAGGCATAGAAGCACGGGTAAAGGCTTCTCTGGAGGGCGAAAAAGTGCCTGCCGGCACGGCCGAGCTGGCTTTCCAGTTCAAGGCACACTGCGAGGAAGAGGGGCTGCGCATCAGCACCATGCCTGAGCGTTACCTGAGCAGCAACGCCGTCTTTCTCTCACCGCGAGAGGTACTCTCCATCTACCCCTGCTACATGCAGGCAGGCAAGCGATACCCGGAATTGCTCGATTCCGCCAGCTGGGAACTATGCCGCGCGCTGGAAACCGAACCGAATGGCACGCCCCTGCCCCAGGCGCTCAAATATGTGGTCAAACGGATTGAACAACTGCTGGACGGCAGGCTGCAGCGGCGCAACGGGCGTTTCTACCTGCAACGCCCCGGTCAGGAGGCACTGGAGCTCAACCTCATTGCAGAGGGGTTCAAACGCATCGGCACCCTGGGGCTGCTTATCAGTAACGGCACGGTGCGCCCCGGCACGGCACTTTTCTGGGACGAACCGGAAATGAACCTCAACGCCGGGCATCTGCCTCTGCTGGTGAACCTGATGATGACGCTCTGCCGCGCCGGCATCCAGCTGCTGCTCACCACGCATAGTCTCTTTCTGCTGCGCGAGCTGGTCATTCAGCTTTCAGAAGGGCTGAACCAGCATGTAAGCCGCCGATTCTTCGGGCTGCAAGCCGGTCGCGTGGAAGGACGCAGAGTCAGTGAAGCCGATGAGCTCGACAAACTCGCTCACCTGGACAGTCTGGAAGCCGAGCAGGAACAGGCTGACCGCTACCTGAGCCTCATGCCACAACTCAACGAGGATATCTGACAGTGTTCCAGGTAGGTACAAGCTGCGTAGAAGGTATGCACCGCTTCAATTTTGAAGCGGGGTACTACGTGTGCCGCTTTGAGTGTTCGCCATTCTACTCGCACCACGCCCAGAACTTCTGCAACAGCTGCAAGGAGATGGATTTCGTGCTCTACCACCCCGGCAAGAAAGAGCTCTGGCTCATCGAGGTGAAAGACTACAGATTCAACGCCCGCCCCAAGGTGCGGGACCTGGTGGAAAAGCTTTGCCGCAAAGTGCGTGACTGTCTGTTCCTTCTGCGCACGGCCGCTCTCTGCGCCCCGGAGGAAGAACCGGAGGAAGGCATCTCCCTGCGGGAAATGGCACGCATGAGCATGCAGGCCAGGCATATCCGCCTGGCATTCACCATTGAACTGGGCAACACCGGGCTTTTCCCGCCCAAGGCACTGCTCTCCACCATTCGCGATTTACTTTACCGCCAGATGCGCTTCATCGACCCTCAGATGCTCTGCCTTCCCATTACCGAATCAGGTGGAGCGGGGCCCTGGACCATCACACCAGCTGGCAATGACCACTCTGCCCGCATCCGCAAACGGCTGGAAAATGCACAAAGGGAGCACGACCACGCCCGCAAGGTGGCTGAAGAACAGGAACGCCACCGCGAACGCATCGCTGCCCGCCGCCGCCGCAAAGCACGCAAAACGCATGTTCCCCTGTGGAAACAGCGCGCCATGGAGCGGGAAGAAGGCAAAACCGGCACCCACGCCGACCGCCGCCCCATGCGTGATTAAAAAAGAGGCCGCCGGTCCTTGCGGATGGCGGTCTCTTTTTCAAATGGGGTTTATCTTCAGCCCCTCATGGCAGCCTCGATATCATCCGGCTCGATAGGCGCATTGGGAATCAGGTCTTCCACGCCATCTTCCGTGATAAGCACGTCCGTTTCCAGGCGGATACCGATTTTCTCTGCGGGAATGTAGATACCCGGCTCCACCGTCCACACCTGCCCCACGGCAAAACACTTGGTATCAGAGCCGACGTCGTGCACATCAATACCCAGCGAATGAGACGTGCCATGCATGTAGTACTTACGCACGCAGAGCGGATTTTCGGGCTGGGCATCCACCTCCTCCTGGGTAAGCAGGCCGAGCTGCACGAGCTCCGCCGCCATTTTCACGCGCACAAGGCGTTCATATTCCTGCTTTTCCAATCCCGGTCGCATGATACTCATAGCATAGCGCTGCACACGCAGCACAGCCTCATATACGGCACGCTGCCGCGGGGTGAACTTGCCATTGGCAGGCACAGTGCGGGTCATATCACCGGCATAGCCTCCATATTCAGCACCGATATCGAGCAGAATGAGCTCGCCATCCTGCACCTCTTTGTGGTTGGAGATATAGTGCAGTACGCAGGTATCTGCACCGCTGGCAATGATAGGCAGGAATGAGAACTTGCGGGCACGGCGGCGGATATAAGCTGCACTGAGCACCGCCTCAATTTCCCACTCGCCCATGCCGGGCTTAATCTGGGGCAGAAGCTCCACAAACCCAGCCCCGGTAATCTCGCACGCCCGGCGCTGCTGCACCATTTCTGCGGGGGCTTTCACCAGGCGCATACCGGCCAGGTGGGCATACAGGCTCTCTACCCGGGCGTCGGGATAACAGGCACGCAAAGCAACTGCCATACGCTCATTGCGCGTCTGCACATAAGTGAACCGGCGGGGGTGATTATCGGTTTCCAGCCATATGGAGGAAGAAGCGGGCACCCACTCAGCCAACAGAGCGTTATATGCATCTGTCCAGCGCACATCATCCACACCACTCAGGGCAGCAGCATCAGCCGCAGTGAGGCGAGCCCCCTCCCAGATGACAATATTCTCATTTGTTTCGCGCAGCAGAAGCGTATCATCATGCTCACCGTTCTCGCCCACTCGCATGAGCAGCACCGTTTCCTCCTGGTCAATGCCGGTCAGATAGAACAAATTGGCATTCTGGTGGTGCGCCAGCGTGCCATCTGCATTGGTGGGGTAAATATCGTTGGCATGCACAATCACCAGCGCACCTGCCGGCAGCAGTGCGGCCAGCTTATCGCGGTTAGCCTGATAAAAGGAAGCGGGTATGGGTTCGTAACGGAGTGTATGTTTCATATCTTGCTGGCAGGCAGTATACTCTTTCCCCGCCTGCTATTCAATGCGAAATCACGTAAACAACCCGGATTTTCCTTGACAGAACGTCCGCAGGAGAGTAAGAAAACAGCACACACTATACGTAATCATTATGGACCGCGACGAAAAAACACTCATTCTCTTCAAGCCGGACTGCGTCCGCAAAAATCTCTCTGGTATCATCCTGCAGCGCCTGCTTGGCGAAGGCTTCCGCCTGCGCGGCATGAAGATGATGCAGCTGGACGATGCCATTCTGCGTGAGCACTACGCCCACATCATCGACCTCGTGATTGATGACAAGCCCCTGTTCCCGACCCTGTCTTACTTCATGCAGACCAGCCCGGTAGTGGCACTGGTGCTTTCCGGTCCCGGTGTTATCACCCGCGTACGCTCCATCCTGGGGCCCACCAACTCCATGAAGGCAGACAAAGGCACCATCCGCGGTGACTACGGCACCAACAGCATGCTCAACATCTGCCACGCTTCCGATTCCCCCGAAAGCGCTGAGGTGGAAATCAAGCGCTTCTTCAAGCCGGAGGAAATCTTCGACAACGTGGACTGATATCTGCGTTTCTCATTCTATCAACAGGAAAGGGCAGCTGCGGCTGCCCTTTCCTTTTTCCTGTGAGCGGTCAACGCTTGCGCCGGTTATTGCGACGAGCCGGAGCACGACGACGCGGGGCACGCTTCCGCGGAGCAGCTTTCTTAGGTGCAGGTGCAGCCTTTTTCGGGGCGGGAGCAGGCTCCACCTTCACGGGAGCCGGGGGCGGCTCCACCACCGGAGCTTTCTGCACCTGCATCACCGTGGCCGGGTTCATGACCCGGGCAAAATTATCAATACCAAGAGCCAGTGCTGAAGCCAGCTTAATCTGGTATTCCTCGGTATTGAGCCGGGTGCCTTCCTCCGGGTTGGTTGCGAAGCCGAGCTCAGCCATAACCCCCGGGCAACGCAGAGAATTCAGCGGGCTGTAGTGGGCTCTGCGGCAGCCACCATCAGCTGCCTCAGCCTTTTCCACAAGACTGGATTGCAAAGCCATGGCCAGAGCCATGCTGCTCTGGCTGAACTCATGGCCAGGCATGGGCTTTTCGTTTTTTCCGGCAGGAGCCAGGGTATACATCTGCACGCCCTTGATATCGCTACGCCCGCTGTTGAGGTGCAGACTCACAAAGATGGCGGCTGGAGCCTCATTAGCCCTATCCACTCGCGCCTGGGGTGACAAATACTGGTTATCCTGGCGTGTAAAGCGTACTTCGTACCCGCGTTTCTGTAATTCAGCCCCCAGTTTGGTAGCCACCACAAGCGCCACGTCTGCCTCGCGGGCGAAATTTGTTACCGTTCCCGTATCATGACCACCGTGGGCGGCATCAATCACCACCGTACGCACAGCACTGCGGTTGGCTATGTACGTGGGACGCAGGACAGGTTCTATAAGCTGTACAACATCCACCTTGGAAACCAGCAAATCACCGGTGGAATCCTCCTGCACCGAGTGGGAGAGATAACACAGGCGTTCCTGTATAAACAACTCACGCGGCACGGGACCAAAGCGCAATTCCACCTCACCATTGCCCACAATGCGCTGTCCTGCCACCTTGCGGCCCTTGGGCTGCAAGGGCATCAGCTTATAAAAACTCCTCAAATCCTCCAAGGGAATGTACTCTACCTCATCCACCGTACGCACATTCCAGGTACCCACCGTAGACGGGGCTGCAGAGGGGGCAGCCGGCACGGTCTTTTCCGCGTTCGCTTCTGCAGCACTGGTGGCAGCTGCGGTTGCATCCTCACCAGAAACCGGTGCCAGAGCCAGCCATGCGGGCAGCACCACTAATCCACACCTCCAAGCCAGACTCCGCATCTTCATTTACCTCTCGAATATGAACTTACGCTGGCACCTGCATTGTTGCCACGGGTACGCAGGTTGCGCCCCTTCGTGCCACTGGCAACCCGACGCGCGGGTTTGCACACTGTGTTATTGTACGCCTCAACCCCCTGGCAGATACTGTAGGCCAGAATATTCTGGTAACTGCTCGAGGCAATTTTACTGCGCTCCCCCGGATTTGAGACAAATCCGCCCTCAAACAGAATGGCAGGGCGACGTATTGTGCACAACACAGACAAACGGGCGCGCTGAATACCGCGGTCTATTGCACCGGAACTGCGGATAGCCCGGCTGTGCACAGCCGTGGCAAGGGCTATATTTTCGCTATCCTGCGCATTACCAGCCAGGTCCGCATTGCGGCGGGAACGAGCGAAGGGAGAAGTGGTTCCCTGCGGAGCCAGCGTAAAGGTCTCAATACCCATGGCACCGCTGCGTCCGGAGTTGTGGTGAATGCTGATGAACACGGAATCCGGCACGCGGTTGGCAATATCCACACGCTCCTGGAGCGACAGGAAATAATCCGCATCGCGGGTCATCACCACCTTGAATCCCTTGTTTTCCAGCAAACGCTTCAGCTTTCTCGCTACTGCCAGGTTCAAATCCTTTTCCTGAACACCTCCGCTCACTGCGCCGGCATCGTGCCCGCCATGCCCGGGGTCAATAACCACGGTGCGCAGCTTGTTTTCCGGTGCAAAACGGGGGCGCAGAACCGGGTCCACCAGTTTACGCATGTCTACGGAAGAAATCATCAGATTCCCATCCAGCTCCCGCACCGGGTGCGAAAGCACGTAGCGGAAATTGTTCACATAAAAATCATGCTGCCCGGCCTTGACCGACACAACGTGTTTGCCGCTGCCGTAGGAAACACACCCGGGGCGGCCGGCTTTCGGATTAAACCTGTAGAAGCGCCACACATCGCTGAGCTTCACATAGTCAACGCCGCCAATCTCTGACACTTTCCAGACACCCTGAGCACACACCACCCCCACCAGGCTCAACACCAGAGCCAGTAGCAGAATCATCATGCGGGCAGCAGCTTTTCTCATATCCAGACGCTTTCTTACTTTAACATTTCTCCCCTGCTCGTCACAAGCTCAAAATGCTACTCCGAAAGAATTTCTAAGCCATGCACATGGCATCCTTCATTTATGTCAGATAGCATGCTTGCGCGCAGCCACGGTCTCTGGTAGCATGAGCAGCAATTCCCATGATCAGCTCTATCCTTTCATCACTCGAGACCGCCTGGCTTATTTTCCTTGTCGTCATGTTCTTCAACGTGATGATATTTGTGCACGAACTGGGACATTTTCTGGCCGGCAAATGGCGCGGGGCATACATAGACCGCTTCCAGATATGGTTCGGCAAACCCATCTGGCAGAAAAAGATAGGCGGAGTGCAATGGGGTATCGGCTGGATTCCTGCGGGCGGCTTTGTCTCCCTGCCCCAGCTGGCTGACATGCAGAGCATTGAAGGCGAAGCAGACATTCCCAGGGATTTGAAACCGCTCAAGCCACTGGACAAGGTAATTATTGCTGCGGCGGGTCCGTTTGCCTCGCTGCTGCTGGCATACTTCTTCGCCATGATTGTGTGGGTGGTGGGCAAACCTGTGAGCGAAATGAACACCACCACCATCGGCTACATTCCAGCCAATTCACCCGCTGCGCAGGCAGGACTGCTGCCGGGCGATACTATCCGCGCCATTGATGGCCAGCCTGTGCACAAGTGGATGGGCAACATGGAAGGTGTGCGCGAGCTCGTAGCCATGAGCGAACATGAAAAGATTTCCTTCACCATTGACCGCCCGCAGGCCGATGGCAGCGTGCTGCAACTCACCATCGAAAGCGGCTACCAGCTGCCGGAGAGGAAATGGTGGCAGCGCGGCGCCATGCGCCAGGTGGGCATCATGCCCGCGGCCCCTGCCCTCATCGGCGACATCTTCCCCGGTTCTCCGGCTGAACAGGCCGGGCTGGTAAAGGGGCAGCGCATCGTTAAACTCAACGGCACCACCATCTATTCCCCGGTACCGGTCTCCGAAGCTGCAGAAAAAGGCACGCTGGAGCTTACCCTCCAGAACCCCGACGGCAGCGAAACCACCACCACCCTCACCCCGGCTATTCCGACAAACTGGCAGGGACAGGCAGGGGCACGCCCCATCATGGGCTTCAGCTGGGGAGGCATGGAAAATGACATCAAGACTGAACATCCCGGCGTACAGGAACAGATTAACCAGAGTTTCCGCTGGATGGGTGAAACCCTGGCCAAGGTGGCAGCCCCCGGCAGCAGCGTAGGTATGGAACATCTCTCCGGCCCGGTAGGCATTGGCAACTACCTTTACCAGATGCTTGAGAACACTGATGGCTGGAAACTCATCTTCTGGTTTGCCGTGGTACTGAACGTAAACCTGGCTGTGCTGAACATCCTGCCGTTGCCCATTGTGGACGGAGGGCACGTAGTGCTCGGCACGCTGGAAATCATCTTCCGCCGCCCCGTGGGAGGCAAGCTGCTGGAGTGGATTCAGACCGGCTTCCTCTTCCTGCTGCTCACGTTCTTCATCTTTGTCACCTTCAAGGATGTGGGCGATATGGTCGGCGGATCTGAAGATGCCGAGGTCAAGCTGCCCACCCCGGTTTTCAGCAAATAAATGGCCGGCTTCCACCTCAGCGACCCCGGGAGCGATTTCACCAGCCCGGAGGACCAGGAATACCTGCGCAGCATCGAAGCCAAGCGGGGCACGGGGCTCACCGGAGAGGAATTGCACTGCGTTTTCCAGAGCTATCTGCCCGCCGGCACCACCCAGGAATGCTGCGCCTACCTTGTGCCCCTCTACCGCTACTTCCGCACCCCAGGCGGAGACTGGGCAGATGAAATATGGGACGACATCCTCTGGATATGGCTGTACAGGGCGCGCCCCGAGCTGGAGCAGCTCAACCAGTACGAGCGCATCATAGAAGAAATGCGGCGCATCGTCCATGATACCCTTATTCCCGCCGCGTGGCAGCCGGGGGAAGGACCAAACGCCATTTATCACCGCACCAGCATGCTCATCAGCTGGATGTCCAGCCCCTGGGGCAAGGACGAGCTGCCGACAGTTCTCGACACCCTTTCCCGCGGCAGCTTTACCCAGCAGCTTCTCCTGCTGCACCTGTTCCTGACCAACAAAGACGATATCTTTTTCGAATTCACCCCGGGAGTATTCGCGGAAGGAGAACGCTCCGAAGCCGCTTACGGCGAATACCGGGAACGCTTCAACACCCATTTCCGTGAAAGCACAGCACTTTACGATGCGCTGGAGCATATCGAGACCCACGCCATAGCCCTGCCTGCAAACGACTCCAGCGGCAGCACCAGCATGCTGTATGACACCGTAGACAAATGCCGGATGTGGATGTAAAAAACATCTTCGTATCCTCCTCCGGTAAAACCTCACAACGCAACATTATTTTTTGCTCTGATTTGCATTCAGGCGTACACTTTTCTCCTTGACTCCGCAGGGAAACGTGGTAGTCTAGAAGCAATCGCGATGAAATCTCTCCTTACTACTATCAATCTTGGTCTGGTGGCTCTGATGAGCGGCGTGGCGTGTGCTTCAGAGGAAGGTGGTCACCATGGACTTTCCACCGATGCACCGGTGCTGTGGAACATTGATTTACCCTTCTGGCCGGGGCATTCCCTGCCCATCACGAACTCCATGGTCATGATGACCATCGCCGTGGTGCTGCTCACCATCGTGCTGCGACTGGCTACACGCAAGATGCAGCGCGTACCGGGCGGGCTGCAGAACTTCGTGGAGTGGATTTTTGAATTGCTGTACAACTTTGTGGAAGGTCTCATCGGCAAGAAACTGGCAAGCAAGTACATCTGGTACTTTGCCACGGTATTCCTGCTCATTCTGACCAGCAACTACATGGGGCTCATTCCCGGCGTGGGAGAAATCACCATCAACGGGCATCCCCTTTTCCGCGGCGCCAATGCCGATTTGAACGTAACGCTCTTCCTGGGTCTGTTCTACACCCTGCTCTGGTTCATCTGGAGCATCAAGGAGCAAGGCATTGCCCACTTTGTAGGGCACATTTTCGGTCCCAAGGGCGGGCTTACAGGCATGCTCAAGAACCTGCTGCTGCCCGTATTCTTCTTCGTAGGACTTATTGAGCTGCTTTCCATCGCCATCCGCCCGGTAGCTCTGGCGGCCCGTCTATTCGGCAACATCTACGCCGGAGAGGCTATTCTGGAGCAGATGAGCATCGTGAGCGGCAGCATACTGGGCAACGCCGCAGCCATGCTCCCCTTCATGTGCCTGGAAATTCTGGTCGGCTTTGTGCAGGCTCTGGTGTTCCTGATGCTCACGGCGATTTTCCTGAAAACCCAGGTAGGGGGCGACGAAGAACACGTCCACTGAAGACAATCTTCCCGCAGTTGATCATGTAGCAAACCGTGAGGCTGCGGGTTTTCCCAATAAACAACAAACAATAGAAAAACAACAATCATGATGATTCCCGCTCTTGCCACCGCCGCCATCAAGTCCGGTCTGGCAGTTCTCGGTGCCGGTCTCGGCATTGGTCTCATCGGCATGAAAGCCGCTGAATCCACCGGCCGCAACCCCGGTGCTTCCGGTCAGGTTCTGACCATCTCCATCATTCTGGCCGCCCTTGTGGAAGGTGTGGCCTTCGTGGCCATCTTCATGGGCTGAATTTGCCCTTGGGCATGCCGGGCCATTCAAGACAACGGCATGCCCCGCCCCCCTTTCCCCTTCTCTACATCATCCGTTTTTAACTTAATCGACTCACAACCATGCTCACCCCGATTCTCGCCGCAGATATTCAGGACCTGGTCACCAACTTCGGTCTGCATACCGATGCCTTCATCGCGCACCTGATTGCGTTCTGCATTCTGGCTGCCGTTATCGTCTGCTTCGGCATCAAACCCATCTTCAAGCAGCTGGAAGAACGCCGCCAGCGTATCCAGGAGGGCGAGGAAATGCACGCCCGCAGCCAGCAGGAACTGGCTGATGTGAAACTGACCAGCGAGAAGATTCTGGACGAAGCCCGCGAATCCGGCAAAAAGGAAGTGGAGCAGGCCCGCGAAACTGCAGCCCGCCTGCAGGCCGACCTCTCTGCCAAAGCCAGCGCCGAAGCTCAGGCTGTCATCGAAAACGCCCACAAGCAGGCTGAAATGGACACCCAGCGAGAAAAAGATGCGCTCAAGGGTGAGTTTGCCCGTCTGGTGGCCGAAGCCACCACCCGCGTTACCGGCAAGGTGCTGAGCGATGCCGACCACCGCGCCATCAACGCCGAAGCCATCAACTCTCTGTAATCAGCTATGAAGATAAGCAAAGAAGTGCAAGCCCAGGCGCGGCGCCTCATGCGCCTCTGCATAGGGGCTGACGGGCTGATGAACGAAGCCACCGTGCGCCTGGTGGCAGACAAGATTACCGCCGAAAAGCCGCGCAACTACCTGGCACTGCTCACCGCGTTCACCGAACTGGTGCGACTGGAGCAGGCTGCGCACACCGCCACCATCACCAGCGCCGTGCCGCTGACTGCCGAGGAACAGGCCGCCATCACCGCCAGGCTGAATGCCCGCCAGGCGGGTCTGAACTACAACTGGCAGGTGGACTCCTCCCTTATTGCAGGGCTCACCGTGAAGGTGGGCGACAACGTAACGGACGCCTCCGTCCGCACCCGCATTGAACAACTTACTAAAACTCTCTAAACAAACCACGGTATGAGCAACATCGTACAAGAACTCGAAGCACAGATTCGCAACATCTCCACCGCCTCCGTCAGCGAGAACGTGGGCACTATCAAAGCCATTGGCGACGGCGTGGCCCACATTGAGGGCCTGAGCAACGCCATGCTCAATGAGATGATTGAATTCCCCGGCGGCGTCATGGGCCTCGCCATGAACCTGGAAGAACACGAAGTAGGTGCCGTGCTTATCGGCAACGCCACTTCCCTGAAGGAAGGCGACACCTGCAAGACCACCGGACGCCTGCTCCAGGTGCCCGTGGGTCCCGGTCTGCTCGGCCGCGTGGTGGATACCCTGGGCAACCCGCTGGACGGCAAGGGGCCGATTCAGGCCACCACGTATTATCCCGTGGAAAAGATTGCTTCGGGCATCATCTCCCGCCAGGGCGTGAATCAGCCGGTGCAGACCGGCATTCTGCCCATCGATGCCATGATTCCCATCGGCCGTGGTCAGCGTGAGCTCATCATCGGTGACCGCTCCACCGGCAAGACCACCATCGCCACCGATACCATGATTGCCCAGGCACAGCAGAACAAGCTGGCCGAACAGGGCAAACTGCCGGGACACCGCCCGCTCTACAGCATCTACGTGGCCGTGGGACAGAAGCGAGCCACCGTTTCCCGACTGGTTGCCAAGCTGGAAGAAGCCGGTGCCATGGAATACAGCATTGTGGTGGTGGCCTCCGCCTCCGACAGCGCCGCCATGCAGTACCTCGCCCCCTATGCCGGCTGTGCCATGGGTGAGTACTTCATGGACCAGGGTCAGGATGCCCTCATCGTGTACGATGACCTCTCCAAGCACGCCGTGGCCTACCGCCAGGTATCCCTCATTCTGCGCCGTCCTTCCGGCCGCGAAGCCTACCCCGGTGACGTATTCTACCTGCACAGCCGCCTGCTGGAACGCGCCGCCCGCATCAACAGCGAAGGTGGACGTAAAGGTGGTTCACTGACAGCCCTGCCCATCATCGAAACCCAGGCGGGTGACGTGTCTGCCTACATTCCCACGAATGTGATTTCCATTACTGACGGCCAGATTTTCCTGGATACTGACCTTTTCTACCAGGGTGTGCGTCCGGCCATCAACGTGGGTATCTCCGTGTCCCGCGTGGGTTCCAGCGCCCAGACCCAGATTGTGAAGAAGCTGGCAGGCTCCGTAAAGCTTGACCTTGCGCAGTTCGAAGAACTCCAGGCATTCGCCCAGTTCGGCTCCGACCTGGACGCCGCCACCAAGGCCAAGCTGGAACGCGGCCGCCGCATTGTGGAACTCTTCAAGCAGGGGCAGTACGAGCCCAAGAGCCTGGGTATCGAGGTCATCAACCTCTACGCCATCCAGCGCGGATTCCTCGATGATGTGGCCGTGGACAAGATCCAGTCCGTGCGCCGCCAGCTGGAGGAGGAAGCCACCGTCAACGGCGCTGCCCTGCTCACCCGCATTGAAGCCGAAAAGAAGCTGACGGACGAAATCGACGCCGCACTCAAGGACTTCATGACCACCTTCAAATCCCGCCTGAAGTAACACACCATGGCAAGCCTGAGAGACATCAAACGCCGCATCAAGTCGGTACGCAACACATCGCAGATTACCAAGGCGATGCAGATGGTTGCGTCTGCCAAGATGCGCCGTGCTCAGGAGCTGGCATTGAAAGGGCGCGTGTACATCCGCGCCCTGTCGCGGGTATTCAAGCACCTGCAGGAATCCATTGCCGAGGGTTCTGTCCAGCTCATGCAGAAGCGCGAAACCGGCAAGAAGCTCGTCATTGTGGTGAGCACAGACCGCGGTCTCTGCGGCGGTCTGAACACCAACCTGTTCAAGGAGGTGCTCACCCAGTGCCCAGCCGAGGCAGATTACCTCACTATCGGCGCCAAGCTCAACCCGCAGTTTGCCCGCGTAGGCCGCAAGCTGGTGGCCTCCTTCGCCATTGGTGATACTGTGGAAGAAGCCGAGATGAAAGCCATTCTGGACTTCATCCGCAAGGGATTCATGGATGGCACCTATAACAGCGTGACGGTGGTCTACCAGAAGTTCATCAACATCATGGTGCAGCGCCCGCAGGTGGTGGACATTCTCCCCATTCAGCCTGAAGACCTGCTCAAGCTGGCAGAAGAAGCAGCCGATGAAGAACATGGTGATTACCTGCTGGAGCCCAGCCCCACAGAGCTGCTCAAATCCATACTGCCGCTGTACTTCGCCAACCTGCTCACCCAGATGGTGCTGGAAGGCAAGGCCTCCGAACAGTCTGCCCGCATGGTTGCCATGAAATCCGCCACAGAGAACGCCAAGACCCTCATCGGCGAACTCACACTGGAATACAACAAGGCACGCCAGGCCCAGATTACCAACGAACTTCTTGAAATCACCACGGCCATGAAGGCCATGGAGTAATCCCACACTCACATTCAATAATTTTCAAAAACAACTTATTCTTAG
>CAJGCV010000046.1 GCA_904501915.1 uncultured Akkermansia sp. | reverse complement strand
ATATGGGATGACGGCAATTACTATTTCTACTACAACTCACGGAAAAAAGCATGGCTGGTACACACGGATTCATACTAACCACGACACAGAGCTCACAGAATCAACAGATTGTAGATTCAACGCTTGTTTAGTGACCCTAAAAAGCATTTGAGCTTAGCAAAACGGGCTTAGGCATGCTTAGGCTTTTTGCCCGTTTTTTGCGCCATCGGCAACAAAAATGCAGGAAACGCGCAACAAAATGCCCGCCGAGAGCGTCTATTTATTAGAAAATCGGCACTTTATGCAATTTTTTGTTGCGGATTCGGCGGCGAGATGTGTTAATATAAGTGAAAAGGAGAAAAATCACTCATGTGTAGAGGAATTAACAGGAAACGATGCCGGAGCACCGCGATAGTGGACGTCATGTGTTTTCTGAGCTCTCTGGTATTTTTTGCCTGTACGGTCCTGATAGTTGTGGATTCCTGGGAGAGTCTAGCCCTGCATGTCAATGGCTATACGGCAGAGGCGACGGTTACGGAAAATATGCGCAAGACTCGGGCTCGCGTCCAATTTACAGATGCGGCCGGCAACTCTCAGTCCGCTGTTATCAAGCGGATACGATTTTTCAGAGACAATAAAGCCCCGGCAGAACGATACACTATCCGCTATTCGCCCGAGTATCAGGGAAAGGCTGTGGTGAGTGAATGGCCGCATGTGCTGGTAAACTGGCTGGTAAAAATCATTTCTCTTCCCCTATTGATATTGGCGTCATTCGCATTATTCCCCTACTCGTGGTCCAAGAAAAAAGGCGTACCGGATAAAATAGAATAACAAAATATGCTCCCATTCCGTAAAATCCTTGCCACCACAGCCCTGTGCCTTGCGGCGGGGAAATATCGCATAAAAAGCCATCTTGCAGCCTAGGATTCCTCCTAGGCTGTTCACTTGTCAGCTCCGGCTCACGTCCATCGCTTGCAGGTGTCTTTTTATCCCCTTGCAAGCGATGTTTCATTTTAGGTTGCCACCCGGTGAAAATTGCGCTTTAACACTTGTTTCTGTGTAGCTTGCCAGTTCGAAACATCTTTGCTTGTCACAGAGTTGCTATCGCCCCAAAACCGCCTTCTCGTCACGGCGTAGGGAGAATCCCGAAGACGGAAGCTCACAGAATCAACAGATTGTAGATTCGAAGCATCTTTAGTGAACCTAAAAGGCGTTCGCGCTTAGGAAAACGGGCTTCCAGCTACGAGTTCGGGCTCCCGCCTCCTTTCTACGCCGTGACGGGTAGGCATGCTTCCGTCTCCGCTGAAGCTTCGCCGAGACAAGTAGGCTTTTGGCCTTTTGGAGCCGTTTTGCGCCCGGCGGGACGGTGGCGGGGGGGGAATCAAAAATGCTTTATAGCATATGCTCTGCCTGCACCTGTTTTGAGATATCGCTCATATGCAAAGGCTTTTTCTTTGTCTCGGAAAGCGATGGCGGTTTCAATATACCATGGTGCAAATTTGGAAGTGTGCGGTACATGCCCTGCATTGTGCATAGCCAGGCGTTCTTGCAAATCATGCGTCACGCCTGTGTAGTGATGTTTACCGGTAGCGACATCACGCAGAATGTAAACGTAGTAGAAATGAGAGTCAGCCATTAGCATTGCTGTGTTTTGCATTTACCGCATGTATTGCGCCACGGTGGTTTGCCTGCTTCCGCACTTCCGCCGTCGCTCCTTCGGAGCTATGGCGTGACAAGCGCTTCAGCGTGGCAGCCTCCCTTTTTTATTTCGCGTTGCTGCATAAAAAAGTTGGCTTGGCAAACCTAAAGGCTTGCCAAGCCGAAGTTTTTTCTCCGAAAAAACGGAGGCTGGAGCATAGCGGATTCGAACCGCTGACCTTCTCAATGCCATTGAGACGCTCTACCAACTGAGCTAATACCCCGTTTTCTGTTTTTGTTTGTCCTAGTGAGGACGAGCGAAGTATACACCAGACGAAATCAGATTGCAAGACTTTTTTTAATTTTTATGCAATTTTTTTCAAATTACGACAAAAAAGAAGCAGAAGAGGGGTGAAAAGCGGGTTTGGAGGAGTTTTTTTGCCAGAATTGACATTTTCTATAAAAAAAGGCTTGCGTCCTACGCAGAGATGAGTATAATAGCCCCGCTTCCACGCAACAAGTGGAAAAGCGAACGCGGATGTAGCTCAGTGGTAGAGCGCAACCTTGCCAAGGTTGATGTCGTGGGTTCGAATCCCATCATCCGCTCTCACCAAAAACACGCGGATGTAGCTCAGTGGTAGAGCGCAACCTTGCCAAGGTTGATGTCGTGGGTTCGAATCCCATCATCCGCTCTCACACAAAAACACGCGGATGTAGCTCAGTGGTAGAGCGCAACCTTGCCAAGGTTGATGTCGTGGGTTCGAATCCCATCATCCGCTCTCGGAAACCTGCCTTCTGGCAGGTTTTTTTGCTTTTACAGGCAAGCAGAAACTGGTATAGTACCGGGTAGCCATGATACGATTTGCTTCCACCGACAGCCGCCGCGAAACCGGAAACATCAAGTGGGATCTGCAGGGCCCCCTGCCCTTTGGCATTGCAGATATGGATATAGAATCGCCTCCGTGTGTGGTTGAGGCGCTTCAGCAGCGACTTGACCACAAGTTCTACGGCTATGCGTTCATGACGGATGAGTTGCGTGAAGTAATCTGCCAGTATCTGCGCAGAAACCACGGTGTGACAGGCGCGCAGCCGCAGTGGCTGCATGCCCTGCCCGGCTGCGTGCCGGCATTCACGCTGGTGGCACGGACGGCATGCACCAGGCCGGAGCACGAGATTATGGTATGCACGCCGGTGTATCCGCCCATGCTGCATTGCCATGAGGATGCCAACTGCCAGCTGGTGCGGGTGCCCTACACGCACCGCAACGGCACCTGGGAGTTCGACTGGGAGGCCATGGAAGCCGCCGTAACGCCGAATACACGCATGTTCCTGCTCTGCAACCCGCATAACCCGCTGGGGAGAGTATGGAGCCGGGAGGACATTCTGCGACTGGGCGATTTCTGCGAACGGCACGACCTTCTCCTCTGCTCCGATGAGATTCACTGCGACCTGGTGCTGGATGAAGACCTGCGCCACACCACCGCCCTCACCCTGCCGGAACCGCTCCTGCAGCGGGTGGTGATGCTCAGTGCACCAAGCAAGACCTTCAACATTGCTGGCATCTGCTTTACTTACATGGCAGTCCCGAATGCCGACTTACTTGCACGCATCCGGAAAATACAGGGACACACTCTTCCAACGCTCAATGTCTTTGCCTATGCCGCATCCCTGGCCGCCTACCGGGACGGCTGGCCTTGGCACGCGCAGCTTATCCGCACGCTCCGGCAGAACCGGGATATACTTTACAATTACTTGAAAAACGAGCTGCCCATGCTCCGCCCGGAACCGCTGGAGGCCACATATCTGGCATGGATTGACTGCTCTGCCCTGGGGGTGGAATCACCGCACGAATTCTTCCTGAAAAAGGCAGATGTATATCTGGACAATGGGGCAAACTTCGGCTCACCTCAGCATGTGCGCCTTAATTTTGCCACCTCTCCTGAGATTCTCCAGCAGGGGCTTGATGCCATGCGCCATGCGGTGCGTGCCCATCTCGGGCTTTAAGATTCCTCCGTACTGTGCTTGCGCGGCTGCTCCGCCTTATGCGGCGGCATGCGGAACTTGCGGCCACGGCGCATGCGCTGCATGCGCTCACGCACATCCTTGAGGCGTTTTTCGTCGTGGTTTTCCAGAAGGAGGGAAATTTCCGCTTCCTGCTGCGTGCGGACATCGGAGGTCTGCGGGTGCATGGAAACCAGCATGGCAAGGCGTTCACGCATTTCGGGGGTGTAATCGCCGCGCGCCATGATGAGGGAAATAACACCCAGTGTCATTTCATTCTCACGGGCAGCGCGTTCCTGGTTGCCGGCAGCGGCAAGCGCAGAGGAAAAACGGTCACGCGTGGCTATGTAGAGCATGAGCATTTCAGAGCTGCCGGGATTATCTGCCAGCAGAGAACGGGCATAGCGTGTGGCACGCTCCAGGTTTTCCACGCTCTGCCGGTTGCGCGGGCGCATGGACCACTGCACAAAGGCGCGCTTGAAGAGATGGTTTTCCGGGTATTTGAGGAGGAGTTCCTCCAGAATCGGCAAATCATCTTTTGCTCCGTCCAGCAATGCTTTACGCATTGCTGGGGTACGCACCTGCGCAAGCAATTCCACGCGGCGCATCTGCACCTGCTCATGCTCCGGAAACTCGCTCAGGAGAGCCTGCATCATACTGACAGCCTGCTGCAGATACTCCTGGCGGGCGCGGAATTCTTCGCGGCGGCGGGCGGCAGGGCGTTTACCACGGGCAAAAGAAGCAGCGGGTTGCCAGCGGCGGATATACTGATTCCCGACGCTGAGCATCTGCAGGGAACGCACGCGCTCCAGGCGGGTTTTCACATCCCCGGCATCGGCTGTTTCCTGCACCTGCAGTTTCAGGTACCGCTCTGCTTCCTCGCGCTTATTCTGGGCGTAGAGCGCCAGGCTGAGCCCGTTGGTGGCGCTGGCATGCTCAAAGGAACCCGGCGGAGTATTTTCTCTGGCGCGTATATAGTATTCGCGGGCGGTATCGTAATCACGTGTCTGTAACGCAATGATAGCCAGCGTGCTGCACGCCTCAGACATCTTACTGCCACCCTCGCCGGCCAAGGCAGCAATTTCCTCATAGTAGGGCATGAGCTGCTGGAGCAGCTGGGCATCTGCCCTGGTAGGCTGCCAGAGGGTATTATCGCCTGAATCGCGGTCTGCCATGGAGGCAAAAATCTGCTGCAAGGCCGCATCGGCAATGGCAGCATTGCGCTCTGCGAGCTTACGCTGCCGGCTTTCACCCACATACCCCCAGCCAATGCTGCCAAAAAGCAGGAACACGAGCAAGGCGGCGGCGTGGCTCCACGAAGCCACTGCCGGGCGGCGGCGAATCCACATACCATAGCGGCGCACCCAGGATGCGGGGCGAGCCTTGACCGGTTCACCATTCAGGTAACGGTGCAGATCTGCCGCCATATCAGCCATAGAGGCATAGCGGTCTGCGGGGTCAAAGCTGATGCTCTTGTTGATGATAGCCCCTAACTCCCCCTCCCCGCGCAGGGCTTTAAGCGGTTCATTGCAGATACGGTGAATGAGTTTACCTGGCTCAGATTCCCGGAATGCCGGGCGATTGCAGACCAGTTCATACAGGGTCACCCCCAGGCTGTACTGGTCACCGGCAAAGGAATTCTCGCCTTTCATGAGGCGTTCCGGCGGCATGTAGCGCAGCGTACCGTCGTGGCTCTGCGTGACCAGCGGCGCGGTTTCCCCATTATTCAACACCGTAGCAAGGCCGAAATCACCCACGCGCAGCACGCCCTCCGCATCGAGCAACAGGTTGCCGGGCTTCACATCGCGGTGCAGCACACCACAGGAGTGTGCATAAGCCAGAGCCTGTGCAGCCTGAAGTCCCACGCGCGCGACGGCGCGTTCAAAAGGCTCGCCCGGAAATGCCTTGCGGATGCAGGAGGAGCTGATACCCTGCCCCTGCACCAGACTCATCACATAGTAACGGTAATCGCCCTCCTGCCCTGCGCCGAATACTTCCACGATATTGGTATGATGCAGCGCGGCAATGACCCGGGATTCATTTTCAAAAGCTTCGCAGTGGCGTGAATCTGAATTCCACGCAGGTGAGAGAATCTTGATAGCCACCTCGCGATTGAGCGATTCCTGCATGGCGCGGAACACTGTGCCCATGCCACCCGCACCTATGCGCTCCAGCAGACGGTAGCCGCCGAGGGACTCCGGGTAACTGGTGGCATGCGCAGCCGCACCGTGAGTCGACACGCTCAGGCTTTCCATCTCCACCATGCCGCGCAGCAATTCGCGTAACTCGGCGGCACAATCCGGATATGCTGCCGCATATTCCGTCAGCGCGGGAGCATCTCCTTTACGAACAGCCTCCAGATACTGCTCCACCAGTTCAGCCAGCCGCTCTTCTTTATCAGGGGAATCAGGCATAGGGATTTTCGTGATAGACTAATTCCTGGAAACGCTTCAGCGCGCGCACATAGCGGATACTGGCAGCCTTCGGCTCAATCCCCAGCGCTGCGGCACACTCGGCATTCGCCATTTCCTCAAAATGACGCAGTTCAAGGATTTCCCTGTCGATTGCCGAAAGCTGCGCCAGCACGCGGCGGGCCATGGCCTGGCGTTCGAGGCGCTCCAGATGCGTGCGGGGACTGGAAATCGTATCGGCAAAGTGAGCCCAGGCATCCGCCACGCCCTCATTATCCTCGGGGCTTTGCTCCTTCATGGCGTCGCGCTTGGCAGCAGCCAGGTGGTGGCGTTCCATATCAGTCAGAGTCTGCAGCGCCACCAGGCGCAGTTTCACATACATGGGCACCTCCGGCTCTGCCAGCAGAAACTCCATACGCCGCCCGCAGGCCAGGTAACATTCCTGCAGCAGGTCATCCACACTCATACGCCGCAGCAAAGGCTGAGGCACACGCAGGCTCAGCAAGCGCCGCAAGCGTTCGCGGTGCTCGAGCCACACATCTGCCAGCCAGAGATTTTCAGTGGGTTCACTCATGGAATCGGAGATAAAAATAAAACGGCGGTCTGCCAATACTGCCCTACCTTGGGAGAACGCAGACCGCCGCAGAAATCTACATGCAAACGGGCATCAATCTGTCACGTTTTCCTCGCGAAGGTCGCGCACCATCAGCTCCTGCAGCGCCTCACTGGGATGCTTGCCATTGTAGAGGATATCATACATGGCATCCACAATGGGCGTGCGCACACCCAGGGTGCGGGCGAGCTGGTAGGTCGAAAGCGTATTCGGCACACCTTCCACCACCTGGCCAATCTGCTTCAGGCATTCATCCAGCGGCATTCCCTTTGCCAGCAGGCGGCCAGCCGTCAGGTTGCGGCTGTGGTTGGAATAGCAGGTCACCACCAGATCGCCCATGCCGGAAAGCCCCATGAAGGTTTCCATGCGTCCACCACGAGCCATACCCAGGCGGGTCATTTCTGCAAGACCTCGGGTTGAAAGCGCAGCGCGTGCGTTGTCACCCAGTCCCAGCCCGGCGCAGATACCACTGGCCAGAGCAAACACATTCTTGATAGCACCGCCAATCTGCATGCCGGTCACGTCGCTGCTGGTGTAGATACGCAGGAAACCAGTGCTCATGCGCTTCTGCACAGCCTTGGCAATCTCAATATCCTCGAACCCGATGAGGGTAAGGCTGGGAAGCCCCTGCACAATATCCTCTGCATGGTTCGGGCCGGAAAGTGCACCCACCGGGTATTTCAGGTTAGATGCCAGAATCTCGCTCATGAGCAGGTGGCTGTCTTTCTCAATACCCTTGGAGCAGGAAACCACAACGGCATCTTCCGCCAGCCCCACATTGGCCAGGCTGGTGGCCACACTGCGCATCACCACACTAGGCACCACCACAATCACCAGCTGGGAACCGGCTACATCTGCCCAGTCGCTGGTTACCTTCACATTTTCAGGCAAGGGGCGCGCCCCGGCGATGGGCACCAGGCTCATGCGGGTTTCGCGAATAGCTGCGGCCTCTTCTTCCTTGTAGGTCCAGAGAACCACTTCACCCTCAGGCTGAGCAACAGCAGCCGTGTACGCCAGGGCTGTACCCCAGGCACCAGCACCAATAACAGCTGTCTTATTGAAAGTACGTTCCATATATGTAGAAAAATTAATCAGTTCTTAGGGGCAAATGCTTTAGGCTCAGTACCGTTCAGAATACGCACGATATTGGCGCGGTGCTTCCACGTAACCAGCACCAGAATGAGAAGAAGAAGCCCCAGAACCATGTAATCAGCCGCGGAATATGCACGGTCGTGGCACCACAATTCTATACCGGCAGCCAGCATCATGCCCACACCGGCCATAATGCTGGAGAACGAGACATAGCGCGTGATTATCATGCTGCCAATCCAGAACAGCAGCGCCGCGCCACCCACCCAGGGTGACATGGCAAACAGACAACCACCCGTCGTGGCAACGCCCTTGCCGCCCTTGAACTTCAGGAAGCAGGTAAAGGTGTGCCCCATAATCACCGCAAACATCACCCCCAGGAACCAGCCCATATCTGCCGGGCTGAACGCTGCCAACTCTCCGCCCAGGTGGTACTTCATGTACAGCAGGGGCGCAAAGCCTTTCAGGAAATCCATGAAAAACACAGGAATGCCCCACCCTTTCCCCAGAACTCGAACGGCATTGGTAGCGCCGATGTTGCGGGAACCATGCTCTCGCAAATCAACACCGTTCAAACGCCCCGCGATGTAACCGAAGGGCACGGAACCAATCAGGTAGGCTGCAACGATGTACAGAATATTCTCAACCATGTGCCTCTATTATAACTTATTTTTCTGTTATTGCAACAGGTTTTTTAATGAACTAACAACTAAACCGACCACGGGGAGGCGTTATAAGCCGCATCAATGGCACTGTTAAGCAGGTTGCGCACCTCTGCCACGGCAGGAATGCCTATGAGTCCCCGCGGTTCTTTCCGCCCGTTGACCTCCTGGTAATCAAAAACAATATCACCGCTACCACCGGGGGCTTCATTCACCGCCTGCACCAGCCCCAGCATGAGGAACCACTCCTGCACCTCACCCTGTGGAGACACGGCAAGCACACGTTTCGGGGTAATGGCATAGAGAGCCACCGCTCCGGCAGGTGCTGCTTTTCTACGGAACAAACGCGCCAGCAGACCACCGGAGGCCGCAGGGTGGGCAGAACTGCCCTTCCCCACCCAGAGGGGAGATTCACCGGGACGCAGCACCGCGGCAAGGCGTTCCTGTTCAGCAGGTGTGAGATTCTGAATCATCGCAGGAACATGCGCAGCAGAGCGCTTTTGAACTTGCTGTACGGCTGATAACGGAACGGCAGGTCAAGCCAGTTGGCTTTTTTGAGAATGGACTTGTAGTGGGTAAACGTATCGAAGCCCGTTTTGCCGTGATAGGAGCCCATGCCGCTGTCGCCCACGCCACCGAAAGGCATACCGTGCACAGCCAGGTGCACAATGGTATCATTCACGCAACCGCCACCAAAAGCGAGATGCTGGCGGAAGCTGGTTTCCGTTCCGGCATCCGTAGTGAAGAGATAAGAAGCCAGCGGACGCGGACGCGAAAGCACGAAGCCTTCCACATCCTCCCATTTTTCCCATGTGAGCATGGGAAGAATCGGGCCGAAGATTTCCTGCTGCATGCAGGCGGAATCCGGGGTGACATTATCCAGCAGAGTCGGTTCAATACGGAGCGTTTCGGCATCTCCCCTGCCACCGACAGCAATGGTGGCCTCCTCCATGAGGCCCATGAGGCGCTGGAAATGGCGCATGCTGATAATGTGCGTCAGGTTTTCATTCTGCAGGGGTTGCTCGCCGAGCATTTCCGCAACAGCCTCGCGGAATTCAGTCATGAACAACTCTTTGCAGCTGCGGTGAATGAGCAAATAATCCGGCGCAACACAAGTCTGCCCGGCATTGAGAATCTTACCGAAGGCAATGCGGCGGGCTGCCACTTTGATATTAGCCGTCTTATCCACAATGCAGGGGCTCTTGCCGCCCAGCTCCAGCGTTACCGGGGTAAGGTGCCGCGCGGCAGCTTCCATGACGTGGTGTCCCACATTCGGACTGCCGGTAAAGAAGATATAATCAAATTTCTCTGCCAGCAGCGCATCACAATCCGCATGATTCCCCAGCACCACTTTCACGTATTCCGGCGGGAAAATACTGCCCAGCATCTCGGCCAGTACGCCAGAGGTATGGGGTGTGGACGATGAGGGCTTGACAATGCAGCAGTTACCCGCGGAAAGAGCCGCCACCAGCGGATCAAGGAACAGAAGCACCGGGTAATTCCACGGGCTCATGATAAGCACCAGGCCATAGGGATCTGCCTCTACGCGGCAGCTGCTCGGGAAATGAGCCAACCCTGCAGACACGCGGCGCGGACGGCTCCACTTGCGGATGTGTCTGAGCGTATCGCTGATGCTGCCCAGCACCAGGCCGATTTCGCACATATAGCTTTCAGCGGCACTTTTGCCCAAATCGGCATGCAGCGCCTCTGCAATGCGGGATTCCCACTCGCGAATCGTCTGCCGGAGCTTTTTGAGCGCGCGGATGCGGAACTCCACATCACGTGTTACGTGCGTCTGGAAAAATTTCCGTTGATTTTCTACAAGAGTATGCATATCAGTAGGCAGCATTAAGAATTTCAATCACCTGGGCTTCGTCGGCAGCGCGCGGATTCACGATGAGAGCCCCATCATTCACCGCAAACTCGGCGACCTTGGCAAAATCAGCCTTGTTCACCCCGGCATCCTGCAGAGTGAGAGGCAGCCCGCATACAGCATTCAGACGGCGGCTGAGGTTTTCCACAGCTTCAATGGCAGCAGCCGGGCGGCTGTCAGCAGGCGTAGCCATAGCAGCATCCATGCCCACCATCCAGGGCAGCAGCTGGGCATAGGCGGCAGCGCAGTGGCTCAGGTTGTAGCGCATCACGTGCGGCAGCAGAATCGTCATGGCCACGGCATGCGGCACATGACACACACCACCCAGCGCATGCCCGATAGCATGTACCGCACCTACCATACTGTTAGAGAAAGCAATACCGGCCATGGTGGAAGCCACCGCCATGGCAAAGCGTGCCTTTTTGTCTGAGCCGTTGCGTGTGGCGGTCTCCAGATTCTCGAAAATAAGCTTGATGGCAGCCGTGCCGTAGGCTGTGCTCATGGGGTTAGCCTGCAGGCAGGTGCAGGCTTCAATGGCGTGAACCATGGCATCGTACCCGGTGCTGGCCGTAGCCTTGGGCGGCAGTCCCGCCGTCATGCGCGGGTCAATCACTGCGGCATCCGGCTGCACAAAGGGAGACAGGAACTCCATCTTCACCCCGTTGGCATCATTGCGGATTACCGCCACACCCGTGCATTCCGACCCGGTTCCGGAAGTAGTGGGCACTACCACGAAAGGAATATATCTGCCACGCACCAGGTTATCCACCCCGCCGATGGCAAGGATATCCTCTGCCTCCTGAGAAAGCACCAGGCGCACGCCCTTGGCTGTATCAATGACCGAGCCGCCGCCCACTGCCACCAGGGCATCGCAGCCGGAACTGCGGTACAATGCCGCAATGTCATTCACCACTTTGAGCGAGGAATCCACCGGAATATCCGTGAATGTGCAGGCAGGCGTGCAACCTTCAGCAGCCATGGCATCCACCACCATCTGCATGGTGCCGATTTTGGCGAGCACAGCATCGGAGAGCAGCATGGGAGCTTTGGCCCCCAGGTGTTCCAGTTCATCAGCCAGGCGCTCCAGCGCCGATTCCCCGCACAGGAGCTTTACAGAGTTGAAAAATTCAAAATACTTATTCATAATCAATTATAGCGACCAGTCAGAAACCCGCAGAAAATGCGTCCATACACCCGCAGCGGGTTCACCTGCAAGGACGGAATATCGGTTAAAATATGTTTCGTGATGAATTTCGGGAACAAATACCCCTCCACCAGATTCACCAGACGCGCCAGGCGCATCACATCCGCAATCTCGCCCTGCATGCTGAACGCATGCTGCGCGTAGGCCTGTGCCAGCCCCATCTGCCCGGTGAACATACGGAACGAAATACCCGTTGATTTAAGCCGCAGCGCACAGACCGGCTTGTCCAGCGCAGCCAGACGGCTCAACTTCCCGTCTTTCCACTGCACAAAGAGCTGCGGAGCATTGTAGCCGGTCTGCAGGGCATAGCTCAACCCCTCCGGCATACGGTCAAATTCTTCCTTTACCCGGGAATCAAGCTTATAGAGCTCCACCAGCGCGGCATGCACCACGCGCAGCACAATTCCCACCGTCAGTTTCTGCAAAGACAGCTTCATATAGCAAACTTATTCTCCACGCTGAGCGGCGGCACGGTTCAAGCGGTCCATCATGGCCATCCCAAGACCGATTCTGGGAAGTTCCTCAGCCACAATCACATCCACCTCCCCGCATTCATCCATGGCGCGCATCACCGCGAACAAACGCACTGCGGCCTCGGCCAGACGCCCGCTTCCCGGGGAAAGCGGCATCACCTCATTCCAGCAATCCTGCGCAGCCAGCGGAGAATCGCCCTGGTAGCTGATCAAGCCATAGCGCACACCCTCCTGCGGGGTGAATTCCTCTTTCGGGTCATGCAGCAGAAGCGGCTTGGTAGGGGCGTAGTGGCTCTTGAGCATGCCGGGAGCATTCGGTGTGGCAGCCTCAATGTCGCTTCCCTTGCCGGGCTTCACCACCTTGCAGATTTTGCGGAGCTTCTCACGAGTCACGGGACCTTCGCGCAGCACTCGCACCGCGGGATGCCCCTTCTCATCCAGACAAGGCTGCAGAATCGTGCTTTCCAGCCCCTCCGAACAGGCGCCGGCATCCAGCACCAAAGGAATGGAGCCACCCAGTTCCTTAAGCACCGCCGGGGCGCTCGTGGGCGAAATATGACCAAAACGATTGGCGCTCGGCGCGGCAATCGGGTGCCCCAGCGCGCGGGAAACAGCGCGCATCACCTCGTGGCTCGTCACACGGCATGCCACCGTGGGCAGACCGCTCGTCACAATATCCGGCACACATTCCTTGCGCGGCAACACCAGGGTCATCGGTCCCGGCCAGAATTCCTTGACCAGCTTATCCACCAGCGGCTGCAGCTCTGCCGGCACCTCCGTGATATCCTTGAGCGCCTTACCATTCGGCAGGTGGCAGATGAGCGGATCGAAACTCGGGCGTCCCTTCACTTCAAACACCTTGGCTACGGCAGCCGGGTTAAAGGCATCTGCGCCCAGACCATACACCGTTTCCGTCGGAATAGCCACCAGACCACCCTCTGCCAGCACAGCAGCGGCTTCCTTGTAAATCTGGCGGCAATCCTCCAGCGGGTCCACCTCAATCACGCGAGTCTCCATGCGCACATCATAGACCATACTCCACCAATAGTCAATGATAATGAAACCGCTTGCACCGCAAAAACGTATATGCTATGATGCCGACGATGACCAGCTACAAGAAAAAGGCACTGTCTGTCGTCTTCATCATCAGCATCAGCCTGTATGGAGTATCATGCCTGATTCCGACATGGCACAAATTCGGCATCCTCTCATGCACGACTGGCTTGTTTTCCTTCGCCATACTCCTGGCTGGACATTTCATCAGCAAACAAGGTCCGAAAGCCAGGAAAAAGAAGAAACGGGGGCCGGAAACATCCGGTTTTCACCATGAACAGGCGCTTGATATCATGTACGGTCTGGATGATGGCCACCGGCACTATGAAAAGCTGCCCCCCGAGCAACGCCGGAAAAGCATCTTCGGCGGAAAATACGGGCTGTAAGGCATACGCATTGCCCATACAGGCATGCAGGAACGGCTCACCTATGCACTCCCTGACCGCATGATAAGCTTGCTTGAAAATGCAGAAAATGTTATAAAACGGCATGAACATCTGCATCATTCCGCGCCTTAATGCACAGCACTTCTACGACATGGAAGCGCTGGAACTGCAGTTTTACGATGCGGAGTTCATCACCCCGCCGGAAGAATCGTACCGCTGGTATATACACCACCCGCACAGCACCGTGGCCGCCACAGATGGGAAACGGCTCATCGGTTTTGTGAATCTCTTCCCGGTGCTGCCGGAAGTGTATGAAGCGCTGCGGGCGGGAACCTTCAACGACCATTTCATGGAGCTGGAACATGTGGCGCCCCTCACCGCAGCGCCGCTGCACATGTTTCTGTGCTGCGTGGTTGTGGCACGCGAATACCAGCACCAGGGCATTGCGCACCAGCTGTTGCAGGCCGCCGTTCAACCTTACGCGCCCCTGCCCTGTGCCAGCGTCATCACCGACAATGTGACGGCTGACGGCTGCCGGCTTTCCGAACGCTATGGCTTCACCCGCCTGCGCTGCTCCGACCACGATTCGGAAATCTACGAACAGAAGTGGAGTGACTTCCTCGCCCACGTCAACAGCTGACCGCCCCCTGCGCATTGTCCTTATCCCCGGTATCTCCCGGCAGAAAGCCCCGCCTTGACACGCAAGGCGGGGCTTTTGGTTAATCTGTTCTGTAGGCAGACGTTACACATCCACCACGACATCATCATCGTTATCCTCGCCACCGTGGGCCAGGATGAACTGCAGGTCGTTGAGGTCGAGGCTGGAGGCGAAGCCTTCATCACCGAGCACGTTGGTGACCAGCTGGTTCTTCTGGTGCTGGAGTACGCGGATCTTCTCTTCCACGGAATCGCGGGTGAGGAGTCGGTAGGCAATCACCTTGTTCTTCTGGCCGATTCGGTGCGTACGGTCGATAGCCTGGCTTTCCACAGCCGGGTTCCACCACGGGTCGTACAGGATGACGTACGAAGCCGAGGTAAGGTTAAGACCGGCACCACCAGCCTTGAGGGAAAGGAGGAACACACTGGGTTCCTTGGTGGTCTGGAATTTTTCGATTTCGGCCTTACGGTCCTTGGTCTGCCCGGTGAGGTAGTTGTACGGGTGGTTGTTCTCTTCGAGCTTGCTCTTGATGATTTCGAGCATAGACACGAACTGGGAGAACACCAGCACCTTGTGACCTTCTTCACGCAGCTGGTCCAGCAGGTAGAAGAGTGCTGTAAGCTTGGCGCTGTCTTCCTTCGCATACTTCGGGTCCACAAGACCGGGGTGACAGCATATCTGGCGCAGGCGCATAAGACCCTGCAGAATAGCGAAGGAGTTCTTCTTCACAGACTCGTCGGAATCCACGCCCAGAAGCGCTTTCTGGATTCGGCGCAGTTCTGCCTTGTACAGCTGGCGCTGAATGCCTTCCATCTTGGCATACACTTCTTCTTCTGTACGCGGCGGCAGGTCCTTGGCCACCTGCTGCTTGGTACGGCGCAGCAGGAAGGGTTTGAGGCGCGCAGCCAGGCGGTTCTGGCTCTGGGAATCCTTACGCTTATCGAAACGCTTCTTGAAGTAGGCGCGGCTGCCCAGCACGCCGGGCATGGCAAACGCCATGAGCGACCACATATCCAGCAGGCGGTTTTCGATAGGCGTACCGGAAAGTACCAGGCGGTTGTAGGCGTTAATCTCCCGGGCAGCCTTGGCTGCCTTGGAATCCGGGTTCTTAATCTGCTGACCTTCGTCCAGAATCACGGTGAGCCACTTGATGGCATTAATCTGCTCGCCGCATACGCGCAGCTGGGCATAGTTAATCACCACCATATCATAGTTTTCCAGGATGTTCTCCACATCGGCCTGCTCCTTGTTACGGATAACCATGACACGCACACCGGGTGCGAATTTCTCGGTTTCGCTGGCCCACACATCCAACACGGATTTCGGGCATACAATCAGCACCGGGGGAATGGTCACCTTCTTGCGTCCCTGCTTGTTGCGGCGCACAAAGTCCTCACGCAGCCACAGCATGTAGGTAATGGACTGAATAGTTTTACCCAGACCCATGTCGTCTGCGAGAATACCACCGAAGCCGTTTTCTGCCAGATATGCCAGGAAGTGGAAACCTTCAATCTGGTACGGGCGCAGCGTAGCCTGCAGGGTGGAGGGAACATCCGGCTTCACATCAATCTTGATTTCAGCTGTGCGTTCCTTGATGCGCTGCCAGGCCTTCGGGTCAAACACCTCGGCT
>CAJGCV010000045.1 GCA_904501915.1 uncultured Akkermansia sp. | reverse complement strand
GGTGCTCGGTCAGGTTGCAGTTGAAGCAGCTAACCTGCTTCGTGGTAAGAACAAGACCATCTTCACCCCCCACGTGGACTGCGGTGATTATGTGATCATTGTGAACGCCGACAAGGTGGTGCTCACCGGTAACAAGGAGCGCGCCAAGATTTACACCCGTTACACCGGCTACGTGGGCAACCAGGTGGTGACCACCCCCGCCAAGCTGCGTAAGACTCACCCCGAGATGATTGTGGAGCTCGCCGTCAAGGGCATGATTCCCCACACCCGCCAGGGCCGCGCCCAGGGTGGCCGTCTCAAGGTTTATGTTGGCGCTGAGCACCCCCACACCGCTCAGACTCCGGAAGCTGTAACCATCGCCTAATTTTATTCTGACTATGTCTACTACTCCCTACAACGCCACTGGCCGTCGCAAGGAAGCCATCGCTCACGCCTGGCTCACCCCCGCCGAGGAAGGCAAGTCCGGCAAGATCACCATCAACCGTCGCTCCTTCGAGGAATACCTCCCGACCGACGCCCTCCAGAACGCTGTGCTGCAGCCCTTCTACGCCACCAACACCATGAAGAAGTTCGACGTTCGCGTCGTTTGCCGCGGTGGTGGTGTGCACGGTCAGACCGGTGCTATCTCCCTGGCTATCGCCCGTTCCCTGGTCATGATTGACGAGGAGTACCGCTCCGCTCTCCGCGAGCAGGGCCTGCTTACCCGCGACTCCCGCATGAAGGAACGCAAGAAGGCTGGTCGTCCCGGCGCCCGCAAGCGTTTCCAGTTCAGCAAGCGCTAAAAAACGCTATATACCAGATTTTGGTTTTCAAAAAGTGCTTTTCCCACCAGGGAAAAGCACTTTTTTCGTACCCCCAGGCGCAGCGCGCGTGTATGTCATATGCCGGAACGGGTCATTTCATCCGTTGCGCAGAAACGGATTTCATTGGGGCGACTATTACACCTGGATAAATAAAATTGGCAGGACTGAAAGTCCTGTACTTCGAGGAAGGTCCGCTTACTTCGTCAGCAGGTTACGCTGCCAGTTCATCAGGGCAGCCAGGCCTTTGTCCTCATTGGTGGCAATGGCTTCAATCTGGCTGCGGGTGGCAATGAGCGATGCTTCCAGCGCAAGTTCTTCTGCCACGGCGTTGCGGCGGGCAGCCCAGCGCTCCACGCGTGTATCAAAATGGGCGTCCGATTCGTGGTGCACGCGTTTGAGCAACTGCGGGTAATCCTCCTCATCCATGAGGTGGAACTGCTCCACCGCCTTGCGGAAGCGCGCAGCGCGGTGGGTGTGCATGTTGCGGTGCGGGGACACCGGGCGGAATTCCTGCAGCGCGGTGCTCCAGCGGATGAGTTCATCATTTCCGGCAACCATGAAGGCGGGGCGGTCAATGGAAGCGGCTTCCTTATCGCGCCAGAGCCAGAGGGCTCGCAGGGCAGCCAGACCGCGGCGGGTCAGCTTGCCGGCGCCCTTGATGCGCCAAGGGTCCTGGCCCGTGCTGGCATGGCGTTCGCGGCCATGTTCCAGGTTGCAGGCGCAGCTTTCGAGGAACCAGTCATAGCGGCCGAGCTGCTTGAGCTCTGCCACCAGTTTGTCCGCCATTTCGAGCATGTATTTGACATCGCCCTGGGCGTATTCCTTCATGTCATCCGGCATGGGGCGCAGGCCCCAGTTGGCGCGTTGGTTCTTCTTGCTGAGAATGACGCCGTAGTAGTGTTCCACCAGGGCAGCCAGGCCAAACTGCTGGAAACCCAGCAGACGGGCGGCAATCTGCGTGTCCAGAATCATGTGCGGCAATACGCCGTAAGCAGTCTGCAGCAGGCTCATGTCGTAATCAGCCCCGTGCATCCACACGTCGGCCTCCTGCAGCCAGAGGGTGAAAAGCTTCATATCCTCAATGGCCAGAGGGTCGATGATTACCACGCCATCTGCATCGGCATATTGGATGAGGCAGAGCTTTTCGCGGTGGCGGTGCAGGCTGTCGGCCTCGAGGTCAAGCACTGTGCGCCCCTGCGGCTGGGCTGCCGCACGGACTTTCCATTGAAACAATGCTTCGGGGTCGGTAATCATGAACGCGCGTCATGCTACCACATAGAGTAACTGATTGCAAGCCGATAATGCATGACAGACACAGGCATGAGTGCTATATTTTGTGACGGGAGGCGCAGAGCGGTGTGATTGAGCTTGCCATTTTTCAGATGTGGAGTATAATGCCGCGCGTTATGAAACAGTACGCCACTCAGCTTCTGCGTTACCCTGAAATGGGGATTTCCCTGGACCTTTCCAAGCTGCCGCTCACGCCGGAATACCTGGCAGAGATGCAGCCCCTCATCGACCGCGCTTACGCCGATATTGCCGCCCTGGAAAGCGGTGTGATTGCCAACCCCGACGAAAACCGCATGGTGGGCCACTACTGGCTGCGCAACAGTGCCATTGCCCCCACGGCTGAGCTTCGCGCCAAGATTGATGAGCCTCTGGCTGATTTGAAGGCCTTTGCTGCCGATGTGCTCAGCGGCAGGATTCTTGCCCCGAACGGCAAGAAGTACACTACCTGCCTGGTGATTGGTATTGGTGGTTCTGCGCTGGGTCCGGAGCTTGTGGCAGACGCGCTGCCTGCCGAGGGGCTGGCTATGGCTTTCCTCGACAATACTGACCCGGACGGCATGTACAAGGTGCTCGACACGCTGCCGCTGACCGAGACTCTGGTCGTTGTTATCTCCAAGAGCGGTGGTACGCCCGAAACCCGCAACGGCATGGTCTGCGCCCAGCAGTACTTCGCCGGCAAGGGGCTTTGCTTCGCCAGGCAGGCTGTGGCTGTGACCGGCGTGGGTTCCACCCTGGACAAGGTGGCCGTGGGTGAAGGCTGGGTGAAGCGTTTCCCCATGGAAGACTGGGTGGGTGGCCGCACTTCCGAGACCTCCGTTGTAGGCCTTGTTCCTGCTGCTCTGCAGGGTGTGGATATCGACAGCCTGCTGGCCGGTGCTGCCGCCATGGATGCCAGGACCCGCGTGGCCGATACCGCTTCCAACATGGCCATGAAGCTGGCTCTTGCCTGGTATGAAGCCGGTGAGGGCAAGGGCAGGAAGGATATGGTGGTGCTGCCCTACAAGGACAGCCTGGTGCTCTTCTCCAAGTACCTGCAGCAGCTCATCATGGAATCCCTGGGCAAGGAGCTCGACCTGGACGGCAACACCGTGAACCAGGGTATCTCCGTGTATGGTAACAAGGGCTCCACCGACCAGCATGCCTACGTGCAGCAGCTGCGCGACGGTATCAACAACTTCTTCGTGACCTTTATTGAGGTGCGCCAGTCCCCCACCGATACTGTGAAGGTGGAAGATAACTTCACCGCTGGTGACTACCTGCAGGGCTTCCTGCGCGGCACGCGCAAGGCTCTTTCCGAAAGCGGCCGCAAGAACATCACCATCTCCATTCCGGTGGTGAATGCTTACACGCTGGGCATGCTTATCGCCCTGTTTGAGCGTACCGTAAGCTTCTATGCCAGCCTCATCCACATCAACGCCTACCACCAGCCCGGTGTGCAGGCCGGCAAGCTGGCTGCCAATGTGTTCCTGAAGCTTCTGGCTGCCGCAGAAGGTGCTCTTACCACTACTCCTGCCACGGCTGGTGATATTGCCGCCAAGCTGGGGACGGATGCGGAAGATACCTACCATGCCCTGGTGCACATTGCCGAAAGCGGTAAGGCCACCTGGACCATGGCAGATTGCCCTTGCGGTGATACCTTTGCCAAGTAACAAGTACGGTGCTTCGCGGCACCGGATATACAAAAAAGCTCTGAGCTGCGGCTCAGAGCTTTTTTTGGGGTTTGCCAGCTTAGCGGCGCTTGCCGAAGAGCCCCTTGTCGTAGGTGCGGTGCATCATGAACACTACTGCCAGCAGCAGCCACCATGCAAGCAGATGAGAAGTGGCGAACCAGTGGCCCTGCTGCACCTGCTCGCAGGTCTGCCACAGCGCCAGGCAGGGCAGAGCCAGCAGAATGAGCCAGCGCAGGAAACCGGGAACAAATGGCATGAGCCACAGGAACACCAGCAGCAGGAAACCTGCCACGGTCTGGCTCTGCCAATCCTGCAGCAGAGGCCGTTGCTGCAGCACTTGTCCGCCCTGCGGGCGTTCGCTGGTGTGCGTGATGATTTTTTCAGAGCCGGCAAGCTGGGAAAGCGTGCGGGCCAGGCGTTCCAGGCGCAGCGGCGTATGCTGTTTTTCGGCGGGTTGTTCCAGCATGACGATGGGGTGCTTGCCCAGCTGGGCGCGCAGGTCTGCCCCTGCCACGATGTCTGCCAGCGGTATGTAGACCACCTTTGCATCTGTCAGCCGCGTGCGGGCGTTTGCGTCAATAGGCAGGGTGATACCGCCATAGCTTATTTCCTTGCCCAGTTTCACTTTTACGGCCTTGCCATCCAGCCCCAGACGCGCCAGTGCCAGCCGGAAAGGCAGGGTGGGTATGGTTTCACCATTCCAGCGCATGAGCAGGGGGAATGAGATGCTGTCCACCGCGGAAGGATTCTGGGTGTGGGGTTCACCCTCCAGCCAGTCGGGTGCCCACACGACTGCCAGGGCATCCGGGGTTTCTGTCAGCCCGTTTGGCAGCGCTCTGTTTGCAATGGGAAGTCCGCTGGGGTCACCTTCAATGTTTTCCTGTGGGATGGAGGCGTTGCGCAGCATGGCGGGGGTGAAATCCGGCTGTGCAGCGGTGCGTCCGCGCAGTCCGACGGCGGAGTGCGGGAATCCTGCCAGCACGCGGCAGAGCATTTCGCGCACCATGTCTCCCTGTTCGCCCGGCCAGATGAGCGGGGAGGAAAGCCCCACGGTGGTGGCGCCTCCCTGTTTGAGCTTGTTGAGCAGCACGGCGGAGTCCTGCGGACCCAGCGGCAGGGCGGCAAAGGCTGCAGCGCAGGCTTCTTCGTTCAGCTCCACCATGCCCACGGTGGGGCATTCCAGCAGGCGTGTGTGGCTGATGACCGGCTCCATGACAATGGGTTCACCGGGTTTGAGCAGCTGGGGAAAATCCGCTGCATCCCAGCGGCAGAGTAGATGCCCGAGCCGGTTGTATATCTGCTGGTCGTAGCGGTGCAGCAAAGGTGCCGGCATGAGGAACCATGCGCTGACCATAACCGCCAGCCAGAACAGCACGGCAAAGAAGCTTACGTGTTTAGAAGTTGTAGGATGCATGCGGCAACAGGGCGTGCGGGTGAGGAATCGGGGGTGTGGGCGGCTGCGTGTTTCAGCGCGGCCAGTCCGGCGGGTATGAGGTTCAGATACCAGTCTCTCTGCTGGTTATAACCAATGTTGGCAAAGGCACCCAGTGCCTGCATGAGACGCTGCATGGCGCAGGCGTGGAATACATCCTGCGGCAGCGGTTGCCCCTCCATCTGCTCCCAGAGCTGCAGCAGTTCGTTGCGTTCGCCTTCTGTCAACTGCATGTAGGGGTCGTATATGAGGGAGGCAAGGTCATATTCCTTGCGGCCGTAGCGCATGCCCTGGAAATCGATGAGCCAGGCATGCCCGGCGTGCAGCATGATATTCTGGCTCTGGCAGTCGCGGTGCACGGGAACCCGGGGTAGCTCTGCCAGCCAGTCTGCCATGGCCTGCAGGGCCGGCTGTGCCAGGAATGCGGCGGCATCTTGCCCCAGGTGACGGGTGATGAGGTGCTCCGCAAAGTATTCCTGCTCCCAGCGGTAGAGTTTTGCATCAAATGCGGGTTGCAGTTCCCATGCCGGTTTCAGTTGGTACAGGGGCAGCAGGGTGTGGAAGGCTTGTTCATAGGCAGCACGGCGGTCTGCCCATGGAGCAGTGCGCAGGCTCAGAATATCCACCGTCCCTAAATCCTGTACCAGGCAGGCCCCGCATTGTCCCGGGAGTTCCTTTTCTGCCAGAATGGCCGGCACGCGGAGACCGGCTGCTGCCAGCCCATGTGCTGCGGGCAGAAATGAGTGATTGTCTGCCCGCTGGTTGGTCCAGTGAATGCCGAGCATCCCGCAGGCTCGCATGATGCTGCGCCCGCTGGCGCCTGCGCTCACTGCCTGCAGCTCCTCCGGCTGCACAGGTAATCCGCTGTGCTGTTGCATCAGGTCGGCCAGTATGGCGCGCGCATCGTGTGCTGAGGGTGGCATGCCGGCGGAATCAGTCTACCTTGAAGAAGCTCAACCCCTGGTTTTCGCCTTTGCGCGGAGCGCGTTTGCCGCCGGAGGGCAGGTTTGCAATGCCTTCTGCCTGCGGGGGCATGGGAGGCGGTGGCTGCGGCACGCGTCCACCCCCGGGAATCGGTGAGTTCGGGTAAAGCGGAGTCCGGGTGGAGGAGGGCGGAACTGGTGTTGCTGTCCGCGAAGCATTTTGGGCAGAATTCAATGCGCTGCCAGCTACATCCGGCATGGTGATGACACCCTGAATCTTTACGGGGGCGGGTGCCGGCGCAGGCGTCGGGGCGGGCTGTGGTTCCGGTGCCGGTGCAGGGGGTGGGGCAGGTGTGGCTTCTGCCTCTTCCTTGGACTTGTTCGCCGCTTTCTTCTTCTTTTTCTTCGGGGCGGGTTCTTCTTCCGGTGTGTAACTTGCTACCAGTCGCAGGTTTTCAATCTGCTTGGTTATCTGAATGAGCAGCAGTAACCCGCACCCGGCAATCATGGGCCAGGCCGCTGCGCTGAGCTTTACGAGCAATTCCGCGCGCGAGATATCTGCCGGCCGGTTTCCCAAAAAATCCATACCGCCCAGAAATCCTGCAATAATCAGGAAACATGCCACAAAATATCCCAATGGAATTGCAATCATCATAGCGCGGATATTGTAGCAAATACACCTGTCCTGTCAAGTAAAAGGGTTGACCTTGCGAGCCATATACTGTACTGTGTGTGTACGCATGGATTTTCGTATCATAGCAGCCGCCAGACCTTCCATTGCTTACGCGCGCGACGGGGTCAGGTTCTTTGAAGAACGCTTGCGCCCCCTCGGCCGCGTCGAGCTCCGGTATGTGAAAGCCGGAGACTCCGAAGCGGTCTCTGCCCGCTTGCTCGAGGCCAGTGAGGGGTGTCTTCGCATTGCCATGGATGAACGCGGTGAAAACTGGTCAACCCGTGAGTTGGAAAAACGCGTGCGCCGGTGGCAGCTGCAGGCGGTCAAGCACGTAGCTTTCCTCATTGGTGCGGCAGATGGTCATACCCAGGCCCTGCGGGATGCCTGCGACCATGTGTTGTGCCTGGGCCGGCACACCATGCAGCATGAGCTGGCGCTGGTGGTGCTGCTGGAGCAGATTTACCGCGTGCACACCCTCCTGGCGGGTAGCCCGTATCATCGCGATTAAAGTTGTTATCTCCTTGACACCGTGCTGCCGGGATGTTAAGTTCTCATGTATATGAGTAGTATACCGCGAGTTGTTGAAGCACGTATCGAAATCCCCATGGGAAGTCGTAATAAGTATGAGGTGGACGAGAAAACCGGCCATATCAAGCTCGATCGCGTTCTTTATTCTTCCGTGTATTACCCTGCGGAGTATGGATTTGTAGAGCACACCCGCTATCTGGATGGTGACCCGATTGATATCCTTGTCTTCACTTCTGCGCCCACATTCCCCGGCTGCTACGTGGATTGCCGCATCATCGGCGGCATGGATATGATTGATGGCGGTAAACCGGATGTGAAGATTCTGGCTGTTAACGTGGGAGACCCCCGCTATGACCATATTAACAAACTGGAGGACCTGCCGCCGCACTACCTGCAGGAAATCCAGAACTTCTTCCTTACCTACAAAACGCTGCAACACAAGAAAACCGAGGTGGGCGACTTCTTCGGGGTGGAGCAGGCCTGCCGCATTCTGGATGCCTCCATTGCACGTTGGGAGGCTGAGCAATTACGCCCCTGAATGGCAAAAAAAGGACTGAGCTGCACTCAGTCCTTTTTTTATCACTACCGGGTGCTCCCTTATCAGGAAGCCTCAGTCTGATTCAGAAATTCATCTGTTCCCCACTTGCCTTTGCGGATGGCATTCATGTAGTAGGTCACACCGCGAACCCACTGGCTGTGGCTGGCGCAGTATGCGCGGCTGATTTGCAGAAGCGTCACGCGGCCTTTGGCCCGGTACTTGCCCAGAATCTCTGCGAGGTCACGCACGCAGTCTTCCTTAGTCTCATAGCGTCGCTGTCCGCGGCTTCCCATGATACCCGCCAGATTGTTCTTCTTGCGGGCAGCGCTCGAGGTCGCATTCGCCGATTCGTGGCGCATGATAGCCTCTATCAGCACGGGATCCAGGCCATGTTTGGCAGCGGCCTCCCTGATAGTCGGGCGCAGGTCCGACAGCGTATCAGCTGCCGCTGCGAGCACCATCATCAGGCCAGTCATTATGGTCAGGGTTACTCTCATGTCGGAGACATGATACACCTTTCTTAACTATTTGTCAAGCCGGAAATGCGACACCTATAAAATTGGTGGTAATTAGCCTCCCAGTGAGCCGTCGGGCAGAAGCTCGAGAAGCACAAAGCAATCGTCATCCAGGGTGTCGAGAATCTCGAAGTCTGCTTCATTGCGAATAGCGTAGTATTCAGCGCCCCAGAGGCGTGCAATTTCCTGCATGCGGAAGGGTTGTGGCTGCACCAGGAGCCGCTCGAGTTCCGGATTACCGGCAGAATCATGAAGCGAGGCAGCGGCACCGTCGTTATTGAGCACGGCGACAATGCGTTTGCCGGGAGTCAGCTGGGGAAGAATGGCGGTGGCATTGATATCGCGCAGGAGCGTGAGGTCGCCAATGAGGCAGCAGCCGTAGGAGGCGTCGGCCGCATTGCCGAGGAATGCGCTGAGCACACCATCTGCTCCGGTGCTGTGCAAATCGCGCAGGTAAAGGGTAGGTACCTGGTGCTGGGCGTAGCGGTTCCAGAGTTTTACCGTGGTGGCGCTGCCTACGCAGATGACATCGGCCAGGCAGGCGTGGCGGGAGAAGGAGCGCACCATGGCCTCGGCAGATTCGGGGTATCCGAGCAGGAGCTCCTCCATCTGGTTGCCGGTCCGGCGGCTGCGGGTGAGCAGTCGCTCCGTATCGCCCACGTGGGGAACATCTCCCAGGGCTTTCATCACCTGTTCCAGTTCGCCTTCCACCACATTGCTCTTGCGGCTCAGCCCGGAGAACCCGGTGCGGGTGATGGAGTAAACATTCGTCTGCGGCAGGTGTTCGAGCGCTTTCCAGAAAGCGCCGGTGGGTACGTCGCCCACGCGCAGCACGTGGCGCGGCGGGTTCTGCATGAGCATTTCATCCCCGCCGTGCAGGAGGTAGGGGGCCAGTTCTTCCCTCAAGCCACTGCTGGCCTCCGCCAGCACCGGCACACGCAGGGTCTGGGCCAGCCAGAGCACGGGCTCCTGTTCGTCCGGGTTCAGCGCGCCGATGAGGAGCACAAGCCCTTCCATAGAGCGGAAGCGCAGCATTTGCGAAACGTCTACCAGCGACCCGCGGAAGCGCGGTGCAGGGGGCGCATCGCCCACTTCCACTCTGCTGAAATCGCTGCAGGGCGGTTCGGCTGAGTCATCTAGCCGCACGTGCAGGTGCAGCGGGAATCCCTCGCTCAGGACTTCCTCCAGATTGGGCAAATCCGAAACCGGGCAGGGAAGCGCCAGCTCTACCGTGGGGGCATACATGCCGAAAAGGGCTTCTTGTTCGACGCATTGCGGAGCGCCGGTGCCACCGCAGGTGCCGGCACTGTCCATGGTGAGCACCACCAGCGGGCGGCGTTGGTAATAGGCATTGATGACTGCCGGAGTCATGGCTGCAGCAGAGGAGCCACTGCCGGCCACCACCATGACCGGCCGCCCGGTTGCCTGCACGCGCCCCAGCGCAAAGAACGCTGCCGAGCGGTCATCTGCTACGCTCCAGCGGTGCACTACCGGGCATTCGGCCAGCGCGCGGTAAAGGGGGGCATTCAGTTCGCCGGGGCAGCAGACCCATTCGGCAATACCGGCCATGGCAGAGCAGGAAACAAGTGAGAACATGGTGAGTGGTGATGATTGGTTGTTTACTCAGGCAGGGCAATGCGGCTTCCCATGTGGCGGGGCTCCGTGCCGATGCAGAGGTCAAAAATCATGGCAACGCGGGCGGCGCGCTCGCGCAGGAACTGGCGCAGCCATGTGGGCCTGTTGATGGGAATGAGGGGTGCGTTGAACCCTTCGGCATCCATGCCGAAATGACGGGCTGTTGCCACGGCGCGCTTGACGTGGTACGACTGGCTGATGATGGTGATTTTATCGGCACCGAAGATGCGCTTGGCTCGGACCACGGAATCGAAGGTGCGCAGACCGGCGTAGTCGCACACGATTTTGTCTTCCGGCACGCCGAGTTTAACCAGGGCTTCCTTCATATCGCGCGGTTCGTTGTAGTATTTTTCGCGGTTATCGCCGGAAACGATGATGCAGCGCAGCTTACCGCTGCCCCACAGCTCTGCGGTGGCCTGCATGCGCCCGGTGAAATAGAAATTGGCGCGGTTGCGGCTCAGTTTTTTGCTGCAACCCAGCACGAGCGCCACATCCCCCTGCCGGCAATCGGCTACTTTATTGTGGCAGTGTGTGCCGGCTTTGGCATGGGTATATACCTCTGCCACCAGAATGATGATAAGCATGGAGAGCATGACAAAGCAGCCGAGCTTGGTCATGGCTTTCAATGCTTTCCAGATTTTGCGCATATGGAATCAGTTAACGCCGAATACCTGGATGCGGGTGGTGAGTTCGTGCGTTTCACCGCAGCGCAGCATGATGTTTTCGGCGGGGACTACCGTGGTTTCCACTGCCAGGAATCCGCGTTCGTTCCCTTCGCCCAGGTCGCCCATGCCTGCGGCGAGTGCTGCTCCGGGGTTCCACACCACGGCTGAGCCGCTGCCAGCGCGGCAAATGCGGATGCTGCGCTCCCAGGCGGGGTCGTGGATGGTGATTTCTGCATTTTCCGGCACCGGGTGGTAAATACGGTCTATGTGGCCCAGCGGAATGAGCGGGTCTTCGGGGTGCGGAATGGCATCATCGGCAAATTCGGTGAAGGCCAGTTCCTCCAGCCCGGTTACGGCTACCTGTTCGTAGTCGCTTACTGCAAAATACGTGTGCATGGCGGCGGAATAGGGCATGGCACGGGGCACATCAAGCGTAATGAGACTCAAGGTCAGCTCATTGCCAATCTCCATGCCCAGGGCTGCGCTTGGCATCATATCATTCTCCGGCGGCAGCGCCAGCAGCAGGTTCACGCGGCCATCCTCCCCCTCCTCGCAGCGGCCTACCTGCCAGGTGGAAATGCGGGCTACACCATGGGCAGGCTGGGAGGCATCCTCCGTGTTCTTGCCGAACCACGGCCAGCACAGCGGAATGCCGCCGCGAAGTGCCTTGCCTTTCTTGAATACGGCCTTGGGGCTCATGTAGATAACCGGCTTGTGTCCTGCCGGTGCCCAGCTGAGCACATGCCCGCCGTACAGGGAAATTTCTGCCGTGCAAAGCGCTGTTTCAATCTTCAGAATCGGAAAATCCTCGCCGTAGGGGTATACTGTCGTGACCATGGTGCTTGTATGCGCGTGAGTGTACCAAAATAGACTTGCTCTTGCAAGTCTATTATCTCGCAGTCGTCAGACTGCGAAATTCTCTCCGCGTCAGCGGAAATTAACTCGCCCGCAAGGGCGAACTTATCTCCCGCCACAGGCGGGAAATTCACTCTGCGGGAGATTCCTGCAACTCATCGAGTACAATCTCCGCATGGTAGAACGGAAAATGATAACTCTCGAAATCCACCCCCAGCTCGCCCCAGTAAGCGCGCATACGGGCAGGCGGGAAGATTTCGTCCTGGGTGGCAATCCAGGCGCGGTCCCAGGGGAGGTGGGGCTGTTCCGGCAGGGTCTGGCAGGCATTTGCCAGAAAGTCCAGCTCATCCACCTGCTGCTGGGCGCCGGGCTCTGCAAAGGGACCGGCTGGGGCGTATTTTTCGGGGTGCTGTTCGTCCTTGAAGGGATTGCCCCCCATGGCTGCAACGGATTTGATAGTGCGTTGAAGCACCTTGAGGCGCAGGCCGTATTGAGGGCTGGCGGGGTAGGGAGTGCCGTTGATGGCCACGGCGCGGTACAGCGGCAGTGCCTGGCAGCTCTGCTCGGCTACCCACACGCCGAAGGACCATGCGAATAGGTAGATGCGCTCGTAACGGGCAAAATCCTCTGCCCGTAGCGGACAGAGCTGGCGGTGGTCGTGGCAGCAGAGCACATCATACCCCGCGGGGAAGGTGAGCGGCTGCACCGCATTGGGCGTGGCGCCCCAGCCCAGCATGAAGAGAATGAGTCGTTTGTTTTCCGGTGTCTGGATGAGCCAGTCTTGTTTCATGGTTTGATAATGGGTTGGCGATGTTGAATGTAGAATTCAGAATTCTACATATTTGCGTCTTGCTTCTGCGTGTTGTTCACGCTTGGTATCAGACCTTCTTGCGTGCCCAGCGCAGCCCGAAGAGCATCTTGCGCAGTATCAGGTATTCCACCAGCATATCACAGGCAATCAGCATCCAGATGCCCACCAGCGAGAGTGTCTCCGGCCACAGCCAGTACCACACCAGCAGGCAGAGCACGCGGAAAAAGCCCATGCCGCCGTACGATACCCACATCACGCGCCGGGTGTCGCCCGCGCCGCGCAGACACATCTTGCAGATAAGCATGGCGGCGTAGAACGGCTCGATGATCAGGAATGCCTGCACCACCGGCCGGGTCACGGCGGAGAGCTCCGGCGAACCCGCCGCAAAGATATCCACGAAAATATCCGGCCACAGGGCAAAGACCACTCCCATGCAGCCCATGAACAACACGCTGTAAAGCACGCATTTACGCGCCGTTTCCAGGGCAAGCCGCACACTGCGTGCCCCCAGATACTGCCCCACCAGTGTGGCGCCTGCCATGCCGATGGCAAAGCCGGGCAGGAAGCTCAGCGATTCAATGCGGATGGCGATGTTGTGCGCGCCCACGGCGGCATCGCCCAGCGAGGAAATGATGCGGAGCACAAAAATCTGAATCACCCAGATACCGCCCACTTCGATGGCCTGCGGCACACCGATGCAGAGGATACGGTACATCATTCCCCAGTCGATGCGCAGACTCTTGCGGTTCAGGTACAGCGGCGGTGCATAGGTGGCTCCCTGTGCGGCGCAGTAGTCATCCAGCGGCTGCCCCTTCAGCTCATGCCGCATGTGCAGGGTGCGTTTGAACAGGATGCCCAGCAGCACGGCAGCTGCAGCCGCCATGCCGCCTATCATACCCAGTGCCAGACCTTCCACAAACATGCCGCATACCTGCACCAGAATCAGGCTGAACACGATGTTGAGCCCATCCACCACCAGCATGATGATGAACGGGGTGCGCGTATCGCCCGCACCGCGCAGTGCGGCATTCAGCGCAAAGACCACGCCGGAGAAAATGGCTACCCAGCACCCGGTGTACATGTAGCGCAGGGCTACTTCGCGCGCATATGCGCTCAGACTCAGTACCTCTGAAACCAGGAAATCCGCCGTGCCATACATCAGCAGGGCTGAAAGAAAACCCGCCAGCAGCCCCAGCACAGCAGACTGGTTGGCCGCGTAGTTGGCATCGGCATACTTGCGCGCGCCTGTCATGCGGCTCACAATGGCGGTGGCACCCATGCCTACTGCACCCTGCATTACAAAGCCCAGCCACATCACAAACGAGGTCACGCCGATACCCGAGGCAATCTGCGCGGTTTTTTCGCCGTGGTCGCCCATGTGGGTGGCCAGCACCAGTGAGGTGGAGGCGCAGATAAAGCTCATCACCTGTTCCATCAGCGGCCAGAGCGCAATGGACACTATCTGGCGCGGCAATGTCATGCCTGCCAGCTTTCCGCCCAACTGACCCTTGGCCAGGGCTACGCGGATTTTGCCCTCTCTGCCGTCACCTGCACTCATGGCTGGGTGTATTGTAGCATGCTGAAAGACCTTTGAACAGTAAAAACAATGTTTTTCTACATTCTACGTTCCAGCAGGGGGCTTACTCTGAGGCTGGGGCGGATGTCGGCAGCCGGCGGCTCTGGTGAATATTGGCACCAATGATGCCCAGCCCCGCGAGTGCGCAGATGCCGCCCGCGATGGCCAGAATGAAGGTGCCGCTGGTGTGCAGCGGTTGTTCCAGATCCATTTTCTGCGGATGCTCCGGCATGTAGACAATGCGTACCGTGTCCCCGGCTTTTACCCCGGCGCCGGCATCGGTTGTCATTTCGATAAGCTGCACTTTGCCAGCGGTATCGGTGAATCTGACCACCGGGTAAAAGGCGGTGTGGTGCTTTCGGCCTCCGCCGGTACTGTGCCGGATGACGTTCACCACGGTGGCCTCAGCCCTGGTGCCCGTATCCAGCAGATGCTGGTGGGCGCTCTGGTTGTAGAAATGCAGCCCGCCGAGCAGCATGCCCACACAGAGGAAGATGATGCCCATGGCATGGCCTCCCAAAAGCGGGTCGCAGGTTTTCTTGCGGACTGGGCGGAGCAGGGGGTGGGTCATGGCTTATGAAAGGGCGTTGTTATGTCGGGATGTTTTCTTCAGTTGGTGGCGGAAACCGGCAATCATCATGGCGACTCCGCCAAGGCAGAAAACGCCACCTCCGCCCATGATTATCTTCAGCACGAGCATCTGCCTGGGGGGCATGATTTCCAGTTGCAGCGGATTTTCTTTCAGGTAGCAGATTCCGACCCGTTCTCCGCGTTTCTTGTCGCTGCTCTGTGGAGATTCGATTTGCTGGTGAATCCCCTGGGTGTCTGTAAAGCTGAGCACCGGGTAATATCTGCTATGTCTGCTGCCCTTGCGTTTCTGCACATCTACCACGGTGGCTTCTGTCCGGACTCCGTGGTCCAGGATATGCTGGCGTCTGGCATGGATGCCGTGCATGATGTAGATGGCGGCCATGCCCACAAGTGCGAAAAGCAGCCCCGGCATGCTGCCTTTCAGGGCACAGAGGAACAGGGACGGGAGGGAGTGCTTCATGGTGCTGCTGCTTATGATAATGAACTAGAGTCGGTAAGTCAAGTATCATGCAGAAAGCATAGCAGTAATGCCCCCCCCATGTGACACATAGACACTATTTGTTGCACCCAGCTTTGCTGTGTCCCTCGTGCTTACGTCGAGAAAAAAATCCCGCCCATCGGTGCGCAACCTGGGGCGGGAGTATGTTGCGGGGCTTGCCTGCCTCGCTTGAATATCTTATTGCTTACTTGCGGCGGCGACGTGCTGCCAGACCTACGAGAGCCAGCAGGGAAAGTGTGGCCGTGGTGGGCTCGGGAATGGGAGCGGTGGCAAGTAAGGAAAGCCCTTTGATGGATGCGTTGTTGTTTCCCCGGATGTCTGCTACTGTATATACTTTTCCGTCCTCTAGCTCAATTGTTTTAGTGACATCAGTGATGGTGCAGTAACCGCTTGCATTCATCGTTACATCGGAATAATAGGCACCATTGTACTCATATACAAGACCCCCATTTGTATAGCCGGTGGGTGCGGTTATATTAAGGGTAAGGCTATTGACTTTCAGGTAGTCGCAGGTTATAAGAGTGCGTTCTGTTTCCCCGCTCAGCAAACCTGCGTTCAATGTCAGTGCTGTTGCAGAATTAGAGGAAAATGTGTTGGTCACAACAATACTACCGGTATTTCCGAGATTCAGAGTTGTAGTATTGCCAGCCTTGCCGCTCAATTTAGCATAATCCGTAATTGTGAGAACATTATCAACATCGAAAGTGACACTGGTAATTTTATCCAAGCCATTACCATCAATGGCGCAAATGGTGGTTATTCCGGTTGCCTTAATTTCAATGGTAGTATCATTTGCATCATTGCCGTTCATTATCAAACGATAATCGGAGGCGTAATCTGTACCGGAGATAGCGAAGCTAGTGCTGGCGGTCGTATCGTTAGTCCAAGCAGCTGAGGCAACACCAGCAAGAGCCATAAGGACGATAATTGTTTTCTTCATGATTGTAAGAATTGATTTTTTAGAGTTTCGAGCGGCTCGTGCAGGGATACCCTTTCCCACGCGCGCCGGGAGGCTGAGAGACCTGCTCCTAAGCCGCTGACGAAAATATACAGCATTGCTAATGCTGATGCAAGCGCAAATATCGATTTTTTTTGAAAATAATGCGTTTTTGTAGACGCTATCTTATTGCTCTTACCTGCATAATTGCATGTAGATTTCTTTAACTGATTGATTTTACAAAGAAATGTACGCCTGCAGCATTAGCAAGGCTGATGCAATGCTTTTGCGGGTGAAAGCCCTGGCGCGTAGTAACAAAAAAGACACACCGTGAAGGTGTAGCGATGCGGGGAGATAGAGCGTTGGTTGCACCCCTTGAAGGGGTGCAAAGAACCCGCGTCCGCCCCCTCG
>CAJGCV010000044.1 GCA_904501915.1 uncultured Akkermansia sp. | reverse complement strand
GTCAAAAACAGCAATAAGCACTTAAACTTAATATTCTATATTATTGTTTATTTTTATTCCTCGGTCAGCGAAGCAGTCGCCCCGCTTTGCGGGGCTCAATGAATTGCACCTTCGGTGCACGAAATACCGCAGGAACTGCGGTATGAAATGCGGCAAAGCCGCATGAAATACATCGGCGTTGCCGATGTAAAAAAATCCCGCACCCCTTAGTGGGGATGCGGGATTTTTTGAGGGGATGCTTATATCAGAAGGTAAGACCCATGCCGAGGTTGGCGTTGTGCTCGGTGGCGTTGTCGCGAATCTCTGCGGAGTAACCGGCAAAGATGTCCAGCGTCTCAGAGAGCTGCCAGTTGGCACCTGCCTTAATCTGCACGGCTCCACGGCCGGGCATGCAGCCTTCGCCTGTGATGGAACGGCGGCCATTTGAGGCGGTCACTTCGGGTACGTCGCGCTTCACGTCGTGGATGTAGGCAATGCCCACATAGGGGGTGAAGCCGCCGAAGCTCTTGCTCACGGTCATGCCCACCTTCACAGCCAGGTTGCTGTAATCTTCGTCAGCGGTGTATCTGGCGGTGGACTTCCCGTTGCTTTCCTCGAAGTCATCCATGGTAGCCTTGGTGTATTCCACGCCCACGTAGGTGGAGCAGACGATGTCGTTGTCGGTGGTGATGTCGCGGGAGAGCGAGGCACTCAGCACCCAGGCGTTGGAATCCCAGCTGGCTTCAGCAGTTCTGTTGTTCTTCAGACTGTCGCGGGTGCTTTCGTTCTCGAACCAGCCGTAGGCGGCAAAGGCGCTGAACTTCACATCGTTCATGATGCCCTTGGTCTTGAACTTGTGCGTGCCGTACAGGCCCACCATGGTGGCATCCTGGTCGATGCTGCCGCCCTCGTAGTTGCCCATACCTTCCTTGGCTTCGTTTTCACCATAGGTGCGACCCAGGGCGATACCCACCACGGTGCGGTCGGTGAAGGCGTGGTCAACACCCACTGCGCCGCCCCAGGCATTGTAATCGTAACCGGTGGCTCCATCCTTGCTGTCGATGCTGTCGAAGTTGGCAATGGCGCTGCCCCAGGTGCGGGTGGTGCCCTTCTCGCGGAGGATGGCCTGGGCTTCACCCAGGCGGCCGAAGTCAAGCACGGTGCTGCCGGCGCTCAGCAGCGTGTTCGCAATGCGGTTGGGGTCGCCAATCATGGCGTAGGTGACGGTGGCGGTGTGCTCGCTGGAGAAGAGCGAGGTCACATCCCATTCCAGCCCATCAGCCAGCACAGGCAGGGTGTCTTCGTTGATCCAGAAACCGTTGCCAAGAGTCAGCTGGTCGGTATTGCCTATGACGAAGTTGACTTTGGTGCCTTCCGTGAAGTATTCACCCAGTTCCTCGCGGGCTGCCTGGGTCTCTTCCGCTGTCAGGTTGACAAAGGATTGCGTGGTCGGATCCCACTTCTGGTAGGTGAAGCGCACTTCGCCATTGAGCGAAACCGGACCATCGACCCACAGCTGGGAAATGGCACCCCAGTTACCTGTGCCGTTGGCGAGGTCGTAGTCGGTGGCTTCCGTGCCTGTAAATTCCTCGGGCTTCTTGCTGTCCCATTCCTTGGAGTCCGTGATGAAGTAGAAGTTGGTCACGCCATCAACGGTGAGGTCTGCTGCGGTGAACTGGCCGGGTGAGCTGCCCACGGTGAAGGTGGAGTCCTTGTCAACGTGAACCTTCTTCAGGTTGCCCTTGCCCTTCAGGTGCGACCCGTTGGAAACAACAACATTTTCAACCCCCCCGGCGGCTTCGTTCTGCACCAGCAGCAGGGAACCGCCGTCGAGTGTGGCATTTGTCAGTGTGCCCTCGCCAGTAATCGTTACCTCCGAGTTATCGGTGATGCTGATTGTCTGCATGTTTTTGGCAGCTTCATTCCCAGTAGCTTCGGTGGAGTTTGCACCCAGGGCAGCAGTGCCGCTGATTTCTACCGTAGAACCTGTAATGGTGGTGGTGCCATGCAGGTCAGGATCAACTTCACCCTTATCGTCGAACTGGATTTCCTCGAACGTAAGTTTTGTGTTACCCAACAGCTTGATAGTGGCACTTTCAATTACCGTGGAGGTGGTCAGGTGAGATGCCGACTCCATGACATGTTCTTCGGTGATGGGCTTGCCGTTGTCATCGGTCTTGATGGTGCCATCTTCATTATACTGGATAACATTGACCGTTTGCACAATGGAGGTGTCTGTAGCACCACCAATCTGAATGTCGACGTTGTCGAAAGTTACCACAGAGCCCTTTTCGATGGTCAGAGCATGGGTAGATGCCATGTCGACATCCTTGACTTCCACGTTGGAATCGGCTTTAACCTCGATGATGTCGACTTGTTCGAGTTTCGCGGTCACGCCGTCAATCGTCACTTCGCCCAGTTCGGTTTTATCGGGGTTGCCCTTGAAGCCCATTTCTGCCTTGCTGGTTCCGTTGCCATTGCCCTTATGGGAGCTGGTGCCGTCGAACACCATGGTAAGACCGGAAACGTCAAGAAGCTGTGAGTCGTTGCCAGTTACATTGCCATCAGCATCCTTCGTGGTTGTGTTCTGGGTAATGGCTGTTGTCTTAACCGTGGGTGCTGTACCAGTAGTGGTTTCAACATTCTTACTGAATACGACACTGACCTCTTTCTTGTTGCCATCGCTAGTGACGTCATCTTTTGTCTTGGTGATGGTAATGGCTTGCACAGCATCGCCGGCGCTAACGATCGGTTCGGGAACAGTGGGGTCCACTCCAGTTACTGTGCTTTCTTTAGCAACTTTGATTTCCGTGGTTACCTCAATCTCTGTAAGCTGATATGTTCCCGGAACGGTGAGGTTCATATCCACTTTCTGGGATTCGGCAAAACGGTTAAACGTCATGCCGGTTATGGTGGTGAGGTTCTCGGCAGAGCCCGTGCTGGCGGTGAATTCAAGCTTGGTTACAGTGTCGCCTGATACGATAGAGTAATAGGACTTGCTGGCGTCCGTTTTCCAGTCGTCTGTCCAGCCGGTGTCTTCGGTACTGGTGATATTGTCCTGCTCCAGACCAACAAGTGCTCCTCCTACGGAAAGGAAGTTGACAGTTTTACCTACAAGACTGGCGGCATGTGCCAGGTTAATTTCTACCTTGATTGGATCTACCTTGAGGTCGGTCTCGGGGTCGGTCTCGGGTATGGGGTTAGTCAGCGCAATCACCGCGCTGCCGGCTGTAGTGGAGGCAATAGCGTTGTTAACCTGAATAGTGGTGGTGCCCGTGCCGGTCAGGCTGTCAGCCTGGAGGTGTCCATTGTAACCCACGTAGATATTGCCGGCGTTGTCAACAGTGGTCTGCTCGGTGTTGCCATACATGTACCATGCTGCATTGTCTGCCACAGAAATCGTACCTGTGCCTGTAATCGTGTTTGAGTACAGTTTGTCAGCAACCTTCATGGAACCGGTATTAGTGATAGCACCCTGGGTGCTGGTTGTCTCGCCGCCAATGGTCCAGGTGCCCGCGTTATTAATCGTGCCCTGGTTGACCGTGGTGGCAGTGGTCAAAGAACCGGTGTAAATATAGAGCATGCTGCTGGTGCCAGCCAGCTTGGTGTCGCCAGCGGTCGTAGAGCCATTGATTTCAACATAACCGGCGTTAATGGTCAGCTTGTCGATGGTGTTTGTGCTGCCAATGGCGGTGCTCAGAGAGCTGTTTTCGCCGGAAAGCGTTGTATCACCCGCGGTCAGATTGCCGCCAACAGAGACGCCACTGTTGGTGATGTCCAACGTGCTGTCAATAGTGGTATCTGAAAGGGAAGACAGATAGGCGCTTGTGAGCGATGTGCTACCGGCTTTGATGGAGCCGTCGATGTTGAAGGTGCTATTGGTGATATCCAGCGAGCCATCGATGGTGGCATTACCTCCTATGGTGGACAGCTCGGAGTCTGCAATCGTCGTATCGCCGGCGGTCAGATTTCCGCTAAGTGTTAAGGTGCTCTTGTCGGAGATGTTCAGCGCACCGTTCAGCGTGGCTGCTTGTGTGGTCAGTGTTGACTTGCTGAACGTGGTGTCACCAGTTACCTGCAATGCATTGTCAATCATGACAGCGGTGTTGGTGATATCCAGCTTGCCACCGATAGTGGCAGATTCAGCAGAAACCTGGATATTATCGGCGAGGGTGGTGTCACCGGAGATATTCAGTGCACCGTCAATCATGACAGTGCTTTCTGTTGCTGTCAGCGAACCATTGATGGTGGTATCTCCTTCATTGGTGGAGAGTGTGGAGCCGGTAATTTTTGTATCGTTGGCGGTCAGGGAACCGTCAATCGTGACGGTGCTCTCGTCGGAGATGTTCAGCGATCCGCCAAACGTGGCGTCAGTTGCAGAAAGGGAGGAGTTACTGAATGAAGTGTCACCAGTTACCTGCAATGCATTGCTAATCATGACAGCGGTGTTGGTGATATCCAGCTTGCCACCGATAGTGGCAGATTCAGCAGAAACCTGGATAGTATCGGCGAGGGTGGTGTCACCGGAGATATTCAGTGCGCCGTTAATCATGACGGTGCTTTCTGTTGCTGTCAGCGAACCATTGATGGTGGTATCTCCTTCATTGGTGGAGAGTGTGGAGCCGGTAATTTTTGTATCGTTGGCGGTCAGGGAACCGTCAATCATGACGGTGCTTTCTGTTGCTGTCAGAGTTCCGTTAATGACGGTGTCCTCGGATGTAGAAAGTGTGGAGTTGATAATAGAGGTATTGCCAACGCTGAGGGAACCACCAATGGTGGCAGTGCTGTCCATGAGGAGCATGCCGCCGCCGATGGCGAGCTTACTTCCGGCTGTGGTGGTGAGTGTGCCCAGCGCCGTAATGGCTGTGTCACCCGTTACCGTGGTCCGGCCGCTCAGAGTAGTGGTGCCGCCGAATATACCCAGATTGCCCTTGATGTCGGTTGTGCTGCCTACCCCCGTGATGAGTGTGGCGTTGGTGAGGGAGGTGTTACCTGCGGTCAAGGTGCCATCGTTGGTGACAGTACCGCCGGCGACTTCGAGCTTGCCGCCGATGGTGGTCTCAGCGTCTGCTTCGGTGGTGAGCGAGCCCAGGTAGATGGTGGTGTCCCTCACTTCCATGGCCCCACTGTTGGCGATGCTGCTGTCAGTGCCCATGATATAGGCATTGGCGGCTGTAAGCTCGCCGGCGTTGGTGACAGTGCCGCTGCTGGTGCCCTTGTTATTGCCGACAAAGATGTCCTTCGTGGCAGTGATGGTGGAACCAGTATCGATGATCAGCGTTCCGCTACCGCCCGCGCCGCTGCCCAGCACGATGTTTTCACCAACAGTGATTGCAGAGTCTCCGCTGGTTTCCAGGGAGCCGGTGCCGGTGTTGCCGATGATGAGATTCTTTGTGATCTTGAGCTCGGCACCGGTGATGTAGGCTATGCCGGTGCCGGCATTACCGATGGTGAGGGCATTCGAGATGGTCATCTTGTCGCCGGTGGAAAGTGTGAGCGCACCGGTGCTGCCTGCCTGTTGGCCCAGGAACAGGGTCTTGAGGTCGATGGTGCTGCCGCCGTTGCTGATGAGAGCGCCTTCACCGGCGCTGCCGACAACCATTTCGGTGCCGGTTACCTTGGAGCCATCGACATAGATGAAACCTTCTGCTCCTGCATTCAGACCCAGCACGGTCTTGGTGCCGAGGATGAGGGTGCTGGATGCTGTGGCTTCCGGGTCTGCACCAGGGAAGAGGCCCTGGTTTGTTACAGTGACGTCACCAGAGCTGTTGGCGTTTTCGCCGATGATGGTCTGGTCGTAGAAAGTGGCAGAGGCGCCGTAGCTGATGGAGATGCTGCCGTTGGTGTAGGCGCCGATAGAGGTAAAGTCGTTATTGCCTCCAGCCTCGCCCACGGTGAGGGAGCTGCCTGCGCCATCGATGGAAATGTAATTGGAGCCTGATATGTCCGAGTTGTAGTAACCCATCTTCAGAGCATCGGTGGCGGAAATCTTGCCGCCGCCGGACACCTCAATGTAGCCGGAGCCCTTGTTGACACCCACGGTGATTTCCTGGCTGGTCACTTTGCCGCCATCCACAATGAGCGTGCCGACGATGCCCTCGCCGTTCTCCTGAGTTACCTCGGTGTTACCCACATTGATGGAATTCGTGGCAGAGAGCGTGGCGGTCGCGTCTACGGTGAGAGTGCCGTTGTTGCCGTATGTGGCATTGGTGCCGTAGCCTTTGCCGCCAATGTAGATGGAGTTGGTGGCGTGAAAGGTGCCATCTTGCAGCGTGCAATCCTCCTTCTTTGTGGAGTCGCCGAAGTTTACGATTCCAGTCCAGGTTATGTTGCCAGTGAGAGTGGAGGGGCCGGCGATGGTGGGAGTGCCGGGAACGACATCCTGAGCTTGTGTGGTATGCACGGCGACGAGTGCCATGGCGGCCAGAACGGCACGACGGAGGGTGAGATTGAGGTGGAGTTTCATGAGCTTTTTTTGAGATGAAAATGGATGAAAAGGTGATAGAGAAACAGGGACAGCACGGCACAACCCGCGGAGTATGCCCCGGTTGCAGGATAAACTTTAACGAATTTTGCGTATGATGTACAGCATAAAATATGTTTTCAGCCTGTATTTTAAGGAAATAAAAAGGTGCCAGGTGAGTAATTGGCGGTAAGTAAGGAGCAAATGAGCCAGAATGGTGATTACACTGTGCGTGGGCAAAAGCAAAGCCGCTTCCCCGGGTAGAGGGGAAGCGGGTGGAAAAGAAGCACCGGGGAGGGCAGACCGTTTAATCGGTGATGATGTTGAGCTCTGCCACGGCGGCGGAGTCGCTGCCATCGTGCGAGGAGAGGGCAACGAATCGGATGAATTTACCCGTGGCAGGGGTGAAGAACAGGGCTTCCTGCTTTTCGGCGCTGTTGGCCATGGTGCCGCGGGCAACGGGGTCACCCCAGTTCTTGCCGTCCATGCTGGTGTAGACCTCGTAGTCCTTGACGCGGGCTTCCTCGAGCTTGGAGCTCTGGAAGACGAGCCCTTTCACCTTGCGCTCACCGCCCATATCGAGGCGGATTTCGTGCGGGTAGCTGGCGAGGGTGACACCCTTGAGGGTGTGCCAGTAGGTGTCGGGGTTGCCGTCGAGCACGTTGCGTGCGGGGCCGCCTTCGGGGAGGTCGGAGCTGACGTAGGCAACGCTGAAGAAGGCATGCGGCGGGTATTCGCCAATCACGCGGTTGACAATGGGTGTTACCTCAGCCAGTGCGGCGTAGGGATCATTGCCGGAAAGCGGTGTGCGGAATACGAGTTTGAAGAATTTGGCGGTGGTGGATTCGGGGAGCATGATGCGCTGCTCGTTGTCTTCGTCTACCATCTGCATGGTGGCATCCGGTGTGCTGCTCCAGGATTTACCATCGACGGAGAGGTAGATGTCAATCCTGCCGGCGCGGGAGGAGGAACGACCCTGGCGCGGGGTGAATGCGAAACCGCGGAGCTCGGAAAGCGCGCCCATGTCGATGATGATTTCATGGGGGTAGGGCGGCATGGGGTTGGTGCGCCATTCGGAGTGCCAGAAGGTGTCGCGGCGGCCGTCGATGAGGTTCCAGGGGGAGTTGCTGCTGCCGGCATAGCTGGAGCAGTGGGTGACACGCATCACGTTGTCGGGCTTCCACTCCGGCAGGTGCTGGTAGACGGCCACGCTGTTCATGCAGCCTTTGCTGCTGGCAGATGCGCGCACAATGCCTTCTTCTCGCTGAAGGAAGGGTTCCTTGTAATTGATGGCAGAACCATCGGGCAGGATGACTTCGATTCTGGCATCGCGCGAGCCGCAGGTGGCGTGCACGTAGCCCACGCTGTCGCGGGAGAGGGTGACTGCCCCGGTGAGCGGCAGCATCTTGCGGCCTACTTCTGCCGGGTCTTCACCCTGCAGCAGCGGGCGCAGGGAGAAGACGAAGGTGGTGGGCCCTGAGAGCGGGATGTCGCGGTCCATGGGCAGGGGGCCGCAGGCGGCACCACCGAGCCCCAGGGTGAAGGCATCGATGCTGAGCACGGTGGCACCGGCGCGTTTCACTTCCTCCGGGTGAGCGGCTTCAAAGATATCGCGTGCGGTGTAGGGCAGGGCTGAGAAGTTGAAATTCTCGTGCGGCTCTGCGGCAATGACAAGGCCGATGCCCTTTTCGTCTGTGATGGCAACCCAGTTGGTGTCCATGCGGTTACCCATTTCCATGGGGAAGGGGTAGCGCTCAACCATGGCATCCACGGTGCTGGACCAGATGCCCATGTGGGCACCAGCCTTGCGGTCGGTGTAGTTTTCACCGGGGCCGCGGCCGAACCAGCGCACGTTGGAGTAGCGCTCGGGCATGTTGAGGGTGTAGCCGAGCTTGGGCAGCACCACTTTGTTGATGCTGGGGATGATGCCGGCCTGCACGCTGATGTAGCCGTTGGGCAGGATGGTGTAAACCAGCTGGGTGGTGAACTTGAAGTCCTTTTCGGTGATGGGGCCGAGGTCCTTGACCTTGTAGGTGCCTTGGTCGTACTCACCGCTGTTGAGGTTTTCTTTGCGGGAGCCCCGGCTGGTGACATCGCAGGAGATGCGCACCACGCCGTGCTTAAGGCGTTCCACCAGGAGCGGGGTAGCGCTGTGGGTGAGGTTGCCCAGACCGTTGTTAAGCCACTGGTTCATGGCCCACTTATCGTTGGCCACGGGGGCGCGGAATGCATTGAGGTGCACGGTGGCTTTTTCGCCCAGCAGCTGCTGGCCGTTCACAATGTAGTTCTTGATGCCGCCGGTGGCCTTGTCGATGCAGAGGGAGAAGTTCGGCCCGATAACGAGCATCTGGTTGCTCTGGTTGCGTACGTCAACCTTGGCTTCGCTGAGCTTGAGCAGGTTGTTGCGGGCGTCGTAGCCGGTCATGTTTTCGGGCAGTTCCATCTGCTCGGTGGCGATGACATAGCCCTTTTCTGCCCAGGCAGTGTTCTGCTTGAGTGTGAGTTCTACGGTGAGGTAGTATCGGCGGTCCTTCTTGAGGGAGAGGAGCTGCTCTGCCGAGAGCGGCAGCACGAGCTGCTGCGTGGCAAGCGGGGCTGCGGCGGGGGCAAAGCTGCCTTCTGCTACGGTCTTGCTGCCTTCCTCGCTCAGTATCCAGCGGCCGTTGTATTCAGCCAGGTTGGTGAAGAGGTGCTTGTTGCGGATGTTGACGATGAGCCCAGTGGTGTCTTCGGTGAGCCCGCCCAGGGTGAAGGAGGCGTTCTGCTGCACCTTGCGGATTTCATCGTATAGCGGGGTGACGGTGCGGTCGCTGTAAATCACGCCCTTGATGCAGAAGATACCGTCGTGCGGGTATTCACCGTGGTCACCGCCGTATGCCTGGCGGGTGACTTTGCGGCCATCGGGCAGGGTGACCTGCTGGTCATAGCTCTGGTGAATCCACTCCCAGATGCCGCCGCCGATGATGGAGTCGCTGCTGTCGATGGCTTCCCAGTAGTCGGCGAGGTTGCCCATGGAGTTGCAGAGAATGTGGGCGTATTCGGAGATGTACCAGGGTTTCTGTAGTTTAGAGCCGGCAATGTTGCGGGTCCAGTTCACGCTGGGATACTGGTTGGAGCAGAGGTCTGCCAGTTCGTTGTTGCGCTCGTACTGGGTGAGGCGGGAAGCATCGCGGTTCTTGATCCAGTCGCGCACGGCGGCAAAGTTCTCACCGGGGCCGGCTTCGTTGCCGTAGGACCAGATGACCACGCAGGGGTGGTTCTTGCTTTGTTCCACCATGTTCTTGTTGCGCCATACGTGCTGGGCTTTCCACTCTGCCGGGTGGGAGAGGGAGAGCTCGCCGTAGTAGTAGCCGTGGGATTCGATGTTGGCTTCGTCGCAGACGTAGATGCCGAGCTCATCGCACATTTCGTAGAAGCGGTCCACCTGCGGGTAGTGGGAGTTGCGGATGTGGTTGATGTTGCCGCGCTTCATGATGAGGAGTTCCTGGTAGCATTCCTCCTCGGTGACGGTGTGGCCGTTGGCGTGCTGGCTTTCGTGGCGGTTCACGCCTTTGAGCTTCACGGGCATGCCGTTCACGAGGAACCGGCCGGTCACCAGCTGCACATCGCGGAAGCCGATTTTGCGGGAAAGGGTTTCGGTAATCTCGCCCTGCTCGTTGCGCAGGGTGAGCAGCAGACGGTACAGGTTCGGCTTTTCAGCGCTCCAGAGTGCCGGGTTGGCAATGGTGGTGCGCAGGGTGGTCTGCACCTCTGCACCGGGGGCAATGTCCAGGGCATCGCTGCACATGGTGGCCACGGTCTTGCCGGTGGCATCGAGCAGTTCGCCATGTACCATGGTCTTGCCGGCGGCGGTGCTGCGGTTGTCCACGTTCACCTCGATGCTCAGCTTGCTGTTGCTGTAGTCTTTTCTGCCGGGCTTGCCGTCAAAGTCTGTGTGCACAAAGAAGTCGCGGATCTGCACCTTCGGGGTGGTGTACATGTACACATCGCGGAAGATGCCGGAAAGACGCCACATATCCTGGCATTCCAGGTATGAGCCGTCGCTGAAGCGGTACACCTCGGCGGCTATCACGTTCTTGCCGGGTTTCACGTATTTTGTGATATCGAACACGGCGGCGGTGCGGCTGTCTTTGGAAAAGCCGACCTTCTGGCCGTTTACCCAGAGGTAGAAGAAGGAATCCACGCCATCGAAGCGGATGAAGACCTCGCGGCCGTTCCAGTCAGCGGGCAGTTCGATATCGCGGCGGTAGCTGCCCACGGCGTTCGGTTCTGTGGCGGGGCAGGTGTAGCGCTCCTCGTCCTTGTTGCGGGGCTTGGTCATCACGCGCGGCCAGTCGCGCACAAAGGTGTAGCGCTGGTTGCTGTAAATCGGGGTGCCGTAGCCGCGCATCTGCCAGTTGCTGGGTACATCAATCTCAGCCCAGCTGCTGATATCGGTTTCGGGTTTGTAGAAATCCAGCGGACGGGCATCCGGGCTGGGTGCCCAGTGGAATTTCCAGTTTCCGTTCAGAGAAAGTACCAGGGAGGAGTCGTTGCGATGGCCTTTCAGTGCTTCATCACGATTAGCGAACGGCACATAGAATGCGCGGGCTTCTTCGCGCCCTTGGGAAAGGTTTTGCGGGTTTTCCCAGTCCGGGTGCGGTGTATATGCACTCTGCCCCATTGCCAGGGCTCCGGTCATTGCTATCATTGCCGTCATGCTTTTGAGCAAGTTCATACGGAATTTATACTATCGAAAATAACTTTATCTTTCAAGGAAAAAGATTTTTTGGGTGTCTTGTGCCTCAAATTTGCTTGTTAGTCTGATGAATAAATGTTAATATGCCTGCCGAGCATATGACCCGTAGAAGCAAGTTTTTTCATCAGTGTTTTTACCCGTGCATCGATTTTGCGCTGGCATGTGGTTTTGCCTATATTTCTCCGTGGGTAGTTAATGCTGTTTCTTCATTGTGGGGGGCGTCTCAGCATGAGTTCTTTAATTTGCTCACCAAGTCGCCCTTCCTTGCAGGCGTGGCACTGGCTGCTGTGCCGATTATCCTGCGGCAGGTGGGTTTTTACCATAAGCGCAACATGCAGCGTGTGGGTAATGCGCTGAAGCAGATTCTGAGCTTTGCCGTGTATTATCTCTGCGGCATCGGCATATACCTGGCTCTGGTAGAAACATCCTCCTACCTGAGCCATGTGCTGCTGGTGAACCTGCTGGGTATATCGCTTGTGGTGTTTCTGCGATATCTGCTGGTGCGTTGGTACTATCTCTGCTCCGGTAGCGTGGCGGAACACCGCCGCCAGGTGATTCTGGCCGGCAAGGCGGAGGATGTCGAAAAGGGCTGGAATGCCTTCCCGGAATACTGGAGACGCAATTTCAATGTAGTGGGGCGTATTGTGCCGGGGCGGGATACGGAAGAGACGGTGCAGCGCCTCATTGAGCAGCACAGCGTGAACGGTCTGTATGTCTTTGGCGGGCTGGCTGCGCACAACAACCTGGAAAATATCATCCTGCAGTGCGAGGTGCAGGGGATTGATGTGAATATGGTGCTGGGCAACCGCATGGGCACAAGCCTGCGGGCAGATATTAACGAGGTGGGCGATGCGCGCATGCTGGTGCTGTGCTCTACTCCGGCTTGTTCGTGGGCCCGTGCATTCAAGGCTGCTATCGACCGTGTTCTGGCGCTGTTTATCCTGCTGTGCTCCTCCCCGCTCTGGGTGGTGGCGGCTGTGGGTATCAAGCTGAGTGACCCCAAGGGCCCGGTGTTCTTCCGCCAGAAGCGTTCCGGGTTGTATGGCCGCGTGTTCCATATGTGGAAATTCCGCTCCATGTACGTGGATGCTGAAGCCCGCCTGGAAGAGGTGAAGGCCAAGTACGGCAACGAGATGAACGGCCCCATTTTCAAGCTGACGAACGACCCGCGTATCTTTAAGTTCGGGCACTTCATCCGCAAGACTTCCATTGATGAACTGCCCCAGCTGCTCAATATCATTGCGGGCGATATGAGTATTGTGGGACCTCGCCCGCTGCCGGTGTACGAGACGGAGGCTTTCCCCAGAATTGAGCACCGCCGCCGTCTGAGTGTGAAGCCTGGCCTTACCTGCTTCTGGCAGATTGAGGACCGCAGCGATAACGGTGATTTCGACAATATGGTGAATAAGGATTTGCGCTATATCGACGAGTGGAGCCTCTGGCTGGATGTGAAGCTCTTCTTCCGCACGATTCCTGCAGTGTTGTTCCGTAAGGGTGCGAAGTAAGGCGTATGTTCAACATTGTGCTCTTTCACCCTGAGATTCCGCACAACACCGGTGCTGCCGGCCGCCTGGCCGTGGCGACGGATGCCCGGTTGCACCTCATCAAGCCCCTGGGCTTCAGCCTCGATGAAAAACACGTGCGCCGAACGGGCCTGGATTACTGGCAGTATGTAGACCTGCACCTCTGGGATTCCCTGGAGGAACTGGAAGCTGCGGCAGAGCCGGGAGCGCGTTTCTGGTATCTTTCCACCAAGGCGCAGAGCAGCATCTGGGAACCCTCCCTCCCGCTGCAGGATGGCGATTATTTCGTATTCGGCCCGGAATCCAAAGGCCTGCCTGAGCGCTGGATTGATGCCCACCCGGAGACTGCGCTGCGAATCCCCATGCCGGGTGAGCGTGCGCGTTCGCTGAATCTTTCCACCTCCATTGCCATTATGCTCTATGAAGGGCTGCGGCGTACTCTGCCTGCTGGTCAGTTATGAAAAATATCGTTTACTTTGATCTGGAAACCCGCCGCTCTGCCGCTGAAGTGGGCGGCTGGCACGAAACGGCGAAAATGGGCGTTTCGGTGGCGGTGACGTTCTCCACCCGCGACAATGCCTACCACATCTACACCGAAGACCGTATGGAAGAGCTTATCGAGGAGCTCCGCATGGCTGACCTCGTTGTGGGCTATAACCACGTGAACTTCGACTACGGCGTGCTTCAGGCATTCACCTTCTGGACGGTGGCAGATGTGACCAATAACCTCGATATCTGCTCCGATTTAACCTCCCGCCTCGGCCACCGCCTGAAGCTGGACTCTGTGGCGAAGGTGACACTGGGCGGTAATTCCAAGACAGCCGAGGGTACCGATGCGCTCAAATGGTGGGCTGAGTATGAGAAAAGCGGCGATGCCCGGAAGATGCTCGATATTGCCCGCTACTGCTGTTACGATGTGAAGGTGACCATGGAGGTGCACCGCTTCGGCGTGGAACACGGCTATGTGTTCTATGAGAATAAACAGGGCGAGGCTGAGAAGGTCGAGGTCGATTGGTGATACGTCCGCTCCCGCAGGGAGCGGATATCGTCTTGCGCAGCAAGATATCGTCCGGCTTCGCCGGATATCGTCCAGCCCCGCCGGGGCTGGGTATCGTTTCCTATTACGCCATTCTCAAACAGAAACCATCCATAGGGAAACGTATTGCGCTTATCTGACATTTCTGCTATTATGCGCATACTATGAAACCGCATCCGCTTGCCGAACAAAGCCTTGATTTTGCCGTTGAAATTGTTCGTTTCTGCGAAGGAGTTGAACGTCACGCTGTCTTGAAGAATCAGTTGTTACGTGCTGCCACCATTGCGGTAGCATCAGGCGCATGCTGATAGCATCTATAAAAACCGCAAAGCAAGGGTAAGCGTATCCCAACCCCGGCTGAAATTGCGGGGTAGGATTTATAGGAAACGATATCCCGCCCCTGCGGGGCGGGACGATATCCGGCTTTGCCGGACGATATCTTGCTGCGCAAGACGATATCCGCTCTTTGAGCGGACTTAGATGGTTTTGCCCTCTTTATCCGTAAAACACCCGCAGATAATCAGCAGAATATCAATAACCTGCCAGATACCGCAGAGACCGAGGGTGAAGAATTGGATGAGACCGGTGATGACCTTGCCGGCATAGATGCGGTGTACACCCGCAAAGCCACAGCAGATAAGCAGGCTGAGCAGGAAGGTGACGAGGCGGGAACGCGGGGATTTCATTTCGCAGTTGGGGCAGCAGTTCATGGTGTGTTACTGGGGTTGGTTGATGAGTTGTGAGGTGCGTGCCGCAAGGGCTTCGCGTGTGTTGGGAAGGGTTTCATCCTGCACTTCGCAGAGCAGGGTTTTGAGGATGGCGCCCAGGGTCGGGCCGGGGATCACGCCCATGGCTATGAGGTCGCGCCCGGTGAGGGCTAAATCACCCACGGTGTAGGCGGGTGGTTCTTCCAGTACATCCTCCAGCAGGAGCCGGGCGTTGCGCAGGGTGGTCTGCTTCTGCTCCCGTTCGTGGGTGGATTGGCCGTCCATATCGGCCTGTTTGATGGCGAGGAGCTGGTGCAGGGTATTCAGGCCCAGCCGGCCGATGGTGCGGCGCATGCCGGGGGCGGTGGTGGGCAGGGTGTTATCGTGCTCGCGCACCAGGGTGACCACGGCGTCCAGTGTGGCGGTGTCGCTCTTGAGGTGGCGCAGGATGCTGCGTGCCATGTCTGCCCCGCGTGTGTCGTGGCCGTAGAAGTGGCCTTTACCATCCTCGCCGCGGGTGAAGGTGGCGGGTTTGGCAATGTCGTGCAGCAGCAGTGCCAGGCGTATCAACTCGTCCTCTGGAGCTGCCTGTACGGCGTGGGCGGTGTGGGTCCACACATCGTAGCAGTGGTGCGGGTTGTGCTGGTCAAAGCCGATGGTGGGAGCGAGTTCGGGGATGATGATGGCGAATACATCCGGGAAGGCTTGCATCATGCCCAGCACACCTTCGCCGATGAGGATGCCTTTCAGTTCAGTGAAAATGCGTTCCACGCTCACATTCTCCAGCAGATGCCGGTTGCGGTGTATGGAAAAAGCGGTTTCGGTTTCGATGCCGAAGTTGTAGCGCGCGGCAAAGCGCAGCGCACGCAGGATGCGCAGGCCATCCTCATTGAAGCGGGCATCGGGCTCGCCCACGCAACGGATGACGCCGGCTTTCAGGTCTGCCTGGCCGTCAAAGGCATCTACCAGCCCGCGGGTGGGGTTGAATGCCATGGCGTTGATGGTGAAATCGCGGCGGGCCAGGTCTTCTTCCACGCGGCTCACGAAGTTCACGCTGTCCGGGTGGCGGTTGTCGGTGTAGGCGCCGTCGATGCGGAAGGTTGTGACTTCCACGGGCTGCTTATCCACCATGACGGTGACGGTGCCGTGCTGCAGGCCGGTCTTGATGACATGGAAGCGTTTGAACACACGCAGCACCTCTTCCGGCAGGGCGTTGGTGCATACATCCCAGTCTTTCGGGTTGCGCCCGAGCAGCGAATCGCGCACGCAGCCACCCACCACGTAGGCCTCGTAGCCGTAGCGTTCCAATCGCTCTACCACGGTGAGCGCATGTGCGGGTATCTGTATCATGGGGCGTGGGCGCTATTGTACTGGTGGCTATGCTTTTTGTCAATAGCATTCGTTTAGAACACAAACTGAACCAATAGCATGTAGGCAACCGTGCCGCCGATGACGCTGAGCAGGATGTTGCGCCTCCAGACGTGGAGCACGCCCACCAGCAGGCTGGCTATGGTGGCCGGCAGCCAGCCTGTTGCTGTGGCGAAATGGACATCCTTCATGCAATAGACCACCAGCATGGCGATGACGGCGCTGGGCAGCAGTCTCCCCAGTTTTGCCACGATTTCCGGGGTGTCTGACTTGCCTTTGAAGATGAGGAAGGGCAGGAAGCGCAGCAGGGCCGTTATCAGTGCCATTACGGCGATGGCATAGAAGGTGTGAGCGTTAACCATGGCTGCCCTCCTTTTCCTTATGCAGGCAGAGCAGCACCAGAATGGCAAACATGGCCGGAATCATGAAATGCTCCTTGCCGAACAGCAGCAGGCTGGCTGCGGTGACGATGCCGCCCATGATGGCCGGGTAGTGATGCCGGCTGCTCTGCCATTGCTCTACGAAGATGGTGATGAACAGCGCCGTAAGGACGAAATCGATACCCTTGCTGTCAAAGGTCAACAGTGAACCTGTCACCGCGCCCAGGGTGCAGCCGCTAATCCAGTAACAGTGGTCAAAGAAACAGATATAAAAG